>JAHCIP010000075.1 GCA_026129165.1 Anaerolineae bacterium
CTTCCAGAACGGCGTGGGCAGCGAGGAGGCGGTGAGCCGCCTCTTGCCCGCCGCGCCCCTGGTGGCCGCCAGCGTGACCATTCCGGTGAGCGTGCCGGCGATGGGCCACATCGAGACGCGCAAGAAGGGCGGGCTGGGCATCGCGCCTGTCCAGGGGAACACGGAATATGGAATACGGAATACGGAGTTGCGGCAGGCTGGTTTCGTCGTGCGGCCCTATACCGACTACCGAGCCATGAAGTGGTCGAAGCTGCTAGGCAACATGATTGGCAACGCTTCGTCGGCCATCCTCGATATGCCGCCGGGCGAGATGTACGCCGACCCGCGCCTGTTCCGCCTGGAGGTGGCCGCGTTGCGCGAAGCCGTGGCAGTGATGAGCGCCTGGCGCATCCCCGCCGTCAGCCTGCCGGGCCTCCACACCGGCCTGCTGCCGCCAGCCCTCCGCTACCTCCCCCTGCCCCTGCTCCAGCGCATCCTCCAACGCATGGTGACGGGCGGGCGCGGGGGGAAGATGCCCTCACTGCACATTGACATGGCCGGGGGCAAGGGCAAGTCCGAAGTCCAATTTCTCAATGGGGCGGTGGTGGAGTGGGGCGAGCGCAAGGGCGTACCTACGCCCGTCAACCGCCTCCTCACCGATACGCTGCTGGCCCTGATGGCCGGCCGCCTGACCTGGTCCGAGTTCCGCCAGCGTCCGGACCGCCTCTTGAAGCTGTTAGCAGGTTGAACGGCGGTTTAGAGGGATAAGCGTGATCACAACCATTCCAGCGCAGCGTACAGTTCAGGTCAACAGCCAAACGCTGGCAGCCGACTATGGCGACGTGGAAGCCGAGGTGGTGGCGGTGCGCACGAGCGTGGGGGTGATAGACCGCAGCGCCTGGGGCCGCGTCCAGTTGACAGGCGCGGACCGCCTGCCCTTCCTCCAGAGGATGTCCACCAACGACTTCAGCCAGTTGCCGGTTGGGTTGGGCAAACCCACCGTCTTCCCCGACGCGCGCGGCCGCATGGTGGACCGCGCCCTCGTCTACGCCTGGGAGGACGAGACGCTCCTGGTGGGCAGCCTGGGCAGCCACAAGCGCCTGGCGGGCTGGCTGCGCCAGTATATCTTTTTCCGCGACAAAGTGGCCGTGGCCGACCTGACCGCCGACACCGGCATGCTGACCGTCTACGGCCCGCAAGCGGTGGAGACGGTGCGGGCGGCGCTCGGCGAGGCCGAGACGGAGTTCCTGGACGACGAGTTCGTGCGCCGCTACCAGTTCATGCCCGTCGCCGAGGCAGAGACGCTGGTGGCGGGGGCCGACCCGCTGGGCGGGCAAGGAGTCAACCTCATCGTCGAGCCGGGCCGCGTGGCCGAGTTGTGGGCGCGGCTGATTGAGGCCGGCGCGACGCCCATCGGCTACGCGGCCTACGACCGGCTGCGCATCGAGGCGGGCTGGCCCGAGTACGGGCATGAGATCACCGACGCCTACAACCCGCTGGAAGCCGGCCTGTTGAGCGCGGTCAGCTTCACCAAGGGCTGCTACATCGGCCAGGAGGTCGTCGCCCGCTTGGACACCTACCAGAAGCTCAAGCAGCACCTCATGGGCCTGCGCTTCAGCCAGCCGGAGGTCCACGCCGCGCCTGGGACGGCGCTGGAGCAGGGCGGGCGAGCCATTGGCGTCCTGACCAGCGTGGCGCCGGCGCCCGACGGGGCGGTGGGCCTGGGCTATGTTCGCGTCTCGTGCGCGGTCGCCGGCGCCACCGTCACCGTCACCACGCCCGACGGGTGCTTCGCCGCCGCGCTAGCCGACCTGCCCGGACGCTGGCAGCGGCCCTATGGGTTGGAGTAAATCAGTAGTCAGTAGTCAGCAGCCAGTAGTCAGAGGCAGCCGTGGCGTTTAGGCCACGGGGCAGGGGATCGCCCCCTAAACGGCGAGGCATGGTAGGGGGAGCCCTCTGTGGCTACCCGACCAGTTAGGCCGGCTGGCGTTCCCGCGCCCACTCCTCAATCGCCGTGACCAACTCGCGGCAGAAATTCGGGATGTCCTCCACCACTCGCCCCCAGACCTGGTTGCCGTCGCGGAAGGCCGACTCATCCACCCACGTCGCGCCGGCGTTGACCAGGTCATCCTTGATGGCACGGCTACCCGTCGCCCGCCGCCCGCGCACGATGCCCGCGCTGATGGGCACCCACCCGGCATGGCAGATGGCGCCGACGATCTTGCCCTGCTCATTGGCGCGGCGGACGATGTTCAGGACGCTATCGTAGCGGCGCAGTTTGTCGGGCGCCCAGCCGCCGGGAATCACCACCGCGTCGAAGTCGTCGGGGTTCACGGCGTCCGCTGATGTGTCGGCGTTGGCCTTCAGGCCATTCTTGCCTGTGTAGTGCGCCGCGCTCGTCCCCACAACGACTACCCGCGCGCCCTCCTCGCGCAGCCGCATCACCGGCACCCAGAACTCCAGGTCCTCAAACCCCTCCTCGATAAAATAGCACACCCGAATACCCTGTAATCGCATTCTTCCCTCCTGTAGTCAGGTCGCCGATACATCCGCACGGCCCGTATGCGCGTCGTCTAGAGTGGGGGCAGATAGCTGCCGCCGCTTAGTTCCCACTGTCCTCAGCGTGAAGCGTGAGATGAAAGGAGACCCTATGAACATGGCTCGCTTGTTCCAGATTCTCGGCGCTATCCTCATCCTGGTCGGTCTCATCGGCTTCGTCAACAACCCCATCTTTGGCCTCTTCGGCGTCAACGTCCTGCACAACCTCATCCATATTGTCACCGGCGCGGCCCTGGTCTACGGCGGCATGACCGGCGGCTCTACGATGAGCCTGATTGCCCGTGTCTTCGGCATCATCTATGCCATTGTCACCGTCGGCAGCTTCGTGCCCGGCCTGAACGACCTGCTCAACAGCCTGATCGTCAACAACGTCGCCGATGCCCTGCTCCACGCTCTGCTCGCCATCGTTCTGCTCTACATCGGCTTTGGCATGCGCCAGTTGGCGCCGGCCCGCTAACCTCCCCCGCTCCGGACCTGACAGGTTTGTATAATCTGTCAGGTCTGTCTGTTCCTCAGCCCCTCGGCCAGCGCTGCCACCAATCCCCCTTCGACCGCCTCGGCGGCGTTGAGCAGGCCGTTGGTGACCGCCGGCGCGCGCGACCGGCCGTGGCCGATGAGGGACAGCCCGTTGACGCCCAGAATGGGGACCGCGCCGTAGGTGGCATAGTCGAAGCGGGCGTGCAGTCGAGCCAGCGCCGCCTGGATGTCCGGTTGGGTCTCCGCGGGCAGAGCGGCCAGTTCCTGCGCTGCCAGGGCCAGCGCTCGTTCCAGGGCCCCCTCCAGGCTCTTGAGGACCAGATTGCCTGCGAAGCCGTCCACGACGACCACATTGACCGTGCCATACGTCAGGTCGTGGCCTTCGACGTTGCCCACAAAGCGCAGACCGCTGGCTCGCAGTAGCCCAAGCGCCTCGCGCGTCTGGGCATTCCCCTTGTTGTCTTCAGCGCCGTTGCTCAACAGTCCCACCGTCGGCTCAGCCATCCCCCGCACCTGCCGCATGTAGACCACACCCATCTCGGCGAATTGGAGCAGGTGTTCCGGCTGGCAGTCCACATTCGAGCCGGGGTCAATCATCACCGTCGCATCGTTCAGCCCCAGAATGGAGGGCAGGATGACGGCGGGCCGTTCCGCGCCTGGCAGGCGGCCCAGCGTCAGGATGGCCGAGATGAGCGCTGCGCCGGTGTGGCCGAGCGTCAGCGCGGCGTCGGCCTGCCCATCCCGCACTAGCCGATGGATCACGTTGATGGAGGCGTCGGGTTTCTGGCGGACCGCCAGCGCCGGCCGTTCGGTGAACTGAATCACCTCACTGGCTGGCGCTATCGCCAGCGCCAGACCATCAGTCGCATACCGCACCAGTTCCGCCTGGATAACCTCCGGTCGCCCTACCAGCAGCACGCTCAGATCAGGCGACTGCCGCGCCGCCGCGACGGCCCCTGCTATGGTCTCGACTGGCGCGAAGTCGCCGCCCATGACATCCAACGCGATACGTATGGTCATACGAGCCTCTGGCCCTGTAGGCACGCTCGTTGCTCTGCATTTCTTCGCTTCCCTGCCCAAACTCAATTATACTACAGGCTTGAACCGAGTCACTGCCAAGGAGTTTTGTTCGCATGGCTGATACCCCCATTACCAATCTCTACCTGATTCGCCACGGCGAGGCCCACAGCAATGTCAACCCTATCATCGGTGGCATGAAAGGCGACCAGGGCCTGACGCCGCTTGGACTGGCGCAGGCGCAACGGCTGCGCGACCGCTTGATGCGCTCCGGCGAAATCAAGGCCGATGTGCTCATCGCCAGCGACCTGCCTCGCGCCCGCCAAACCGTCGAGACCATCGCGCCCGCCCTGCGCCTGCCCATTACCTGGGACCCGGAGTTCCAGGAACTGCGCCCCGGCGACGCCGACGGCCTGAGCCTGGACGAGTTCAAGGCCCGCTTCGGCATCCCCGACTTCCGCCGTGACCCACTGCGCCCCCTGGCGGCGGGCGGCGAGAACTGGCCCCAGTTCATGCTGCGTGTGGGCACCGCTCTCGACCGTGTTGCCCGCGAGCACGCCGGCCAGACGGTCGTCGTCGTCTGCCATGGCGGCGTCATCGAAGGCTCATTCTCGTTCTTCATGGGCCTGAACACCTTCCAGGCGCCCCGCATTGACTTCTATCCCCACAACACCTCCATCACCCACTGGCAGCGCTGGCCCCGCGCCGACGGCCTGTACTACTGGCGGCTGGTCAGCTACAACGACCACCTGCACCTGCGCGACCTGGGCGTCAACGATATTCGCCTGTGGGAGAAGATGGGCGAGCCGGGCGACGTAGGCGAGGATGATCCCTCGGTGCCGCTGCCGACCAAGGAAGAGCGGGATTAGAGCCAGAGAGGGGGGACGATGACTGTCGCTATTTTGGGCGCCAACGGTCAATTAGGGCGGGCATTGGCGCGACGGCTGCCACTGCAAGGCCATGCCGTCCTCCCTCTCGCCCGACCGGAGTGGGACGTGGCGGACACGGGGATCGTCGGGCGGTTGGTCGAGTTGCGCCCGTCGGCTCTGGTCAACGCAGCGGCTATGACCAACGTGGACGGCTGCGAGCGCGAGCCGGAACGAGCCTCCCAGGTCAACGGCCAGGGCGCGGAGCATGTGGCTCGCGCTGCCGCCGAGTTGGGCATCCCACTGGTCCACGTCAGCACCGATTACGTCTTCGACGGGCTGAACAATGAGACACCCTACGCCGAGGACGCGCCCACCAACCCGCTGTCGGTCTACGGCGCGTCCAAGCTCGACGGTGAGCAGCGCGTCCTGGCCGCCTACCCTCAGGCCCAGATCGCCCGCACCGCCTGGCTCTACGGCCTGGGCGGGCGCAATTTCGTCACGCGCATGGTCCAACTGGCGGACGAGCGCGGCAGCCTATCCATCGTGACCACCGAGGTGGGCAATCCGACCTTCTGCGACGACCTGGCCGACGCCATCGGCCAACTAATGGCCCGGCCGGCGGCGGGCATCTTCCACCTGGTGAACGAGGGCTACGCCTCGCGCTGGGAGTTCGCCCGCGCCATCCTGGCCCAGGCCGGGCGCGGCCATGTCCCCGTCCAGCCGATTGACCACTACCCGCGTCCGGCGCGGCCGCCTGCCTTCGCCCCGCTGGCGAACACGCGCGCCGCCGCGCTGGGTATCCGCCTGCGCCCCTGGCCCGACGCCCTGGCGGCCTACTTTGCCGCCCTGACTGAAGCCTGAAGCGTTGGCTGACGTTGTAGTTTATGAAGTGTTATCCCATCATTATGAATCACAAAGGTCACAAAGGTCACAAAGATACGAAGGACACAAAGAGGAATAAATAAATATCTTCGTGTCTTGGTGTCTTGGTGTCCTTTGTGATTCCATCACTGGCTTATGTCCCATCTCGTTTCGGTTATCATTCCGAATTGGAACGGCGCGGCGCACTTGCCGACGTGCCTGGACGCGCTGCGGCGGCAAACCTACGCCGACTACGAGGTGATTGTGGTGGACAATGCCTCGACCGACGGGTCGCGGGCGCTCATCACCGAGCGCTATCCAGAGGTGCGGCTGATCATCCTGCCGACCAACCAGGGCTTCGCCGGCGCGGTGAACGCGGGGATTCGGGCGGCGCGCGGGGACCTCATCGCCCTGCTCAACAACGACACCGAGGCCGACCCGGCGTGGCTGGCCGAGCTTGTCCGCGCCCTGGATCAGCGCCCCGAGGCCGGCTTCGCCGCGTCCAAGCTGCGCCTGTTCGACCGCCGCGACACGCTGCACTCGGCGGGCGACACGTTCAGCCGCAGCGGCCAGGCCAACAGCCGAGGCGTCTGGGAGACGGACCGGGGTCAGTACGACCAGGAAGAGCCTGTGTTTAGCGCCTGTGGCGGCGCGGTGGCCTACCGCCGTGCCATGCTGGACCAGATTGGCCTGCTGGATGAGGAGTTCTTTTTTAACCTGGAGGATGTGGACCTGGGCTGGCGGGCGCAACTGGCGGGCTATGGCTGCGTCTTTGTCCCGACGTCCGTGGTCTACCATAAGCTGAGCGCAACGGGCGGCGGGGTCACGGCGTCCTACTACACAGGCCGCAACGCGCTCTGGCTGCTGGTCAAGGACTACCCAAGCGAGTTCTGGCGGCGCGACTGGCGGCGGATTCTGGCGGCCCAACTGCGCGTGACCTGGCAGGCTCTCCGCGCGTGGCGGGGGGCGGCGGCGCGGGCGCGGCTGCGGGGCCAATGGGCCGGTCTACTGAGCCTGCCAGCTGTGTGGCGCAAACGCCGCCAGGTCCAGGCGACGCGGCGGGCGCGGCTGGCCGACCTGGACCGCCTCTTGATTGACTAGCCCTGACTGGGCGAGTATGATTGAGCTACTTCGATTCATGGACCGACAAGGACTCAGTATGGACGTGTCGCGGCAAGCCTCGGCGGGCGCCTCGGATACAACGCCCACTGCCCCGTTTCTCTCCGTCATTATCCCGGCCTACAACGAGTCGCGGCGGCTACCGGCGACACTCGATAAGATTCTGGCCTACTTTGCCCGGCAATCTTACACGGCTGAAATCGTGGTGGTGGAGAATGGCAGCACCGACACGACCGCCGACGTGGTGCGGCGCTACATGGCCGAGTATCCGACGGTCAAGCTGATGCGGAGCCAGGTGCGCGGCAAGGGCAATGCGGTCCGCGAGGGGATGCTTACCTGCCAGGGCGATTACCTGTTTATGTGTGACGCCGACCTATCCATGCCCATCGCCGAGCTAGACAAGTTCTTCCCCGACGGCCAGACGACCTGGGACATCGCCATCGCCTCGCGGGAAGCGCCGGGCGCGGTGCGCCACGACGAGCCTCCGCTGCGCCACCTGATGGGCCGCGTGTTCAACTTTCTGGTCAAGGTGATTGCCATCCCCCGCTTCGAGGATACGCAGTGCGGGTTCAAGTGTTTCAAGCGCGACGTGGCCCGCGACGTATTCGCCCGCCAGACGCTGACGGGGTGGGGCTTCGACGTCGAAGTTCTCTACATCGCCCTCAAGCGCGGCTACCGGGTCGTAGAGGTTCCCATCCACTGGTACTACCAGTCCGATAGCCGCGTCCGCCCCATCCACGACACGCTGCGGATGATTCGCGAGCTTCTGCTCGTGCGCTGGAACGACGTCCGAGGAAGGTATAGGGAATAATCCTTATTCCCTTCTCCTCCTCCCCCGCCTCACCCGCACCCCCGTCTCCGGCGGCTGGCGGCGCACCCAGGCCAGGTACTTCTGGACGGCGGGGTGGTCGCGCAGCCGTGCTACCGAACGTAGCTCCAGCAACTCCGCAGTGGTGAACAGAACATGGATTTGCCTGTGGCAGGCGGCGCACAGATCGGCCAATGGCCCGCCCCGCCCGCCCTGGCTGACCGGGACCAGGTGGTGGCGGGTGATGCGGATCGGCTCGCGGTCACAGAGTTCGCAGCGACCGTGCTTGTCGGATGCGGGCAACATGCCTAAATTATAGACGCGCCGGCCAGACTAAAACAGCCAGGGCGACCGCTCATTCGCAGTCGCCCTGGCAATTCTTGTCGTTGCAGCCAGCGTGCTATGGACGCTGGCCGCGCGTCGAGGGGATCAGGAATTCAATCAGGCAGCGGCCCCAGAGGCCCATGACAATCGGCGCCAGGCCGATCAGGGCCAGGATCGTGCCCGCCGCACCGCCCCCCCAGACAAAGAGACCAATGTAGATGAGGACTAGGCCGAGGATGACGCGCAGCGCGCGGCCCCACGTCCCATTCATAAAGGCGACCAAACCGTTCATGGGTATGCCTCCTGTTGAGAGTCACCGCGTCCTGGCGGTGATAAGGTTCTACTAGAGAAGATGCGACCTTACCTCAGAAGGTTACACTGCCTTCTCCATGTGACTTCTACCCTTTCTCCACACCTTCTCCACCGCTGCCTATTACACTAGGAGCAGAGACAATCGCAGTTCAATCGAAGAAAGGTAATGACACATGCAACGGATAGCCTTCCTATTCTTTCTGGTTCTGGTTCTCGCTTTGGCCTCGGTGAGTGTGAGCACGGCTGATACGGCGACGGCCGTTCCCACTGCCAACCTGACCAACCCTGAAATCGCCGCCTTGCTCTACATGCGGGAAGAGGAGAAGCTGGCCCACGACGTCTACGTGACTCTCGCCAACACCTGGCGGCTGCCCATCTTCAGTAACATCGCCCAGGCCGAGCAGCGCCACATGGACGCCGTCAAGACCCTCCTGGACCGCTATGGCCTGGCCGACCCGGCGGCGGGTCACGGCGTGGGCGTCTTCACCGACTCTACCCTCCAGGCACAGTACGCCCACCTCGTCGCCCAGGGCCAGCTTTCGCTGGCCGACGCGCTCCGGGTGGGCGAGGCCATCGAAGCGGCTGACATTGCCGACCTGACGGCGCACATTGGAGAGACAGCGCAGGCCGACATCAAGACCGTGTTCACGAACCTGAAGCGCGGCTCGGAGAGCCATCTACAGGCCTTCCAGAGCCAGCTGCAACGCTTTAGCTAACCACAACCTCGACAATTCTAACCTCGCAACCGAGACGCGGCCCTCAGTATGTTCGTAAGGGCCGCGTCTCGGTTGACTTTTCCCCCTACGCGTGGTAGTAAATAGGACAGCTATGCAAGCCGCATGACACAACGACGTGAGGAGACCATTGTGACGCAGTCTACGCCTCTATCCTTTGCCCGCTTTCTGAACATCCGTGCCGCCTGCAATGTCAGCTTCCACCCGGCCGGCGACCGCGTCGCCTTTATCACCGATATGACCGGCGTGCCGCAGGCCTGGGCGATCTCGACCGAGGGCGGCTGGCCGGAGCAACTGACCTTCGAGAGCGAACGGGTCAACTTCGCCAAATATGGCGGCGATGGCCGCCTCATCTTCGGCATGGACAGCGGCGGCAACGAGTTGCAGCAACTCTACTTGCTGTCCGCCGATGGCTCGCACGCGCGCGACCTGACCAATCGCCCCGACGCCATGCACTACTGGGGCAGTTGGTCCCGCGATGGCCGCACGCTCGCCTTCGCCTCCAACCGCCGCGACCCGCGCTACTTCAACGCCTACCTGTGCGACCTGGAGACGGGCGACATCCGGCTCGTCTACCAGGCCGACGCGACAGTCTACGCCGGCCCGCTGTCGCCCGACGGCCGCTGGCTCGTCCTCATCCGCGTCAACCGTTCCCTGGACGACGACCTGCTCCTGCTGGACCTGGCAAGCGGGGAGGCAACCCACCTGACGCCGCACATCGGCAAGGCAAGCTATGAAGGCGCGCAGTGGTCGGCCGACGGCCAGAGCCTCTACCTGGCGACGGACCAGGACCGCGACACCGCCGCGCTGATGCGCCTCGACGTAGCGACGCGGTCCTGGCATGTCCTCGACGCGCCCGACTGGGACATAGAGGGCCTTGCCCTGGCGCCCGACGGCCGCCAGCTGGCCTATACCGTCAATGTGGATGGCTGGTCGGAGTTGCGCGTGCTGGACGTGATAACGGGGCAGCGCGTGGACGTGCCCGATGGCTTACCCCAGGGCGTTATCAGCGTGCTGCCCATCTGCCGCGACCCTCGCGCAGGGAGCGCGCTAACCTGGTCGCCCGACAGCCGGAGCCTGGCCGTCTGCCTCAGCAGCGGTACCCGCCCACCGGATGTGTGGCTGGTGGAGATAGGAAGCGGGGCAGAGGCAGGAAGCCTGGGAAGGGTAGGCAGTGGTGGGGAAAGGGCGCGGCAACTGACGCACAGCAGCCTGGCCGGCGTGCCAGCCAGCGAACTGGTCGAGCCCCAGGTGATCCGCTATCCCGCCTTCGACGGCCGTCAGATTCCCGCGCTCTACTACGCACCTTCGAGGGAGGTAGCGGGACCCCGGCCTGTTGTCGTCTATGTCCACGGCGGCCCGGAGGGCCAGTCGCGCCCCAACTTCCTCAACGTCATTGCCTACTTCGTCCACCGGGGCTATGCCGTCCTGGCCCCCAACGTGCGCGGCTCGACGGGCTATGGCCGCGTCTTCACCCACCTGGACGATGTGGACAAGCGCATGGACTCGGTGGCCGACCTGAAGGCAGCGGTCGAGTGGCTGGCCACGCAGGGCGGGGCCGATCCCAAGCGTATCGCGGTCATGGGCGGCAGCTACGGGGGATTTATGACGCTGGCCGCCGTGACCGAGTACCCGGACCTGTGGGCGGCCGGGGTGGACCTGGTCGGCATCGGCAACTTCGTGACCTTCCTGGAGCGTACCGGCGCCTACCGCCGCAGCCACCGCGAGTCGGAGTATGGTAGCCTGGAACGGGACCGCGCCCTGCTGGAGAGGATCTCGCCCATTCACAAGGTGGACCGCATCACCGCGCCCATGATCGTCATCCACGGCGCCAATGACCCGCGTGTGCCCATCTTCGAGACCGAGCAGATGGTGGCCTCCCTTAAGGCGCGCAACCATCCGGTCGAGTATCTGCGCTTCGAGGACGAGGGGCACGGCATCGTCAAGCTCGCCAACAAGCTCGTCGCCTACCCCGCCATTGGCGACTTCCTGGATCGGTATTTGTCGGCTTAAGTTAGATTGGTGCTATAATCTGTTGTGTATGACCCGCCACGAGAACTACTGTGACTCCCATCCAGCCCCCCAGCCTCGAAACCAAGCGGCTCCTGCTGCGCCCGATGCGGGCCGATGATGTCGACGCCCTGCTGCCCATCTTCTCCGACCCCAGGGTCATGGCCTCCTTTGGCGGTGTCCTCTTCGACCGCGCCCAGATGGCGTGGTGGGTTCAGCGCAACCTGGAGCACCAGCGCCGCTATGGCTACGGCCTGTTCTCGGTCATCCTCAAAGACAGCGGCCTGCTCATTGGCGACTGCGGCCTGGAGCGCATGGAGGTTCTCGGCCGGGTAGAAACCGAGCTGGGCTATGACTTTAGGAGCGACTACTGGGGCCTGGGGCTGGCGACCGAAGCTGCGTCGGCGGTGCGCGACTTCGCCTTCGACACCCTCAAATTGGACCGCCTCATCTGCCTGATTCGCCAGGGCAACGAGGCGTCCCGCCGCGTGGCCGAGCGCATCGGCATGCGGCTGAGTGATGAGATGGTGCGCGACGGCCGGGTCTACTGGGTCTACGCCCTCTCGCGCGAGGCCTAGGGGAAGTCGTTCATGTCCCACTGGCGTCAGTGGCGGGCGGTCCTGGCGCTGCCGGGGCTGGTCCTGGTCGGCGTCCCTAGCCTCATCCTATGGCAAACGCGGAGCCTCCGGCTGGGATGGGATTGGCCGAGCCCCTGGCTGTTGGTCCCTATCCTCGCCGGGCTTAGCCTGATAGGGTGGGGACTGCGGCTGATGGCGCAGACGATTCGGTTGTTTATGACCGTCGGCCAGGGAACCCTTGCGCCCTGGGACGCTCCCCGTCGCCTCGTCGTCCTCGGCCCCTACCGCCACGTCCGCAATCCGATGATCAGCGGCGTTCTGGCGGTCTTGCTGGGTGAAGCCCTCCTGCTCGGCTCGCGACCCCTGCTCGCCTGGTTCCTCATTGTGCTCGTCGTCAACCTGGTCTACATTCCCCTGCTCGAAGAGCCAGGACTTGAGGCTCGCTTTGGCGACGACTACCGGCTGTACCGCCACCACGTCCCGCGTTGGCTTCCCCGCCGCACGCCGTGGGAGCCGCCGCAGGACAACGCCACGCCTTGACCTGGACTAGTGACTAATAGAGATCTGACCTACAGAAAGGAAATAAACGCCATGCGCCCACACCAGGACTTCGCGGCCGTCAACGGCACGCGGCTCTATTATGAGGTGTCCGGCTCAGGCCAGCCGCTCGTCCTCATTCATGGCTTTACGCTCGACCTCCGCATGTGGGACGACCAGTTTGCGGCCCTGGCTCGCACCTTTCAGGTCATCCGTTACGATATGCGCGGCTTCGGACAGTCTGCTATGCCTACCAGCGAAAGCTATACTCATGCCGATGACTTGAAAGCCTTGCTGGGCCACTTGCGGGTGGACCAGGCCCATCTGGTTGGACTTTCCAAGGGGGGCGCCATCGCCCTCGATTTTACGCTGGCCTATCCCCAGCGGGTCAAAAAACTGGTTCTCATTGACAGCGTCCTGGGTGGTTACTCTTGGTCACCAGAAGCTACTGCCCGCCAGCAATTGATATGGCAGGCCGCCAGCCAGGGCGGCATCGCGGCTGCCAAAGCAGCGTGGCTGGCTCACCCGTATTTTGTGCCCATCCGCCGCCAGCCGGCGGTCGCCGCCCGCCTGGCGCACATCGTCGCTGATTACTCTGGCTGGCACTTTGTCAACCGTGATACGGAGCACGGTCTTACTCCGCCAGCTAGCCAACGGCTGCGTGACATCCATGTGCCGACGCTGGTGATCGTCGGGGAAGAGGACCTGCCTGATGTGGGGCGCATTGCGGACCTGCTGCACCAGCAAGTTCCCAATGTCCAGAAGGTGGTGGTACCGGCAGTCGGGCATATGGCTAACATGGAAGCGCCGGACCTCGTCAATACCGCGCTACTGCAATTTCTGACCGAGGGGGATGCCCAATGAAGACGCCGGTTATATTGCCGACGGGCATGGAGAATAGCGAGCCGAGGATTCAGCCGCTGTGAGCCGAACAGCCTTATGCATTTGCACAATCAAGGCATATGGAGTACCCTTAGCCACTTTCCCCCCACGCGGTCCGAATCCCCATCGTCTCTGCACAGAAAGAAGGTGCGTATGCAACTGGCTTGTCGGGACCTCGGTATGGACTGTGATCATGTGGTGACGGGCGACACCGTCGCCGAGATCAAGCAGAAGGCTCTGGCGCACGCTCAAGAGGTACACGCGGACATGCTGCGGTCCATGACGCCGGAGCAGATGGCTGGCATGGACCAGTTCCTTGAGAGCAAAATCACATAGGCGCTACGGCTCGCTCACGACCTTCCACAAAGCCACCCGACAGCGGGTGGCTTTGTCTGACTCACACCTCGTTTCAACCAGTATATTGGAGACCACCCTATGCCTGACACCCCCGTGCCTCCCTCGGTGATCATAGATACGTCGCATAGCCCCTATGCGCGGCTGCGGCCCGTACCGACGACCGCCGTGCGCCTGACCGACACCTTCTGGGCGCCGCGCCGCCAGGTCAACCGCCAGGTCACGCTCCCCTCGCAGTACCGCCTGTGCGAAGAGACCGGGCGCATGGACAACTTCCGCATCGCTGCTGGCAAGAAAGCCGGCGCCTTTCAGGGGCGGTTCTTCAACGACTCGGATGTCTACAAGTGGCTCGAAGCGGCGGCCTGGTCGCTGGCGACCGACCCCGACCCGGAGTTGGACACGCTGGTGGACTGGGTCATCGCTGAGGTGGGCGACGCCCAACAACCCGACGGCTACCTGGACACCTACTTTATGGGCGAACGCGCTGCCCAACGCTGGACTAACTACGACCTGCACGAAGGCTACTGCGCGGGGCACCTGTTCCAGGCCGCCGTCGCCCACGTCCGCGCCACGGGCAAGACAGGGCTGCTCGACATCGCCACGCGGCTGGCGGACCACATGGCCCGGCGGTTTGGCCCGGCCAGCGAGGGAAAGCAGGAAGGGGCGGACGGCCACCCGGAGGTCGAGCTGGCGCTGGTCGAGCTGTACCGCGTCACCGGCCAGCGGCGCTACCTGGACCTGGCGCAGTTCTTCGTTGACGTGCGCGGCTACGGCAAGCTCGGCCGGCCCTACGACCGCTGGAGCAGCGAGTACCACCAAGACCACCGCCCGGTGCGCGCCCTGACGAGCGTGGACGGTCACGCTGTGCGCGCCCTGTATCTGAACTCTGGCGTCACCGACCTGCTGCTGGAGACGGGCGAAGCCGCCCTGGGCACGGCCCTGGATCGCGTGTGGGACCACTTCACCCAGCGGCAGATGTATGTGTCGGGCGGGGCCGGGTCGCGCTACGAGGGCGAGGCGATGGGGCGAGAGTACGAGTTGCCCAACGCCCGCGCCTATACCGAGACGTGCGCGGCTATCGCCAGCGTCATGTGGAACTGGCGTATGCTGGCCCATCACGCCGATGCCCGCTACGCCGACCTGCTGGAGTGGACGCTCTACAACGCGGTCCTGCCCGGCGTCGCCCTGGACGGCCAGACCTACTTTTACCAGAACCCGCTGGCCGACGACGGGACGCACCGCCGCCGCCCCTGGTTCGGCACGGCCTGCTGCCCGCCCAACATCGCCCGCACCCTCGCCATGCTGCCGGGCTACTTCGCCAGTGTCTCCGACGCCGGCCTATGGGTCCACCTGTACGCGGCCAACCAGACCGAGGCGACACTGCCCGATGGCCGCGTGGTCCGACTGACGCAAGCGACGGAGTACCCGTGGTCCGGCGAGATTGAGATGATCGTAGATGGGCAGGGCGAGTTCAGCCTGTTCCTGCGCGTGCCCGGCTGGTGCGAGGCGGGCACCGCGCTGGCCGTCAACGGCGAGGCGTGGTCGGGCGCGTTGACGCCGGGGAGCTACGCCGAGGTGCGGCGGGCATGGACGCCCGGCGACCGCGTTCACCTGAGCTTGCCGATGGTCCCGCGCCGCCTGGAAGCGCATCCCTATGTCGAGGAGGACGCGGGGCGGGTGGCCCTGACGCGCGGGCCGCTGCTCTACTGCATCGAGCAGGCCGACAACCCTGGCCTCGACCCACGCGACGTGATCCTGCCCGCCGACGCGCCTATCACGGCCGCGTGCGACGCGAGTCGGCTCCAGGGCGTGACGGTCTTGCGGGTGGCGGCGCGGCGTGTCCCGCCGGGCGAGGGCTGGGCCGGGCGGCTGTATCGGGCCACCTCGTCACACAAATCCACCTCACAAGGCGAGCCGATGGAGGTGGTCGCCATCCCCTACTACGCCTGGGCCAACCGCGAGCCGGGGCGGATGCAGGTCTGGCTGCGGCAGATGAGGTAGCGCGACCCCCCATCCCCCGTTTGCGGGGGGAGACGAACCTTTCCCCCTGTCCCCCCGCATGCGGAGGGAGACGAGGGGGGTAGACAGAAGGTAGTTAAATCTCCACACACAGGCGCGGTTTCTTTTCGGGATGAAGGGCCATCCCGCCGGATAATGGGGCCAGGAGTCCTGCTCTGATTGCGCTGTGGCGCGCCTCAACGAGGAGGTTCATATGTATCAAACTCTCCTGGTCCCTCTGGATGGCTCGAAGCTGGCGGAGCGCGCCGTGCCGGTCGCGGCGCAGTTAGCGCAGGCGGTCCAGGCCCGCCTTGTTCTGCTACAGGCCATTGGTGTCCATGTCGCCGAGGCCCGTACCTACCTGGGTGAGATCGCCATTGGCCTGCGCGCCCGAGGCTTGCATGTGGATACTGTCGTCGCCCCGGAGCCGGCGGCCGAGGCCATTGTCTCATTTATCAGCACCCGACCCGTAGACATGGTCATCATGAGCACGCATGGCCGATCGGGTCTCGGGCGGGCTGTCTTCGGCTCGGTCGCGGAGGCTGTGCTGACTCACTCCCACGTACCCATCCTGCTGCTGCGGTCCGCTAAAGACGTGCCTGACTTCGCGCCCGCTGTTCACCCGCGCATTCTCGTCCCGTTGGATGGCTCCCACTTCGCCGTGGCAGCCCTGCCCCACGCGGCGGCGCTGGCGAAGGCGCTGGATGGGACGCTGGTGCTGACCGAGGTATGTCTGGAACCAATTGACATGTCGATCTGGAATGCCAACACCAGGCAACTGCTGAACGACATCGAGCACATCCACCAGCGCGAGCGCCGCCACGCGCAGGGCTATTTAGGCCACCTACAAGCTCAGTTTGAGGCTGAGGGTCTGAAGGTCGAAACGTGCATTTGCCGAGGCGCGCCGGGTGAGCGCGTCCGGCAGCAGTGCGAGCAGTTGGGGGCTAACCTGGTTGTCATGGCGACGCATGGTCGCAGCGGGGTGAGCCGCGCCCTGATGGGCAGCGTCGCCCTGGACGTGCTGCATCACGGTCACTTGCCCATGCTTCTCGTCCACCCAACGGCTCACGCTCAGAGAGCGCCTGAGGCTGAGGCCGTCGGGCTAAAGCCCGCCTGAGGCTAAAGGCGTCAGGCGTCTCGAAAGGAACTCTCCCGAATGCGCCATTACCGCATTGTCCTGCTGCCTGGCGACGGCATCGGCCACGACGTCATCGCTGAAGGTATGAAAACCCTCAACCTCCTGGCGGAGCTGCGCGGCGACTTCACGCTGGAGACGCAGCAGTTTGACTGGAGTTGCGCGTACTATCTCCAGCACGGCGAGATGATGCCCAAGGACGCCCTCAAGATTCTGACCGAGTTCGACGCCATCTATCTCGGCGCGGTCGGCTTCCCCACCGTCCCCGACCACATCAGCCTGTGGGGGATGCTGCTGCCCATCCGCCAGACCTACGACCTGTACGTCAACCTGCGCCCGGCGCGCCTGCTGCCGGGCATCCAGGGGCCGCTCCGCGACCGAGGGCCAGAGGACATCAACATCATTTGCGTACGGGAGAACACCGAGGGCGAGTACGCCGGCGTCGGCGGTCGCACGCATCGCGGCCGGCCCTGGGAAGTGGCCCAGCAGACCGGCGTCTTTACCCGCCACGCCATCGAGCGCATTATGCGCTACTCGTTTGAGTTGGCGCGGCGCGAGGGCCGCCAGAAGGTGACGAGTGCGACCAAGTCCAACGCGCAGCAGTACTCGTATGTGCTGTGGGACGAGGTTCACGCCCAGGTGGCGGCCGAGTACCCCGACATCCAGACCGACAAATGGCACATTGACGCCCTGGCCGCCCGCTTCGTAACCCACCCGCACACCCTGGACGTGGTGGTGGGGTCGAACCTGTTTGGCGACATCCTGACCGACCTGGGCGGGGCATTGATGGGCAGCCTGGGCCTACCGCCCAGCGCCAACCTCAACCCCGACCCCGGTACGCGCCACGGCCCGGCCATGTTCGAGCCGGTCCACGGCTCAGCCCCCGACATCGCGGGTAAGGGCATCGCCAACCCGCTGGCGACGTTCTGGGCGGGCCAGATGATGCTCGACTACCTGGGCGAGCGCGAGGCGGGCCAGACCCTCATGCGGGCCATCGAGACCGTCACAACGGAGGGCAAGGTACGCACGCCGGACCTGGGCGGCCAGGCGACAACGTGGGCGATGGGCGACGCCGTCCGCGACGCGCTCACGCGGCTGCACAGCTAGCGGCAAGCGGTAAGATCACGCGGCGCGGCGGTCACCGAGAACGAGAGGGTGCTCAATCGTCATCTGTCTTCAATGCTCAGCCAACCACCGCGCCACCTCAGCGTAGACCTCGGCCACGGGGAAGAGGGTGTCGAGGACGACGTACTCGTCGGCGGCGTGGGCATTCCCCCCTTCGGGGCCGAAGATGCAGGTGGGGATGCCGTAGCCGTTGAGCAGATACGACTCGTTGGCCGGGCCGGAGACGGTCAGGACCGGGGGCCGGCCCAACCACTGCCGCGCGGCGGCCTGAACAGCCCGCACAATCGGCGCGTCGGTTGGAATGACTGTCGGCGGCAGGTAGACATCGGGCACGACCTCGACGCGCAGGCCGGGCCGCCGGGCGGTCGTCGCCTCAACTAACTCTGCGACGGTTTGCTCGACCATCTGACGCGACACGTTGGGCGTCAGCCGCACGTCCACGTAGGCCTCAGCCAGGTCGGGAACGATGCTCGGGCCGGCGCCGCCGCGTAGGACAGTGGGCGTGACGACGGTACGGTAGGGCGCGAACAGGTCGGTGGACCCGTCCGCGAAGCGCAGCCCTTCCAGAGCCAGCGCCAATTCGGCCAGGCCCGTCACAGCGTTGCAGCCCTGCCCCTGCTGCCAGGCCAGCGAGCCGGAGTGGACCGCCTGCCCGCGCGCCACCAGCTTGAAGCGGTAGACCCCGCGATGGCCCAGCACTAACTCGTCCGTGCCGGGATAGGTATAGATTGCGCCCCGACCCGACAGTTTGCCCAGGGCGTTCAGATGCTTGATGCCCAGCGTCCCCGTCGCGCCAGCCTCTTCGTCTGGAACGCAAGCCAGGACAACGGGACGGGACGGTGGGTCAGTCTGGAGCAGGAGCAGCGCGGCTAGCGCCGCCACCAATCCCCCTTTGTTGTCCACCGCGCCACGCCCATAGAGCCGATCCCCCTCAATCACCCCGCTGAAGGGTGGATGCGTCCAGGCGGCCTCGTCGCCCGGCGCGACGGTGTCGGTGTGGGCGACGAGGAGCAGACCGACCTCGCCCGGCGGGCCAAGCCGCACCAGGACATTGGGACGCGCCGCCGCGCGCGCGACGACTTCGACCGCCAGGCCGTGCGCCTGGGCAAAGCGGGCCACTACCTCGGCGACGGCGGCTTCGGGGTGGACCCCATTCACCGAGGGCGTTTGCACCAGCGTTTGCAGCAATGTGATTAGTTCGGCGTGCTGGTTCATCTGCAAGGAAACCTCATAAAGACTACTCCTTCTGGTGTAGACAGGCGGCTAAGTATGCCCCAATTCCACCCGCTGTCTAGTTCCAGGAGGGTCTATGGTACGCCGAGAGCCGCGACGTGGGACAGTGTACCAGGTCTGGAGCGAACGCTGGGGGACAGAGACGTTTATCCTGGTGGCGTCTCCCCAGGACGCCGTCCCCGAAGGAGCCCAGCCGGTCAGCCTGCGGGCGCCGTTGGCCCAGTTCCTGGCGCTGTGCAGCCCCGGTGAGCGGCGAGTCTTTATCGAGGACGACGGGGAACAGGTCGAGTACGAGATTCGGCGGGTCTACACCCTGCAGTAGATTCCGAACTTCGGCCCGTCAACCCATTGCGTCTGCCCCTGAAATGGGATATACTGGGCTTAGGCCGCCACTTATGACAGGAATAAGCCTATGACTCCCTTACGTCGTTATTTGCTCCTGGCTCTTGCTGTTGTCGCCGTGCTGGTCGTCGGTGTCATCGTCGCCCTGCGCGTCGTGGAGCAGCCCCCAATCGGCGCAGCTAATCCGGGCCTGGTGACTGGGCGCGTAACCCTCGAAGGTCGCAGCCGCTTTAATGGCGTGTATGTCACCCTGGACCGGGGCGATGGCGGCTTTGACGAGACCAGCGCCGATGGCGCCTTTGTCATCCGCAACATCCCGCTGGGCTGGCATATCCTCCGTATGGACATGCCCAAGTACCTGGCCGTCGAGGGCCGCTTCCTGGCGAGCGAGGAGGTCACCGTGCTGGGCGACCTGAAGATGCTGGCCGGCGACGCCTACGGCGACAACATCATTGACATCCTGGACTTAGCCCTCGTATCGCGTGCGTTTGGCTCCGAGCCGCCCTCCGACCCCCGCGCCGACATCAACGATAACGGCATGGTGGACATCCTCGACCTCGTGCTCGTCTCGAAGAACTACGACCGCCAGGGTCCCACCGACGGGCAGAACACGCGCATCGCCATCCTGCCCCCGACGCTG
Source organism: Anaerolineae bacterium (assembly GCA_026129165.1). GTDB lineage: Bacteria > Chloroflexota > Anaerolineae > Epilineales > JAHCIE01 > JAHCIE01. Next base: position 19,894 of record JAHCIP010000075.1, read on the forward strand.
AGCAGTGTCGTGCGCGACCGACCGGTGGAGGCCAAGCGGGCCGCTGATGCCAATGACCCCACCGCCACCTGGACGCTTAGCCCATCCAAGCCCACTTACGCCGTGGGCGAGGTCGTGACCGCCGCCCTGACGCTCGATAAGGCAGCGGGTGTCTACGGCGCGGACATCCGCCAGGCGTACAACGAGAAGCAACTCAAGCCGCGCGACGCCGAGCCGGGCACGCCCCAGGTAGAAGCGCGTGTGGGCTCGCTCTTCAGCCAGGGCTTCAGCCCCCTGAACCGCGTCGAGAAGGGTGAGGTGCGGCTGGCGGTCAGCCAGGTCAGCGACGGCGCTCGGCCCGCGTCGGGTACATTGCTGGAAGTCACCTTTGAGGTGGCCGGCTGCGGTGAGACCGTCTTCGATTCGGCCCGCGTCCTGCGCCTGACTGATGGCAAGGCCAGCGTCATCCCGTACAATGTTGGCAAGGCAGCAACCTTGCGTACCCCTTGTCCGTAGAACAGAGTGACACGCATACGGCGTGCTGTTCTGAAAGAAGGGGTAGACTTATGATGCCTCAAATCGACAATGCCAAAGAACGCGACGATTGGCTGGTCCGCCTGAGTTGGGGGTTGTTCCTGCTGGGTACGGGCGCCGTCTGGCTGCTCGACAATCTGCTCAACCGCAACCTGGACGGACTGATCTGGATATGGGGCGGCCTGCTGCTGCTGGCCCTGAACGGCGTCCGCTACCTGGTCAACCTCAAGATGAGCCGCTTCACGCTGGGTCTCGGCGCAGTGCTGGTGGTCATCGGCATCAGCGATATGGTCGGGCTGAAGATCTCGCTCTTTGCCGTGATCCTCATCGTCATTGGCGCGGCGATGTTGCTCGACTCGTGGATCGGGCCACGCCGCTTCAAGCAGCGTGACACCGACTACGCGCTGGATGAGCCGACAAACCTGACGCCGACCCGTCCCTAAAGTTTGACTACCTCGGGCCGTTTGGCCCGGACGCGCTCCACCAGTTTGTCCAGAACGCCCCGCCGAGCGCAAAACTGGACCAACTCCCGCGCCAACTCCTCCTTCGTGTCGCGCGGCAGGCTCTCGCCGTCCAGGTCGGGCAGGTCGCGCCCCAGGTCGAAGATGAGGTCGTCAATCTCGTCGCGGGTGAATTTCTGCACCAGGGTGTCGTAGACCAGGTACTTGGACGGCGGAGCCGGGGTAGATACGGGCGTGATCGGCTCCGCCTGACCTTCGGGCTGTGCGGCGGCTGGCGAAGCGTATTGAGCCACGGTGATAACCGTCACCTCGCCCGGCGCGTCGTTGGATGAGGCAGGCGGCGGGACCACGCGGTAGACCAGGAACGGGCGCAGGCCACTGGCGACGGGCGGCAGATAGACCGAGAACCGCTGCGGGTCTATCTCGTCCGCTTCCGCGCCCTGGGGCAGGTCAAACTGTAAGTCCAGGATGGCCTCGGCCAGCGCGGCGCGCACCTGGAGGTCCAGCGTCTTGAGTTGGTCACGCGCGCCGGGTTTGAGGGCGACGGTATAGCGACTCGCACCGGGTTGGGCGGTTACGAGCGGGCCTGGTTCGCCGCGCGGATGCTCGACCACAGTTCCTCTTCCACAGCCGCCAGGGGAATGGTTTCGTTCTGCATGAGCGCCTGGGCCACCAGACGCTGTGTCTGGCGCTTCTCTATGGAGTAGAGCGTCTGCGCCTCAGCCGACGACAGGCACGCCTCGCCCGCCTCCCATCGTCCTCGCAGCAGCCGTTCC
>JAHCIP010000076.1 GCA_026129165.1 Anaerolineae bacterium
GTCATTATCGCCCGCCCACTGATGACGACGGGCGAGACGATGGCCTTCATGAAACATGCAATCACCCAAGCCGGGGCGAAGTCGGTCAAGACGTGCGTACTGCTAAATAAGACGTGGCGGCAGTCGGTGATCCAGGCGGACTATGTCGGCTTCTATGTGACGTCCTCGGTCTTCCTGGCCGGCTATGGCTTCGACGATGGCACGGGTCGGGGCCGCCTGCTCGATCACCTCGTCAAGAGCGCAGGGCCAAAATAGCGGTTCAACAGAGGCAGACGACGCTCAAAAAGCAGAAACCAGAGGTCAAGCTGTGACGCTCTGGTTTCTGTCTTTTGAAAAGGAAACTCTGCCAGGTCTATGTCTTGTTGTCCAGGCGCCTCAGCACACCGTAGGCGGCGACCGGTGCTTCAACGGCCGGCTCGAGGTCCTCCAGGGCGGCCAGCACCGGACCTACCTCATCGCCCCAGCCGAGGCGCGACCAGCAGCGCAGGATGTGGTGGGCGCCCTCGCGCAGCAAGACCGAATCGGAATGCTCGATGAGGGCGTGGAGCAGCGGCCCCCGGCTGGCCGAGCCGAGCCGTGTCAGACCCTCTGCCGCCACCCACCGTATCGGCGACCGTTCGTCCTCCAGCGCGCCGATGAGGGCGGGCACGGCCTTTGGGTCGTGTATCTCAACCAGAGCTTTCGCTGCCTCGAACCGGACGCGGTCATCACCGTCCGTCATGGCGTCCACCAGGGCCGGCAGCGCGAGTTTCCCTAGCCCTACCAGCGCATGATACGCCTCCTGGCGCTGCACGGCGTCGTGGCTATGGAGCCGGGTCATCCACGTTTCTACCGTCGCCTCTTGCTCAAACGGGGACATAGTTGGCGTCATCATAGTAGCCCTCCTTTCCCCATCGAGTTAGATTCATCCACCTTAAGTATACTGGATAGAGGGAGGCGAGCCGGTGGAGAAGCCGCTACGTCGGGTAGAGGTTTGTGGACACGCTGGCGCGGGGAGAAAGGGCAGAGACTGTGGTTCAGGGGGTTGAGGGGGGGTCAAACGTCACGCGGTCATACACCACGGTCAGGGACAACTGACAGCCGACGGTTGCGTCAGGATAGACATAGTTGCCAGTGGCGGGAACAAAGACACGCGTATCACAGGGGACAATTCGACATGGAGGACCTCTTAATTGCCCCCATAGCGCCCTCCCGACATTAGCGACGATAAGATTATGCTCCAGGCTCGCGCCTGCCATAGCGACAATTACGCCGTCAATATACTCGCTCTTGGTGGGAGCGGCGCGATCCAGCGCAAGATGCTCTTCGGGGGTCATATACTTATGAAACGTCGTCATCCTGCTGTTCCAGCAGACGTATATCCTCCAGGTCAATCCTGCGGCCAGCGGCGCGCTTTGAGGCAATTAAGTCCTCACGGGATACCACATAGAAGGTTCGCCCCTGATACTCCATGGTCTCACGCTTCACCCAGGCTTCATCAAAGCTAATCCCCGGCGTCGAGGTCTGCACGTCAATACGGACCCGATCATTAAAGATGACTATTTCTCTGGATAGAAGTTGCTCAGGGGTGGTCAGTGCGGCTGTCCCTAAGTTGGCATCAAGCATGGCGTCGAGCAGGCGTTGAGCATTCTCTGGAGTCGCCTCGATCAAGATGTCGAGGTCAAATGTCGTCCGTGGAACGCCATGCAGAATAGCCGCTATACCCCCAATAACGACATACTTAACCTGATGCTTTTGAAAGGACAAGAAAACTTCGCGTAATTGGTTTAGCATGGCGTTTCCTCTCCAGGATACGCGGGTTGTTTTCCAGAATCATATCAGTGAGCGAACTGAATAACTCCATTCGCTCCTGGAGGGTGAGGGATTGAAACCAGCGCGCTTTCGCCTCGTCAGATTCGTCATCTCGGTTATAAGAAATTGAATACGGCATTACTCTCCCTCCTACTTAAGCCGAGAAGAGGCCCGCCCTACGCCACCCTGTTGAGTGAATGTAGGGCGGGAAGAAGGCTTACCGTCGCTTGCCCTTGCCGTCGCGGCCCTGGCGGGGCGGCGTTCCCTTTGCCGGGCTGACGGGCGCGGCCTGGGGACGGGCGGTCACCGGCGCTCCCTGACCGGCTCGGCCTGCGCCAGCGGTCTGGGGCGCGCCTTTCTGGCCGCGCTGCTGCAGCAGCATGGCTAGCTCCGTCTCGCGGCCCATGTGGCAGTTCTTGAATTTCTTGCCGCTGCCGCACGGGCAGGGGTCGTTGCGCCCCAGTTCCGCCGCGCTGCCCATGGCCGCCCGCTTCTGCATCGGCGTCGGCTGGGACGACTGGACCTGGCCCCCAGCGCCCTGGAGCCGCGTGGCGCGCGGGATGGCCGAGCGGCGCTGCGGCGGCGCGCTCGACTCGGGCACGACGTGCAGGATGAGACGGCTGACGTCTTCCTGAATCATCTCGGTCAACTGGCCGAACATCAGGAAGCCCTCGCGCTTGAAGGTGACGAGCGGGTCCTGCTGGCCGTAGGCGCGCAGGCTGATGCCGGTGCGTAGCTCGTCCAGGGCGGTCAGATGGTGAATCCAGCGGTTGTCAATGGTGCGCAGCAGGACGGCGCGCTCGATTTCGCGCATGATCTCCGGGCCAAACTCCTGCTCGCGCTGGTCATAGACATCCTCGGCCAACTCGATGAGGTGCTCTTCGAGGTCGTCGGCCCGCATGTCCTGCCAGGTCTGGCCGTCCTCGGTGGCGGGCAGCGGGATGATGCGCTGGATGTCCCGATGCAGCCCCGCCAGGTCCCACTCGGCGCGCTCACCCTGGGTGTACTGCTCGACCAGGGCGCTGATTTCCTTCTCGACCATGCCCATAATCGTCGGCCGCAGCGTGGACTTGCTCATGGCGTCGGTGCGCTGCTGGTAGATGAAGGCGCGCTGCTGGTTGATGACGTCGTCGTACTGGAGCAGGTGCTTGCGCAGGTCGAAGTTGTAGCCCTCGACCTTGACCTGGGAATTCTCAATGGAGCGCGTCACCAGGTTGTGCTCAATCGGGATGTCGTCCTCCAGGCCGAAGCGGTCCATGATGCCCGCCACGTTCTGGCCGCCGAAGCGCACCATCAATTCGTCGTCCAGGGCGACGTAGAAGCGCGACGAGCCGGGGTCGCCCTGGCGGCCCGCGCGGCCGCGCAACTGGTTGTCAATACGCCGCGCCTCGTGGCGCTCGGTGCCGACGATGTGCAGGCCGCCGAGGGCGATGACCTTCTCGCGCTGCGCTTCCGTCTCTTGCTGGGCCGTCTGTAGAGCCTGCTCCCAGACCCCCGGCTCCAGTTCGGTCAGATCGAGACCCTGCTGACGCAGACGCTCGCGGGCGATGCCTTCCGGGTTGCCGCCGAGGAGAATGTCAACACCACGACCGGCCATGTTGGTGGCAATCGTTACCGCGCCCAATCGGCCGGCCTGGGCGATGATACCCGCTTCCTTCTCGTGCAGCTTGGCGTTCAGCACCTCGTGAGGGACGCCGCGTCGGCGCAGCATGTCCGCCAGCATCTCCGACCGTTCGACGGAGGTCGTACCGACCAGAACCGGGCGGCCCTGGCGGTGCATCTCCTCGATTTCCTTGACGACCGCCACGAACTTGGAGCGTTCGGCCTTGTAGACTTGGTCGGCGTTATCCGCGCGGATCATCGGGCGGTGCGTCGGGATGGGGATGACGTCCAGGTCGTAAATGCGCTGAAACTCCTCCTCCTCCGTCTTGGCCGTACCCGTCATGCCCGCCAGCTTGTGGTACATACGGAAGTAGTTCTGGAAGGTAATCGTCGCCAGGGTGAGGTTCTCGCGCTGGACGGGTACGCCTTCCTTAGCTTCGATGGCCTGGTGCAAGCCCTCGGAGAAGCGCCGGCCGTGCATCAGGCGGCCGGTGAACTCGTCGACGATGATGACTTCGCCGTCCTTGACGATGTACTCTTTGTCCAGGTGGAATAACGCCTGCGCCTTGAGCGCGTTCTCAAAGTAGGGCGTCATCTCGTAGTATTCGGGGTCGTAGAGCGTCTTAGTCGACGGGATGCCGAGCAGGCGCTCCATCTTCTCGATGCCGTCTTCGGTCGCCGTGACCACCTTGAGCTTCGGGTCAATGACGTAGTCGTCGTCCTCGCGCAGCTTGCGCACCAACTGGGCGAACTTGACATAGTACTCAGCCGACTCCTCGGCGGGGCCGGAGATAATCAGCGGCGTGCGCGCCTCATCAATCAGGATGTTGTCCACCTCGTCCACGATGGCGAAGTAGAGTTCGCGCTGGACACGGTCCTCCAGCCGCAGCACCATGTTGTCGCGTAGGTAGTCGAAGCCGAACTCGTTGTTGGTGCCATAGGTCACGTCGGCGGCGTAGGCTTCCTTGCGCGGCACCGGGCGGAGCCGCTGGTAGCGGTCGTCGGCGGTCTGGAAATGCGGGTCGTACAGGTAGCTGGGCTGGTACTCGCTGGCGTTGCTCTGGCCCTGGATGACGCCGACACTCAGACCCAGGAAGTGGTAAATCGGCCCCATGAGTTGCGCGCCGACTTTGGACAGGTAGTCGTTGGGCGTCACCAAGTGAACGCCGCGTCCGGTCAGGGCGTTGAGGTAGATGGATAGCGTGGCGGTGATGGTCTTGCCTTCGCCCGTCTTCATCTCGGCCACCTTGCCCTGGTGCAGGACCATGCCGCCGATGAGCTGGACGTCGAAGTGGCGCTGGCCGATGGTCCGCTTGGCGGCTTCGCGTACCGTGGCGAACGCCTCGACCATGATGTCATCCAGCGCCTGGGCCTCGGCTTCATAGAGCGCCTTCTGGGCCGCTTTCAACTCGTCTTCGGCGTCGCGGCGCTCATCACCCGACGCCTCGCTAAAGGCTACCTGGGCCTCGTTGACGCGCTCGCGCAGATCGCCGGTGGCCTCGTCAAGTTGGGCCTTGAAGGTGTCGGTGCGGGCGCGCAGGTCATCGTCACTCAGGCGCTCAAGACTCTTCTCAAGCGCGTTGATCTGGTCTACGTTCTGGCGGAGTTGCTTGATCAACTTCTCCGCCGGGTCGCCGACAATCTTGGTAATCAATCCTTTTAACATAAGTCGTATCCTCTTGCCTGTAGCCGGACATCGTCTCACGCACCCCTAATTATAGCACGCTGCCAGGGGAAAGGGCGAATGTGGCGGCCCGGGGTTCAGGGTGGTCTTGACGCCCCCCGCGCCAGAGCACGGGTGGGGAGGATAGATAGATTGGGGACGTTTCCTCGCGCTGGGGTTGAGCGTATAATACGGTGGAATGCGTCATTAACTCTAGTTTGTCTTCTTTCCACTTCATATAGGTTCATACAGGAAGCCAGATGACAGACACTATTACCATTCGCGGGGCGCGGTTACATAACCTAAAAAACGTGACCCTGAGCCTCCCCAAGAATCAGCTTGTGGTCTTGACGGGGGTGTCGGGGTCAGGCAAGTCCACCCTGGGCTTCGACATCCTCAATCGGGAGGGCCAACGGCAGTACCTGGAGTCGCTGGGCATGGTCCCGTTTGGCATGGCGAAACCGCCGGTGGATGCCATCAGCGGGCTGTCGCCCTCAGTCAGCGTGGACCAACACCTGACTAATCGCAGCCCACGCTCTACGGTCGGCACGACTACTGACATCTACACCTGGCTGCGCGTCTTGTTCGCGCGCCTGGGCCAGCGGCCCTGCCCACACTGCGGCCAGGATGTGCCGCCCGCGTTCGATCCGGCCAGCGCCGAGTGGGAGGGTGAACCCAGCGCGGCTGAGGATGAGACAGCGCCAGACGAGACTATTGCCTGCCCCCACTGTGGCGCCTCGGTCCCCGCCCTGGTCATGGGCCACTTCTCGTTCAATAAACCCGAGGGCGCCTGTCTGACCTGCACCGGACTGGGCGTGGTCCAGCAGGCCAACCTGCCCCGCCTGGTGGACGAGGGCAAGAGCATCCCGGCCGGGGCTGTTCCGGGCTGGAACACCTTGTTCATCCATTATCAACTGTCCGTCCTACGGGAAGCGGCGGTACACTACGACTTCGACTTTGACCTGGACCGGTCGGTCAAAGACTTTACCCCGGCCCAGCGCGACTTGCTGTTCTTCGGCGTGGATAGCCCGCGCTTCCGTCGTCACTTCCCTGGTGTCGAGCCGCCGAAGACGGTGAGTGGTGGACGCTTCGAAGGCCTCGCCACGGCTCTGCTACGGCGCTACGCGGAACACAGCCAGGACCCGGACTACCTGGACAAGCTGGGCGACCTGGTTATCACCGCGACCTGCCCCGACTGTGAGGGCACGCGGCTGCGGCCTGAGAGCCGGGCCGTGACCGTCTATGGGCAGACGATTATCGCCCTGTCGCGGTTGTCGCTGGGCGACCTCGACGCCTGGCTGCGTGACCTTCCCGGCGCCCTCACCTCAGATGAACGGCTCGTCGCTGCGTCGATTCTGGACCCGCTGTATGAGGGCATCGCCCGACTGGTCGAAGTCGGCGCAGGCTATCTGACCCTGGAACGCTCGTCGCCGACGCTCTCGGCCGGCGAGGCCCAGCGGCTACGGCTGGCCTCGTTGCTCGGCTCGTCCCTCAGCGGTGTGCTTTATGTGTTCGATGAGCCGACTATCGGGCTGCACCAGCGCGACACCCACCGCCTGATTGGCGTCCTGCGCCGCCTGCGCGACCTGGGCAACACCGTCCTCGTCATCGAGCACGATCTGGATATGATTCGGGCTGCCGACCACGTGGTGGACTTCGGGCCGGGCGCGGGCAAGCACGGCGGGGAGGTCGTAGCGGCGGGTACACCGGCGGAGGCGGCCGAGGGACCCGGCTCAATCACTGGCGATTACCTCGCTGGGCGGGCCGCCATCCCCATCCCAGCGCGCCGTCGGGGATCGACCGAGATAGCCCTGACGGTGCGCGGGGCACGGCATCACAACCTTCAGGACATCACCGTGCGCTTCCCGCTGGGGCGGCTGGTCGCCGTGACAGGTGTCTCAGGCTCGGGCAAGTCGTCGCTGGTGTTCGACATCCTGGACCCCGCCCTCCGCCAGCGGTTCTTTGGCGCGGGCGACGCACCCGGCGAGCACGACGCCCTGGAGGGAGCCGAGCATCTCGACAAGGTCATCACCATTGACCAGGCGCACATCGGGCGTATCCCACGCTCCAACGCCGCGACCTACTCCGACCTGTTTACCCCCATCCGCGAAGCCTTTGCCGCGACGCCTGAAGCCCGCCAGCGCGGGTGCTCGGCGCGGCACTTCTCATTTAATGTGCCGGGGGGGCGGTGCGAACGCTGCGAGGGTATGGGGGTCTTGACCGTCCAGATGCAGCTCCTGCCCGACATGGAAGTGAGGTGTCCGTCCTGCCATGGCCGCCGCTTTACGGCCGAGACGCTGGCGGTGCATTATAATGGGTATGACATCTCACAAGTCCTCGATCTAACCGTCGAGGAGGCGTTGGCGTTATTCCAGGCTGTTCCCGCCGCCCGCTCCCGCCTCCAGGTGCTGGCCGATGTCGGCCTGGGCTATCTCCAACTCGGCCAGCCGGCCACCACGCTGTCAGGCGGTGAAGCGCAGCGCGTCAAGCTGGCGAAGGAACTGGGCCGCCGCGTCACCGGGCGCACGTTGTACCTGCTCGACGAACCGACCACCGGCCTGCACCTGGCCGATACGGCCCGCTTGCTGGGTGTCCTGCAGCGCCTGGTGGAGGCGGGCAACACGGTGCTGGTTGTGGAGCATAACCTGGATGTCGTGAAGACGGCGGATTGGGTGATTGACCTGGGGCCGGAAGGCGGCGCGGGCGGCGGTCGGGTCATCGCGGAGGGCACGCCCGAACAGATCGCGCAGACGCGCGGCTCGTACACGGGCCAGTATTTGAGAGACCTGCTAACCGAGTAACAACCGACCGTCACCCTGAGCGCAGCGACCTGTGCCCCGTAATCGGGGTAAGGGTCTCACCTAGCAAAGTGGGATGCTTCACTTCGTTCAGCATGACATACCTGTGGTGGGGTAGCCTTGGGTGGACTCTGAGCGACTATGATGGGTTTCAGTGATCGCGTGGTCGTGATAGGATTACTGTTCATATTGGCGCTGGCCCTCGGCGGACCCTTGCGGGCGCACGGCGTGGGCGTGGACGGCGACGGGGCCGACTGGACAGGGACGCCGACCGTACAGGGCGGCTATGATCCCCAGGCGGGCGAGTGGGGCTGGCGGGCCAGCGACCCGTCCTACCTGCTACAGGAGTTCCGCGTCACGGGCGACAACCTGTACCTCTATTGTCTGGTCAAGCTGGCCGACGTGCGAACGGCGCGAGGCGAAGGCGCGCCGCTGCTTCAAATCGCGGTGGATACGGACCAGCAGCCAAATAGCGGGCAAGCCGTCTTCCCTGGGTTTACCCCGACACGGCTCGCCCCTGGCCCGGCCAACTGGGAACGGCTGATTCGTACCGCGTTCGGCGCCGGCCGCGACATTCCCGCTATCCTGGACCCAAACCTGACCGATCTGGCGACGCGCGACGACCTAGTGATTCTCTCGCCCCAACGCCGTACAGTGGAGATGCGCGTGCGCTGGGCTGCCCTCGGCGTGGCGCCCCCTACCCGCCTGCGGTTGACCGTCGCCTTGTTCTCGGCTGACCGTCGCGACAATGTTCTACCGGAGGGCAGTCCGGCCCTGGCGTTCGTGAAGGGCAGCCCTGGCCTGGCGGCGGACCGCCTCGACGCCTATGCCGAGGTGGCCTTCCGCGCTGGCGGCGACGCCGTCCCACCGCCCGAACCGCTACGCCTGGGCCGCTGGGAGATTCCCGTCCCCGAACGCCTGCGCGACCCGCTGCTCTACGGCGCGCTGGCTGGCGTACTGCTCATCGCACTGGGCGTCCTGCTCAAGCTGCGCGGCCGGCCTCGTTCGTGGTGGTGGGGGTGACCTCACCGCCCGGCCAATAAGGGGGCGATGACGTGCAAGACGATGTCAGCCGTGAAATGGGAGACCATGGCCGCTTCGAGGCCGAACGTCCAGTAGAACCAGCCAAACACCAGGCCGCCCAGGCCGTTCAAGAGGACCGCCCGCGTGATAACCAGGGCATCCAGCGGCAGGCCCGCCGCAGCGGTAGCTGGCAAATGGCCCAGGCCAAACAGGATGGCGGCCAGGATATTGGCGATCCACAGCACAGCCAGACTCGGCCGGCCATCGGCTGTGTGGCTCACGAAACCACCTAACCACGCCAGCAAAGACAGCACGAACAAGCGGAGCAGAATCTCCTCGGTGATGCCGCCATAGAATGACGCGAGGAAGCCCTGCCAGGCCGGGGCGGCCAGCGCCGGCGCTTCGGAGGTGTTTAGCCCCAGACGCTGAATCTCGGCTTGCAGCGGTCCGGCGAACACGACCCCATCCAGGACGAGAATCGCGACGCCGGCCAGCGCCCCGGCGAGCATGGCCGGTCCCACAAAGCGGCGCACGCGCTCCCACGCCGGTCGGCCAGCCAGCCAGCTTTCCAGGAAGGGGAGGCCCAGCCCGATCCGCCCCGCTACCCAGAGGCCAATCGCGGCCAGAATACCATACAGGATGGTCGTCTGTATCCATTGGATGGGCAGCAGGATGGAGAGGGGCAGCGGCAACGGCGTGTTCTTCAGCGTGGCCGCCTGCAACGAGAGGGTGTAAGGCGTGACCAGGATCACGCTCACCAGGATCGCGGCGACCAGAATAGCCAGGATGCGCCAGTCGTAAGGTTTCGGCGTGACACCGATGGTTGTGCTAGACATAATCAGTTTCCCGCGCTCGGTTCAACGCAATACGCGCTAGGCAACGGCTTCACGGGCGGCGCGCACCGCCCCATCGGGCGCATCGACCGGGACGGAGCAGGCGGGGCCGAGCATCCAGCGCCGGCCGCCTGTCGCCCGCGCCGCGTGGGCCGCTTCGCGCTCGATGGCCGACACATCGCCGCGCTGGAGCGTCGCGTTGTCCAGCCCGCCCACGAGGGCCATGGAGGTCATGTTGAGAGCGTCGGCCAGGGTGGGGTTGCCCGACCCACCGACAGCCCAGTTGACAGCGTGGGCGGGGTAGTCGCCCAGCGCCTTGAGCATATTATTGGTGTTACAGACGTGGAGGACGTTGAACGGCGCGTCCTGGACGGCTTCCAGCACCCGCAGGTCGTAGGGGCGGCCATACTCAGCATACTGGTCGTCAGTCATGGTGTTGTAGCTGGCCCAGGAGGTCGTGGCGTAGAACAGGCCGTCGCCGCCAGCGGCCAGAATGCGCTGCGAGAAGTCGCAGAAAGTCTCGGTAATCATCTCCAGCGCGGCATGGACGGCCTGGGGGTCCTCACGCATATGCGCCAGGAGGGCGGCGTCCTCGCCCTCAATCAGGTCACCCGCGATGGACAGTGGGGTAAACACCGTTTCCAGGGCATAGACCTCGTCGCCCAGTCCCTCGCGGATGCGCCCCACCGCCTCGATCTGCTCGGCCAGCGGGCCGCTGTCCAGGGGCAGGGGCTTGAGCCTGGCCCAGTCGCGCACCGTCTTCACCGGGTAGTCCAGGACGACGGGCTTGACCAGCGGCTGGCCGCTGAAGCGGAGCCGCACACCCCAACCCTCGACGTGGTATGAGGCGCGGGGGTTAATCTTCAACCAGTCCCAGTCATAGGTCCGCTGCCAGCCCAGCATCGAGTCGGCCAGGCCCTCGGCTGTCTCCTCGCTCTCATAGAAGTGCCGCCACAGGCTGACGGGCGGCCGGTCCACGGCCCCGCCGCGCACCGCTGCGTCTACCCGCGCCTTCTTGGTCATGGCTGTCATTGATTCCTCCCTACCGGCGTCCAGATTATATGCCTCAGTATAACCAGACTGAGGGCGCAAGGCAAAGTGGCTCATCGCCGTCATACTGCTGGAAGGACGGGGCGGTAACAACGACAAAGTTATCGCTGCCGTAGGGGTTGTGGACATAGGCGTCGGCCTGAACCATCGCAGTCCGCTCTACGTCAGCCTGGCACCACCAGTAGACTGTTGTAGCCTCCGTAACCATCGGGCGCCCTGAGCGGATTGGCCGGATCGTCCAGCCAACCGCCATCGCGCAGAAACTTGTAGGTGTATACCCCGGCGCACAGTCCGGCCGATGCGGCCCAGACCCCCGGCTCGGCCTCGGCCGCCAGCAGCCCAGGCGTTTGCCAGCCATCCCAACTCCCGACGACCCGCACCTGGGTTGCGTGGTGGTCATGAAGCCAAAACGTGACTCCCACTTCATCCACCACTGGCCCCAGGCGATGCCCATTCAGGGGGCCGTGCGCTCCCCGCAAAGCCAGGGCCACGGCTCGCCCGGCGTCCAGCGCGCCGGCCCCCTGGCGTTCGGACGACGCGCCGGGCACTGGCTGCGCCGAGGCGATGAGCAGGTCGCGCACCTGGGCCGGTGTTAGGCTCGGATTGGCTTCGAGCATACAGGCGGCGGCGCTGGCGACAACGGGGGCGGCAAAGCTCGTGCCGTCCACATGCTGGTAGTAGGGCGTGACGAGCTTTTGGCGGGCGATTTCCGCGTCGGCCTGGCCGTCGCCGGCGGCGCGGCGCTGGAAGAGACGGGGCGCGGCCTGGGCCAGCGGTGTCAGCGGCAGCAGGGGCGCGACGACCCAGATGCTTGGCGCCACCAACTCTGGCTTGAGCATGGCGGCGACACTCTCGCCGTAGTTGCTATGCCAGAGGGCAATGGTATTATGGTCAAAGAGGCCCGCATCGTCAATTCCCCCGATGGTGAGGGCGTGGGGCGCGGTGGCGGGGGGGACGAGCCGCCGCTCGCCGCTGTTCCCAGCCGCCGCCACGACGACGATCCCATCGGCCACCAAGTCGGCTACCGCGCGGTCCACCGGGTTCTCGTGCAGCGGCCAGGTGAGATCGCCAGCGACCGACAGGCTGACGACGCGGATGCCGAGGAGAGGCGCGGCCTGGCGGACCCAGCGGAGGGCGCGGGTAATCGTGTCGTTGGTGATGTAGCCCTGTTCATCGCGGGCCTGGACCAGGACTACGTCGGCGTCGCTCGCCAGCCCGCGATATAGCCCGTGGCTCAGCCAGCCGTTGCCGGCCGCGACGGTACTCGTCATCAGGCCGTGCCACTGCCGCGCCTCGCCCGCGTCCCAGCCCGGCCAGGTCGGCGTCGAGTCGGGTGTATATGCGATGGACTTGACCTGGGGCGAGCCAGCGTCGGCCCAGGCACGGATACGGTTGACGGGCTGGGTCAGGTCGGGGTGGGGGTAGAAGCCTGAATCAATGAAGGCGATGGTCACGCCCTGCCCCGTGAAACGCGGGTCGGCGTGCAGCCTTAGCGGTGTCGGCAGCGCCCCGAAGGCGGCTGCCGCATCCAGCGGCCAGACGGCCTGCACCCGTTCGTGGAGCGCGGCGTCCCCCTGCTCCAGCAAGGTCTGCAACAGGACTTGCTGGACACAGGCCGGGCAGGCCCCGCTCGCCAGCTGCCAGTGGGGGTTTTGGCGCACCAGTCGCGTGAGGGCGTCCGCCTCCAGCCAGGCCACCTCGGCCAGCGCGGCCGGGGTACTAGGCCGGCGGCACAGCGGGCAGGGAACGGTGGGTATATGCTCCGCTTGAGTCAACATGGTTTGATCATTCCTCTACTATCTACACGCCCTCTCGCCGTGGCGTTCAGGCCACGGACCATGCGCTAAAGCCGCACACCTTCCCATGCCTTCCCATGCCTTCCTATGCCTTCCGCCTTCCGTCCTCCATCCTCCGTCCTCCGCCGTCCTACTCCTGCCCCTCGCTTCCCACCTCTTCTATCTCGCGCCATACCCGCAGCGCCTCCGCTACACTCCACGCCTGGGCCATCGCCCCGGCCGGGGAGTGCGGCGGGTCGCCGTCGAAGATTTCGCTCAGGCTGCCGACGCAGCCGCCGGTCAGGTGGCGGACCAGCGGCGTCAGGAAGGAATGGGCCAGGGCTGGGTCACGGTAGACCTGCAGGTGGGCGCTGACGAACGGGCCGATGAGCCAGGCCCAGACGGTTCCCTGGTGATACGCCCCATCGCGGTGGCGGTAGTCGCCGCCATAGTGGCCGATGTAAGCCGGGTCGTCGTCGGCCAGGCTGCGCAGGCCGTGGGAGGTCAGCAGGCGGCGGGCGCACATGTCGACTACGGCGCGGGCCTGGGCCGCATCCAGCGGGCTGTAGGGCAGCGAGGCAGCGAGCAGTTGGTTGGGGCGCAGACTGGCATCGTCGCCGTCGGGGCCGTCCACCACGTCAAACAGGTGGCCCATGGACGGATTCCAGAAGCGGGCGAATCCCTGCCGCGCCTGGTCGGCCAGGCGGTCGTACTCGTCCGCCTGGGCTGCCCACCCTCCCTGCCCCGTTACGCTCTCGCCAGTCGGTGTGGCTAGGGCCATCGCGCCTTCGAGACGGCGGGCGAAGCTCGCCATGCAACGCAGGGCGTTGTACCACAGGGCGTTGATCTCGACGGCCTTGCCCGTGCGGGGTGTAATCTCGCGCCCATCCACCCGCGCGTCCATCCAGGTCAACTGGACGCCCGGCTCACCGGAGGTGAGCAGCCCGTCGGCCGGATCCACGTGGATACGGTAGCGCGTGCCGCGTCGGTGCCAGGCAATGATGTCAGCCAGAACCGGAAACAGATCGGCCAGCAGGCCGTCGTCGCCCGTCGCGGCGTGGTAGGCGCGAATTGCCTCGAAGTACCACAGAGTCGCGTCGACTGTGTTGTACTCCGGGGCTTCGCCCGCGTCGGGGAAGCGGTTGGGCAACATGCCCTGGTCCACGTAGTGAGCGAAGGTACGCAGGATGGAGGCGGCCACGTCGGGCCGACCCGTGGCGAGGGTCAAGCCGGGCAGGCTGATCATGGTGTCGCGGCCCCAGTCGCCAAACCAGGGATAGCCAGCGATGACCGAGCGCCCATCGGGAGCGCCGGGCAGCGAGCGGCGGACGATGAACTGGTCGGCGGCGAGCAGGAGTTGGGCGAGCCAGTCGGGGGGCGATGGTTGCCCAGCCTGGCCGACTACCTGGGCCTCGACCATCTCGCGTTCGACTAGCGCCGCCACGCCGTCCAGATTCGGCTGTGGTTCCGCGCTGGCGGCCAGGGTCAGGGTTTCGCCGGGTTGGAGCGTGAGCGTGAACTGGCCGGCGTAGAGATGCTGGTCCAGCGGGTTGAGGCCGCGCTCGTCCTCGACGGCCAGGAAAAAGTCGCGGTACCAGTCGTGGGCGGGCGCGGCCTGGGCGCGGTCGCTGAGCAGGTAGAAGGGCATCGAGCCGTTGAGAGGCGTGAACTGGAGGCCGCTTGGCACCGGGGTCACGGCGATGTCGCCGCCGAGCGCGGGCGCGCCGCCGTGGTGGTCGCGGGTGTTGACCAGCGCTTTGAGCGTCAGGGTCACGGGACGCGAGCCACGGCGCAGCGTGTAGAGGATGTAGGTTGTGTTCTCACCCTGGCGCATGAAAACGCGCTTTTCGAGCTGCGCGTCGCCGAAAGCGAAGGTCCAGACGGGGATCGCGCCGTCCAGCCGCCACGCCTCTAAGTAGTGGTAGCCCGCTGGGTCCACCGCGCCGCTGGCCCAACGGTTGGCGAACAGGGGGTAGTCGCGCCCGTCGTAGGTCGCCGTCTCGTCTAGCTTGGTCACGAGGAGCGTGCGGCCCAGCGGCGGCTGGAGGGCCGCGACGAGGAGGCCGTGATAGCTGCGCGACAGCAGCCCGGCCACCGTTCCCGACGCATAGCCGCCGATGCCATTGGTGACCAGCCACTCGCGCCCGCCCGCCTGGGCCAGGTCGCCGCAGATATCGCGTCCAAATTCAATGCTCATCTCCCTTCTCCTCTAATCCGCTTCCATTTCCATGAGGGACAGGGCTTCGGTTTCGGGCATCCCCCTGCGCTTGGCCCCCAGACCCTGCAACAGGACAGCTACCAACCCGGTCCAGCCTGTCTGGTGGCTGGCGCCGACGCCGCGCCCGTTGTCGCCGTGGAAGTACTCGTAGAACCAGACGTAGTCGCGCCAGTGCGGGTCGGTCTGGAATAGGCCTTCGTCGCCAAACACAGGCCGGCGCCCATCCGCGCCGCGCACCAGGGACGCGCTCAGCCGCCGCGCGATCTCGTCGGCTACCTCGTCCAGGTTCAGATAGACCCCGGAGCCGGTCGGGCACTCAATCTTGAAGCTGTTGCCATAGTAGGCGTGGAAGCGGCGCAGCCCTTCGAGCAGCAGGAAGTTGACCGGGTACCAGATGGGGCCGCGCCAGTTGGAGTTGCCACCGAACAGCCCCGTGGTCGACTCGCCCGGTTCATACTGGACGGTGTACGCCTGGCCGCCCATCTCATAGACAAAGGGGCGATGGAGGTGCTGGCGCGAGATGGCCCGTAAGCCATAGTCGGACAGGAACTCGGTTTCGTCCAGCATGCGCCGCAGGATGCGCGTTAGCTTCTCACGGCCCACCAGCGCCAGCAGGTGCGAGCCTTGCATGCCCTCATCGCGCAGCGAGGCGATGTTGGCCGTCAGCCAGGGCCGATACTTGAGGAACCACTGCATGCGGCGGCGGAAGTGGGGCAGGGCGTCGAGGGTGGCCTGGTCGAGCACCGTCACGGCGAACAGGGGAATCAGGCCGACGAAGGACTTGACGCGCAGCCGTGTAAAGTGGCCGTCGGGGTAGTGCAGCACGTCGTAGAAGAAGCCATCCTCCTCGTCCCACAGCCCCACCTCGTCGCCGCCTTCCTTGTAGATGGCGTCGGCAATATAGATGAAGTGCTCCAGGAACTTGGTCGCCACGTCCTCGTAGGCGGGCCTGGTGCGGGCCAGTTCCAGGCAGATGGCGAGCAAGTCCAGGCAGTACATCGCCATCCAGGCCGTGCCGTCGGCCTGGTCGAGGTGGCCGCCCGTCGGCAGCGGCGCGCTACGGTCGAAGACGCCGATGTTGTCGAGGCCCAGGAAGCCGCCCTGGAAGATGTTGTGGCCGTCGCGGTCCTTGCGGTTTACCCACCACGTAAAATTGAGCAGCAGCTTGTGGAAGACGCGCTCCAGGAACTCGGTGTCCGGCTCGCCGTTGAGGTCGCGGTCAATCTTGTAGACGGACAGCGCCGACCAGGCGTGGACCGGTGGGTTGACGTCACCAAAAGCCCACTCGTAGGCCGGAATCTGGCCGTTGGGGTGCATGTACCACTCGCGTAACAGTAAGGTCAACTGGCGCTTGGCCCACTCCGGGTCCACCATGGCGACGACGGGCATGTGGAAAGCCAGGTCCCACGCCGCGTACCAGGGATACTCCCACTTGTCGGGCATGGACAGCACATCCAGGTTGTACAGGTGGGTCCAGTCGGCGTTGCGGCCGGCGGTGCGCTGGTCGGGCGGCGGCGGCTGGCCCGGATCGCCCGATAGCCACAGTTCGGTGCTGAGGTGGTAGAACTGCTTGCTCCACATCATGCCCGCGAACGCCTGGCGCTGGACGCTCTTTTCATCCTCGGTCAGGCCAGGGTCCTGAATGACCGCGTAGAATTCGTCGGCCTCGGCCTGGCGCTGATCAAAGATGGCCTCGGCGTTGACGAAGGGCGCGGTGTGGGCCTGCGGTGAGAAGCGGGTGTAGACCGTGTACGTTCCGCCGGCCGGAACGACGGCGTGGAAATGCGCGGCCGCCTTGGAGCCGACGCGCGCCGGGTTGACGCGCTCCGTCTGGCCGTGAACCAGGTAGTCGTTGATGCTATCCTTGACATAAGGCGAACAAGGCGCCCCCCACAGGCGTTCGGTGTTGGTCTCGTTTTCGGTGAACAGTAGCTCCGGCGTCGCGCCGTCCTCGCTCTGGGCGTACCAATAGTGTTCGCCCAGGTGACGCGACTGGGTGTGAATCGCGCCCGGCCCGATGGCCTTTAGCTCCTGGCGCGGTCGATCGTAGCCCCACGACCAGGTGTTGCGGTACCAGATATGCGGCAGGACATGGATGGGCGCGGGGTCGGGACCCCGGTTGACGACCGTGATGCGGCACAGGATGTCTTCCTGGTCGGCCTTGGCGTATTCGACAAAGACATCGAAGTAGCGGCCCTCGGCGAATGCCTGGTGTAGCGCGTCCACCAGCTCGAACTCGGGTTCCTGCTTGGACCGCCGCCGGTTCTCGGCCACCAATTCCCCGTAGGGGTACTCGACCTGCGGGTACTTGTAGAGCATCTTCATGTACGAGTGGGTCGGCGTGCTATCCAGGTAGTAGTAGTACTCCTTGACATCCTCGCCGTGGTTGCCTTCCGGCCCGGCCAACCCAAAGAGGCGCTCCTTGATGATGGGGTCGCGCTCATTCCACACGGCCAGCCCCAGGCAGAGGTTCTGGAAGCGGTTGCAGACGCCAGCCAGGCCGTCCTCGTTCCAGCGGTAGGCGCGGCTGCGGGCGTGGTCGTGGGGGAAGAAGTCCCAGGCTTCGCCCGTCGCGCTATAGTCCTCGCGCACGGTTCCCCAGGCCCGCTCGCTAACATAGGGACCCCAGTTCTTCCAGTCGGCTGTGCGGTTCTGCGAGTCGGCCAGCCGTTGGTGTTCGGCGGTCTTCGTGTAGAGCATACGTCACTCCTTATTAGCTTACGCCATCACCATCTCTTGCACGCCGTTGGGGGTCGCGGCGCTGGCCTGGACGCCCAGGCGCTCCATGAGGTGGTCGCCCACCCGCAGGGCGTTGGCGATAATGGTCAGCGACGGGTTGCTGGACGAGCTAGAACGGAAGAAGCTCGAGTCGACCACGTAGAGGTTATCCAGGTCGTGGGCCTTGCAGTTGACATCCAGCGCGGAGGTCAGCGGGTCCGCGCCGAAGCGGACCGTGCCGCACTGGTGGGCGACGCCAGCCAGCGGAATCTGCTTGGACAGGTACACATCCTGCGGGATGAAGTGGGTCATGCCGCCCTCGACGTGCTCCATGGCGTGCTTGAGTTTGGCGAGTAGGCGCTTGTGCGGCTCCTGGTTGTTGGGTGTATAGCTCAGCATGATGTCGCCGTTGCGGGTCAACTCGACACGGTTGTTCGGGCTGGGCAGGTCTTCGGTCGTAATCCACCAGTCCACCGCGTGCTTGGCGACAAAGTCCAGGGTCAGGCCGACGCCGGGGATGAGGATGGACGGGGCGTCGCCTTCCAGTTGCGCCGGCAGCGACTTGCCGAGGGTCTGGATGTGGCCCAGCGGATAGTCGAAGTCGTCCGCGCCCCAGTAGTAGTCGTTGAGGCCGATGGTCTTGGTGAACTTATCGTTGTTGATCTTGCGCGAGACGGACAGAATGGCCGTGTTGTTGTGGCACATGTAGTTGCGGCCCACCTGGTCCGAACGGTTTGCCAGGCCGTTGGGGTGCCTGTCGTTGGCCGAGCGCAGTAGGAGGGCGGCCGAGTTAATCGCGCCGCAGGCCACCACGACGACGTCGGCTGAGTAGTGCTCGATGTCGTCGTTGCGTTTGACCTCCACCTGGGTCACAGTCTTGCCGGATGAGTCGGTCTTGAGCCGCGTGACCATCGCCTCAGTCAACAGGGTGACATTGCGGTAGTGCATGGCCGGGCGGATGCAGGTCGTGTCGGAATCGTACTTGCCATCCACCAGGCACGGGAAACCGTCGAACGTATCGCACTTGATGCACTGGCTCAAATGGCGGTATTCCTCGTCCAGCCGCACGCCGACGGGCAGGGGGAAGGGGTTCCAGCCCTGGGCTTTCAGCCCATCGTAGACCTCCTGCATCCGAGGTTCGTGCTTGACGGCCGGGAAGGGGAAGGGGCCACTGGCGTGCGGCTCAGTGGGGTCTATGCCGCGCTCGCCGTGCGCGCCGTAGAGCCGTTCAGCCCGGGTGTAGTACGGCTCCCACTCGCTGTACTTGACCGGCCATTCAGGGGAGACGCCGTCGTAATGCGTTACCTGCTCGAAGTCGCGCTCCCGCATACGGAGCAGCACCGCGCCGTAGACCTTGGTATTGCCGCCGACGTAGTAGTTCGTACCGGGGCGGAAGGCGCGGCCCTGCTTATCATACCACATTTCCGTGGTATGGTAACGCTCCTGGACGAAGACAGCCTTGGGGTCCCAGTTCTCCTTCTCACGGGGCAGCCAGCCGCCGCGCTCCAGAATGAGAATCTTCTTGCCGGTGGGGGCCAACGAGTGGGCCAGGGTTCCGCCGCCCGCGCCTGTCCCGATGATGATCACGTCATAGTGCTGGTTCGACATGGGGAATCGCTCCTCTCTTCACAGGGCCGTGCTGCCCGCTTGCCTGTCTGTGCTTCGCTTGAACGCCGTAGAGTCTGCCAACCCGCCGCGAACGTTACAGCCTGGACGCCTATGTTTCGCCAGCCTACAGGTGAAATTGAACCAGGGAGACACCAAGGACACGGAATTCAATATGTTTGATCTTTCATAGAGCAGGGCGGATACTGTTGGCGAATTGGGCATCATCAGGTCAGGCAGCCGATGCTAGGGCGGCGAAACGCGATGTGGGTGTGTGAGCACGTGGACGTTGAGACAGGTGGTCGTAGACGCGCTCGATATTGATGGCCGCAGCGGTCAAGATGTGCTGCAAATGGGTCTTGGCTGGCCCGATGTAGCGCGACTGGCGTAACTCGAAGGCCCGAATGCCTTGCGAGAGCGTGCCCTCGATGCCAGCGCGCGCCTCGTATTCGGCTTTCCATTCGGCGGTCTGTTGCGCCTGACGCGCGGCTTGGAGGGCTTTGTGCTCCGCTTCAGGGTGCAAGGTCAGACGCCGCCCCACGACATCGCCGGCCGTACACAGCGGACGCGCCGCACAGTCGAGACAGGTCTGCCGCGCGAACTTGACGCTGATGAGTTGATTGCCGTAGCGGTCCTGATGGGGTAGCCAGGCGACAGAGACATGGCCTTGCGGACAGGTGACACTGTGGTTAGCCCAATCAATCTCAAAGGTCGTGATGGCGTAGGCCCCCTCGACGTGCGCTTGCCAATGACGGTCAGGCTGGACTGGGCCGACAACGCGCATCTCATGGACGGTCTGAGCCGTGACGAGCATGTGGGCGTCGACGTAGCCCGCATCGATGAGGTGTTCCGCTGGGGCCAGGTCTTTGTCCACCAACGCCTGCTGGAGGGGAGCCGTCATCTCCATGTCGGTCATGGGTGCCTCGGTCGTTTGCACATCGGTGATGAGACGTACCCCCTCGTCGTCACAGCTTTCGGTCAGATGGACTTTGTAGCCCGTCCAACTCGTCAGGCGCTTGGTAGCGTAGCGGGCCTGATCATGGTAGGGGCTGGCGATGCGGTGACGGGCGGGCGGCATGTCCTCCATCGCCCGAAGTCGAAACTGGCCGTCGATGACCAGGTACTGTTGGATCCACACCTGGCGCAGCACACTCAGGGCGGGCACATGTCGGAGCCACTCCGCAGTTCCCTCGGCGTAGACCAACCTCATCAACTCAAAGCTATCGGCGCCGATGGTCTGGGCATACCCGTCTCGGGCGCTGACGCCGTGCGGCAAGCGATAGTCTTCGACCCGCCGCCCATAGCGGTCATACCATTCGGCAGGCGTCTGCGCTTGCAGCCACGCAGGCGCCACCGTCGCCAAGGCATTCAGCGCCGCCCGCACCGTTTCCCCCACCAACTCCAAGCGGTTGAGGGTCCGAATACGACCCAAGACATGCGTCGAGTCGGTGCGCTGCCGCCCACGCCCTTTGAGCCAGCCGCGCACCTTGAATGTCTCCAGCCGCCGCTCCAGCAGCCGCTCTTCCAGTTCGCCTGCCAGCAACCGGTCGCGAAACTCGCTCAGCACCGAGAAGTTAAAGCCAGGGTCATCCAGGTCCAAGCTCAAGGCATACTTCTAGTCCAGCCGTCCTCGCACCGCATCGGCGGCCTGGCGGTCGGTCAGCCCTTCCATAAACTGCATCACACTTACCAGCGCCAGTCGCCACGGTGTCTCGCCGGGTTGACCGCGTTCGGCGAACAGCGGCGCAAACATCGCGTCCTCGAAGAAGACCCCCAGTTCATCACGTATCGTCAGGTAGAGGTTGCCCTTGGGAAAGGCCGCCCGCGCGATGCGAGCCGTCTCGCCCGGAACGGGTGGCACAGGGCTAGGTTTGAGCGACATAGTGGCCTTCTTTCTCGCGTAGCGTCAGGGCCGACAAGTTTCGCTCCCTATTCTACTCCCTCTCTCGCAGTTTCGAATTCGCCAACAGTATCACGGCGGTGGCAAAGTCGTAGGATTAGGCTAACGTACACGCTGTCAACGGATTTGAAGAGCAGATTGAACGGATTATGTCATTGCGAATGGACTTAATCTGTTCAATCCGTTCCCCGAATCCGTTGACAGCGTGTTGCTGTCGCGACATCTCGGACTTTGATACGGCCATGAACATGGAGGGAAGCCATTTGCCGAGTCATATGATTGTGGTATACTGGTTTCACAAAAGGGAGGAAGATGGTATGGATTGCGATGACGAACTGCGCGACGAGTATGACGAGACGGTACTCAAGAATGGCGTCCGAGGGAAATATGTCGCGAGGCTTAGGGCAGGCTCGAACATCGTACGCCTTGATCCCGATGTTGCTGCTGCCTTTCCGACCGAGAAAGAAGTCAATGAGGCGTTGCGCCTACTG
>JAHCIP010000077.1 GCA_026129165.1 Anaerolineae bacterium
CGACTGGGTCGTCTACCGCTTGACAGGCGCGCAAGCCACCCCGCCCTCGCTGGCCGCGCGGACGATGGCCTACGACCTATCCCGCCGGACCTGGTCTACTGAACTTCTCGACGCGGCGGGCATGCCTGTCAGTCTCATGCCCCCTATCGTCCCCAGCGGTCAGGTCGTCGGGTCTGTCACCGCGGCGGCTGCGGCTCAGACCGGGCTGGCCCAGAGCACGGCCGTCGTCACCGGCGGCCACGACCACCTCGTCGGCGCGTTTGGCGTCGGCGTCACCGAGCCGGGCCATCTGCTCAACTCGATGGGGACGGCGGAGGCCCTCGTCCTGCCCCTGCTTGTCCCCGCCCTCAACGACCTGACCTTCCAGAGCCGCGCCAATATCGGGGCGCATATCGCCCGTGACCGCTACTATGCCAATGTCGGTCTCCACGCCCACGGCGCGACACTGGATTGGGTGCGCGGCCTGCTGGTGCCTGACCTGCCGCTGGCCGACGGCTTCGCCCAGGTCAACGCCCTCGCCGCCAGCGCGCCGCCCGGCAGCCGAGGCACGGTCTTCCAGCCGCACCTGCGCGGCATTACCCGCCCCATCTACGACCCGCTGTCCCGCGGCGCGTTCATCGGCCTGTCGTTCCAGACCGGCCGGGCTGAGATGGCCCGCGCCGTGTTCGAGGGCATGGCCTTTGCCTGGCGGCTGGCGCTGGAGAGCCTGGAGCAGGCGACGGGACTGCGCGTCGAGGATGTCACGGTTATCGGCGGCGGGACACGCAACCCGCTTTGGCTGCGCGTCAAGGCGGACATCACGCAGCGCACCCTCCACGTCCTCCAGGTCGAGGAAGCCGTGGCGTGGGGCGCGGCGGCGCTGGCGGGGGTGGGCGTGGGGGTCTTTCGGGATGCCGCCGATGTGCGCGCCCGCGTCCGCTTTGCCGAGACGGTCGTCGTCCCCGACCCGGCGCTTGCCACCCTGTACGACGATGTTTATACTCATCATTACCGGCCCGTGTATGAAGCCCTCAAGTCCGCGCATCATACTGTCGCCCAGAGTAGTCTGAGTCATACGGCCTAGCCAGGTGGAGGTGGACCATGCCAACTTTGATTGCCTTACCCGATGAGTTGACGACCAAATTGCAGGCCAAAGCCGAGAGCCAGCAGCAGTCGTTGGAGACGCTGGTGGTAGACATCTTGAATGAGGCGGTGGACGAGGCCGAGGAGGCGTGGCCGCCCTATACGCTCGAGGATCTGGTCGAGCGGATCAAGTCCACCCCGCCCGTCCCTGGTAGTTTTCACCCGGCGACTGGCTCGTTGGCGGAAGCCCTGGCTGCTTCCTCGCCACCCGATCCCAATTTCGATTCCGAGGCTTGGAACCGCGAGTGGGCTAAGATTGAGGACGAGATCCGCCGTATCAACCGTGAGGATGACATCGCCGAAGGACGTGGCTAACGGGATGGCGAACTACTTGCTAGACACTAATCACCTATCGCCTCTTGTCACACAAGAGCATCCTCTGAGGAAACGGGTATTGGAGCGCCTGGCTCAGGATGATACGTTTGCCGTGCCTGTGCCAGCCCTTGCTGAGTTCCTCTTTGGCATCAGCATGGCGCCACGCGCCAGGCAGAACATGGAGGAATGGGAACGTCTCAAGCCTGACTTCGGCTACCACGATGCCACTGTGCCTGATGCCGAACAAGCCGCGAACCTTCAAGTTCTACTTCGGCGGCGCGGGTGGCAACTGGGGACGGTATATGCGCTGATCGCGACGGTGGCGTTGCGGAACAATCTCGTCCTGCTGACGACGGACCGCGACTTCGCGGCTTTCCCAGGTCTCTCGACCGAAAATTGGCGATAATTTCGCCCTGAAACCCCTTGACAAAACTCATACATTGGTGTATAATTCAGATATGAACAATCGAAATGGAGCACAAGCAGTACAAGTCAGCGAGCTGATCTTCAAGATCGTCCAGGCGGGCCATCTCGTGGATGGCCGACTGGATACGATCCTGGAGAGTCACGGGCTGTCGGTGGCGAAGATCGGGCTGTTGCGTCACCTGGCGGAGGCCGAAGGGCCGATTACGCTGGGGCAACTGGCCGAGCGCCTGGCGTGCGTCAAGTCTAATGTGACCCAGTTGGTGGACCGACTGGAAGCTGATGGGCTGGCGCGCCGCACGCCCGACCCGGAAGACCGTCGCAGCATCCGCGCGGTCATTACCGACAAGGGCCGCCAGATGTTCGAGGCGGGCCTGCAGGCGCAGCACGAGGCCGAGCGCCGCCTGGCGCGGTCGCTTACTCCCGACGAGCAGGCGCAGTTGGCCGCGCTTCTGGACCACTTTATCGAAGGCGCTGGTCGTTGACACTTTTTTTGGTCTGATTGTTCATATATGTACCGTACAGTATCATACATTCCATCTGCAAACATTACAGATGAGAGCAAGCACCCATAGAGTACAAGGAGAATCCAACCATGACGTCCCCCGTAACAGCTGCCCCCCAAACCACCAGCGCCGTCCGCACCTGGAAGCTGGACCCCGCGCATACTCATATCGAGTTTGCGGCCAAGCACATGATGGTCTCGACCGTGAAGGGCCAATTCTCGAAGTTTGACGGTGTCATCGTCGCCGATGAGGCCAACCCTGCCCATTCCTCCGTCGAAGTGACCATTGACGCGGCCAGCCTTAGCACGCGCGACGAGCGGCGCGACGGCCACCTGCACTCGCCCGACTTCCTCGATGTGCAGAACTATCCGCACGTCACCTTCAAGAGCCGCCAGGTCACGTTCAGCGACTCTAGCCACTTCCAGGTTGTCGGCGACCTGACCATCCGTGGTGTGAGCAAGGAAGTCGTCCTCAATGCCAGCTATGAGGGCAAGCAGACGACGCCCTGGGGGACAACGGTGGCTGGCTTCACTGCCGAGACGCGCATTGACCGCCGCGAGTGGGGTCTGAACTGGAACGCGGCTCTGGAGACCGGCGGCTGGCTGGTCGGCAACGAGATTCGCATCAGCATCGAAGCCGAAGCCAACCCAGCATAACATATACTGCTCGGTTGTCAGCTTCTCCTGAGGCTTGCCTTGCTGTATGGCAAGGACTATTTCGACTGCCTGCCCTCCGCATGGAGGGTCACCCTGAACGAAGTGAAGGGTCTCGTTTACGAATGCGGGATGCTTCACTTCGTTCAGCATGACAGTCTGAGGATGTTAGCAATAGGGTAAGTTAACGATCATAGAATCGAGTTAGGTGTTCATAACGACAACCGCCTCTCCCTTGGGAGAGGCGGTTGTGCGTTAGGCCCTGTCTAGCGGCGCGGCGGCTGCGGCGGGCCAGGCGGAGCCGGGAAGTCCGACCCGATGAACACGCCGATGATGTAGTCCTCCGTTTCGCCGTAGTCCAGAGCGCCCGTGGGCGTCGGCTCGCTGCCGTAGCTCAGGCGGACGCGGACAACCATATAGCCCGTATTCGGCGGCACGCGGATGGGCAAGTCGAGGATGACGTAAGGCTGGTTGGCCGGCCATAGCGTTCCGTCGGTGCCCAACTGACCCGGCGCGCCGTTCCAGTTGAACATGATCTGGTCATTCGGGTCGTCGAAAACGCCGTTGTGGTTGGCGTCGGCCCAGGCCTTGACGAAGATGCGCTTGCTGTTCTCCAGACCGTAGCGGCTGGAGTTCGGGTCGTGGGCCGAGACAATCACCCGCGCCGTCACCGCGCGCTCGGACGGAATGTAGATGCGCTGCGTGGTGGGGACGCTCGTGTTCCACGGGTTGCGGAAGAACACGCCGTCGTCATAGAAGTCGTAGTTGAACGGGTTGAGGTTCGGCGCGCCGTCCGGGTCCTGCGCGTCGGTCGCGCTCCGTTCGCCGCTCACCCAGCGGCCCAGCCACTCGTGGATGTAGTTGCCGTTGTAGGTGCTCGTCACCCCCGCGCCGAAGGCGGGCAGGCCATTCATCTCTGTGGCCGGCGCGTCGCCGAAGTCACCCAGGACGTCGGTCGAGTAGGTGGACACGTTATCCTGGTTGAGGTAGTCGGGGATGCCGCAGGTCGGCCCGGTGGGCGTGAAGCCCGACTCGATGCGGATGGTGTTGACCAGCGTGGTCCCCGGCGGGGTGGTGAAGTCGGCGTCGGACACCTTCGGCACCTGGACGACGACCTGGAAGGTCTCGCTCTGGCCGGCGCCCAGTGAACCGAGGAAGCAGCCTTCGCGGATGTCGCGGCCCTCGCAGCGCGCCAGGGTGTGCTTGACGTAGCGCGTACCGGGCGGGATGATGTCCACGATGCGGATCGAGTTGGCGTCGTCCGGACCCTCGTTGCGGAACTGGACAGTGTAGGTGATGAGTTCACCTGGCACCACCACCTTCGTACTGAGTTGGTCCGTGGGTGGCCCGCCAATTCGCAGCGTGTCCGTAATCTGGTTGCTCGGGTTGACCCGCACCTCCGGATACGGCGAGGACTGGAACATCTGGATCCGTAGGTCGGCCTGGGCGATGCGCACCTGCACCGGACCCGACTCGACGGGCCGTGGCCGGAAGCCATACTCGTCCACCGCGCCCGTGATGCCAGCGCGGTTGATGGTGTAGCGGGCCGGCGAGCGGATGATGTCGTAGGTGCTGCGCAGCGTCTTGAAGCGTACCCGCACCGTCAGGCTCTGGCCCGGCGGCAGGTCACGGCCAAAGCCGCGCGGCTGATTTTGGGTCAGGTCGGACCAGTTCAGGGTGCCCGTCTGACTTTGACCGCTACCTCGGATGGTGGGCGGGCCGTCGGGGTCGGGGGTCGCGCTGACGAACTGCAGATAGTTTGACTCGAAGGTATCCGTCAGCGGCAGCGTGACAATCGTCGTATTGCCCCGGTTGCGGATGATGATCTCGTAGTCGATGTTCTGGTTGACGCCCACGATGTCGCAGTCGGGCGCGACGAGCAGCCGCTTCTCGATTTCGAGTTGCGGGCAGGCGACACGCGCATCGGCCGAGGCGTAGACATTGGGGATGTCCGCTTCCTGGCCGGAGCGGGCTTCATAGCCGCGCGCGCCGGTGATAGTGACCTTGTTGCTAATCAACTGGTTGCCCGGCACAATCGCGTTGTTGGGGCAGCCGATGGCGCGGAAGGTGACGGTGAACGAGATGCGCTGCCCCGGCCGTAGCGGCTGGCCGATGCCGTTGGGGGATGGTCGTGTCAGGTCGGACCACGTCAGACTGCCCTGACCAGGGATGTCCGGCGTGAAGCTGGTGTCCGCCCGCACGTACTGCAGGATACCGGGGTCGAAGTCGTCCACCAGGGGCAGCTTGGTGACGGTGATGTTGCCCGTGTTGGTGATCTGGATGCGGAAGGTCAGCTCGTTGCGCGTTGGGTCAAGCGGCGAGACGGCCCCCGTCGTCGGCGATACGAGCGTCTTGGAGATGCTCAGCCGCGCGCAGACGTAGTCAATCTCCGCCTCGGCGAAGTCGGCCGGCACGGGCAGGGTCGAGGTACGGAAGCTGGCCTGCGCGCCCGACACGCCAACGCTGTTGAGCGTGGTGATGGGGGCGTTGGTGGTGGGGCAGGACAACGTCCGCAGCGTAATCAAGACAGCAATACTGTCGCCGGGTTGGAGTGGCGCCGCGGCCGCCAGGTTCGTCCATCTCAGCGTGCTGCCCGTCTGCGAGTTCGGCTGGACGGTAGCTGAGACGAATTCGTAGAGTGGCGGGGCCACCTGGCCGGAGTGGTCCGCGCGCATATTGAACGTGTCCGTCATCGGGATGGTGGCGATGGGCAGGTTGCCCGTGTTACGCACCGTGACCTGGAAGACGGCCGTCTGGCGCTCGTCGAGGACAAGGCCGCTGCGCGGGAAGATCAGCCGCTTCTCTACCTCAAGCTTCGGACACGCCACATCGAATTCGACCGTATCCGAGGACTGGGGCGCGGTGAAGCCGTAGCCGCCACCAGACGCAATGGCGTTGCCGATGGTGGCGCGGTTGGCCGTGGAGCCACCGGGCGGGCAGCCAATGACCTCGAAGCGGGCGGTAACGGTGTAGACCTCGCCGGGTTGGAGGGACCGACCGCGCGGCCGGTTCAGGTCGTCCCAGACCAGTTGGCCGGCAATGTCGCGGCCGCTGGGCTGCGGGTCGGCGTCGAGGAAGCGGAGCACGCTGGGGTCGAAGGTGTCCTGCATCGGGACGACGTTGATGGCCTGGTTGCCCGTAGCCTTGACGGCCATGGTAAACGTAATCTGTTCACCAAAGGCTATCGGGCCTTGCTGAGTGGTCTGAACTCGCTTGGTGACCTGGATGTTGGGGCAGATGATGCGCAGCAAGGGGGCGCGGGCGCGAGCCAGCGTCACGAGAGCGCCCTGGGCGCGTGGGCTGCCCACTTCCGCCGTGTTGACTGTGCCGGCTTCGGACGAGCAGGCGCGGACCTCGAAGGTGATGCGGACGGTGAACGACTGGCCTGGGTCCAGGGTCACGTTCGCCAGCGCCGTGGTGAAGTCTACCGAGCCGGTCGGGGTGGTGGTGATGGGCGTCGTCGGGCTAATAGGCGTGAACCCGATGCCCGTGCCGAGTAGGGCCGTGCGGAAGGCCAGGATGTCGGGGTTGTAGCGGTCGGTGACCTGGAGGTTGCGCACCGTGCGCAGGGCGGGCGGCGCGCTGGCGTTCTCAATCGGGTTGGTGATGACGATCTGATAGGTCACCAGGTCGCCCACCAGGGCCTGGCCGCTGGGCAACTCGAACAGCGTCTTGGACACCTGGAGGGAGGTGCACAGGCGCTGGGCGGCCGAACTGCCCGTCGGCGGCAGGAGTTGGTTGGTCGCGCTGATGGCGCCGCTGATGTAGACCTGGACGGCGAGGATGCCACCCTCTGGACACACGATGGGGTCCATGAGAATGGTGAAAGTCTTGACCGCCGTTGCCGAGCCGGCCGGCCCCAGGTCGCCGACGGTCGGGAACTGAGTCAGGTCGTTCCAGCGCAGGACGCCCGCGCCGGTAATGTCGGGGGTGTTTTGGGCGGAGAGGAACTGCAGATAGTTGCTATTGTAGCTGAACTCAAGGGGCAAGACGCTGACGCCGACCGCAGCGGTGTTGGTGATGCGGACGGTGTACAGGACGTTGCCATTGGGCTGAACCACGCCTCCCACGCCCACCTGGAGCGTGCTGATGGCGTCCGACGGGAAGGACGCCTTCTCAATGAGGGGAAAATACGTCAGCCGAGGCTGCTGGGCATCAGCCCCGTCGGCGCGCCATAATAGAACGGCGGCGGACAGGACTAACCCCAGGCTCGCCAACACGAACCACAAACGTTTGACCATCGGGACCTCCGTGAGACTAGGGGGTTAAGGCAGCAACCAACACGGTCCAGGTAAGAGCGCCTCTTACCTGACCTAGGCGGTCGCACAGTAACGGAGCGTAGCCTCGCTATGAGGCAGCTAAAGGGGGTGTTTCCCCACCACGGTCAGGCCCTTCCAAAGCGGCGGGGCGGCGGTGTGGAAGCGGAGGGAAGGGCGTTACAGTGTACGGTTACGGCGATTCTTGATGCCTTCAACACACATACGTATAGCGCGGCCTTAGCGATATGGCCTGGCTGCCTCAATAGGTGGGGAAAAGGCCAGAAAAAATGAGCGGGGGGTTTGAGCGCAAGACAACGGTTAAGAAGATATAGACAATTTCACATCTTCACACAGCGTGCCGTCCACAGTCCATCGCTACGCTCGACGGGCATGGCAAAGTCAAAACAGTCTATGGCCAGCGCCAGTTCAAGATCGGTGGGCGGAAAATCGTCACCGAGGCTGTCGGTGAGTTCGCGGGCATCGGCCGAGGCGCGCACGCGCGCTAGCGTGGCCGCAACATCCGTCGGCTGGCCGGTCAGTAGGGCCGCCAGGTAGTCGGCGCAAGCGTCATCTTCGTTGTAGGGGCTGTGGGCCGGGTTAGTCGCCAGCAGGCTGACCTGGCGCGGGGCGCGGGACTGGACATAGGCGACGGTGGCACGGGCGACGACCAGGCTGGCGAGGACACGCTCCGCTGCGCCGGCCGCCAGGACGACGCCCTGGGTGCCGGCGCCGGTGCGCTGGATCAACCGCCGGCCAGCCACATTGGCCTGCCGCATCCGTGTGGGCGAGTTGTTGAGGTCGAAGCCGGGGATGAGCCGACCGCCCACCTCACCGATGAGCAGGGCATCTGGGAACCGCTCGCGCACGGCGAACGCCTCCTCGACCGTGCTGACCAGGACGATATCGGCCGCGCCGGCCGCGAAGGCGTAGGCGGCGGTGGTGAAGGCGCGGAGGACATCAATGACGATGGTGAGACCCCCCGCCGCCAGCGCGCCTTCCGCGCCGCGCAGGTGGACCACGTCAGGCTGAGGTGGGCGAGGCGATGGGGGAGACGAGGACTTTATCGACACGGTTGCCGTCCATATCCATGACTTCAAAGCGCAGCCCCTGCCACTCGAAATGCTCGCCTGCCGTCGGGATGCGACCCAGTTGCGACAGGACAAAGCCGGCCAGGGTTTGATAGTCGCCCTTGGCATAGCCCGGCGGGTCATCCAGGCTGACAACCGCCTGGACATCCTCGATGGGGAGCATAGCGTCTATGAGCCAGGAGCCATCCTCGCGCTGGACAATAGGCGCGTCCGTCGCGTCCGGCGCGGGCAGGTCGCCCACAATGGCTTCCATAACGTCGGTCAGCGTGATCAGCCCCTGGATGCCAGCGTACTCGTCCAGCACCAGGGCCAGGTGCTGCCCCGACTCGCGGAAGGTCTCCAGCAGGCTCAGAATGAGCATCGACTCGGGGACGAAGATGGCGGGCCGCAGGGCGTCGCGCGCGTTGACCAGCTCGCCTGTCAGCGACTGCTTCCACAGGTCTTTCACCGACACGATGCCCACCACGTTGTCCGGCGACCCCTCGTAGACCGGGAAGTAGGAATAGTCGGACTGGCGGATGACCCGCCAGTGTTCGTCGGGAGGGTCGTCTATATTCAGCCAGACGATGCGGAGTCGCGGCGTGAGCAGGTCGCATACCTGCTTGTCGGCCAGCCGAAACACCCCCCTGACCATGTCCTGCTCGGCGGCGGCGAACACGCCCGCCTCCGTCCCCTGCTCGATCATCAGTTTGACCTCTTCCTCGGTGACCGGCGGTTCGTCGGTGGGACGGACGCGCAGCAGGCGCAGAATGAGGTCGGTGGACAGGCTGAGAATGTGGACGGGCGGCCCAACGAGGGTGGCGAGGGCGTGCATGGGCCGGGCTACCAGCGCGGCGACCCGCTCCGGGTTAAGCAGGGCCAGGCGTTTGGGCACCAGTTCGCCCAGGACGAGGGACAGATAGGTAATGATGAGAACCACGAGGCCCAGGGCAATAGACTGGCTGTAAGGGACCAGGGCAGGCACGAGTTCAATCGTAGGCGCTAGGGCGGCGGCGAGGCGCGCGCCACCAAACGCGCCAGCCAGGATGCCGATGAGGGTAATGCCCACCTGGACCGTCGAGAGGAAGCGGTTGGGCGACTCGATGAGGTCCAGCGCGGTCCGCGCGCCCTTGTCACCTGCGTCCGCGCGCTGCTGGAGACGCGCCTTGCGCGCCGACATAACGGCCAGCTCGGACATCGAGAAGACGCCGTTGAGCAGAATCAGGCCCAGGACGATGAAGGCTTCGGTGGCGATAGAGGGCATTATCCTACTCGTCTCGCGTCACCCTGATCGCCGGGTCGTCGCGGGTGACGCGGAAGTGATCGAGGTCATCTACGACGCGGCTGGCCGGGAAAACAGCGCGCGCCTCCGCTTCCAACTCGCGGCCGTTGTAGCGCCGCGAGATGTGGTTGAGGTAGAGAGTCCGCACGCCGGCCGCGCGGGCGATCTCGGCCGAGGTGACGGCGGTGATGTGGCCGAATTCGCGGGCCAGGTCGGCGTCGGCGGCAGAGTAGGTCGCCTCCATCACCAGCGCGTCGGCCCCCTGCGCCGCTTCGGCCAGCCCTTCCGTGCGGCTGACATCACCGATGTAGACGACCTTGACGCCGGGCAGCGGCGGGCCAAGTACCTGGTCCGGGTGGACGACCATGCCGTTGGTGAGAGTAACGGACTTACCCGCCACCAGGTCGCGCCGCTCAGGGCCGGGCGGCACGCCCAGCGCCTCGGCCGGCTCGACCAGGAACGGCCGCCGGCTCGGCTCCTCGAACACAAAGCCAAACGACGACCCGCCGCGATGGTTGACAGGGAACGCGCTGACGGTGTAGCCTTTGCCGCGTAGAATGACCCCTGGCTCTAGCTCAACCAGGTTGATCTTGACGCGCACCTCACCGCCGCGCAAGACAACGCGCATCAGGTCCTTGACGCGGTCCAGGGTGGCGCGGCCGCCGTAAATATCGAAAGTATCTATGGCTTCCCAACGGGCAAAGGTCGAGATCAGACCGCCCAAACCGAGGATGTGGTCCAGGTGGCCGTGAGTCAGCAAGACGGTATTCAGGCGTTTGAAGCCTACGCCGCTACGCAGCAGTTGGCGTTGCGTCCCCTCGCCGACGTCCACGATAAAGCGACTCTCGTCGTGGATGACCAGCGTCGAGGGCAGGCTGCGCCAGACCGATGGGGCCGACGCGGCGGTACCGAGAAAAAGGAGTTCGAACAGAGTCACGCCTCCAAAGCCGATATGGGGAGAATTATAGCATAGACCGGGCCTGATGCGTCATGGTTGACCCCTGGCTCTATTCGGCTTACAATCGACGGAAGACGGAAGACGGAGGACCAACGGCCAATAACCAACGTGGCACGGCCACTAACTGACTACTGACTACTGACTACTGATTACTTCCTACTGACCACTGACCACTAACCACTGAGGAGTGCTGTATGCCCGAAAGCGCCGTTGACCGATTGCGCGGGACGACCCGGTCCCTAAAGCAGTGCTCGTTCTGCGAGAAGACCCAGGACCGCGTCCGCCGTCTGTTTTCCGGCATCCGCGACGCCTTCATCTGCGACGAGTGTATCACCTACTACTACAACGCGATGGCCGAACTGGACCGCGCCGAGGCGGCCGGGGGAGATAAGCGATGAGTGAGGGGCAGCCCGGCCGGCTGCGCGTCGGCGTCCTCTTTGGCGGTCGCTCCGCCGAACACGATGTCTCGCTCGCTTCGGCTCGCGCCGTGATTGACAACCTCCAGGGGGACGACATCGAGGTGATCCCCATTGGTATTACGCGCGAAGGGCGTTGGATCGCGGGCGGCGATACCTGGCAGGCGCTCGCCAGCGGCCCTCAGCCCTCAGCCCTCAACCCCGCCACCCCTGAGGTTGAAGCCGTCACCATGACGCCTGACCCCACTCAAAGTGGCAAGCTATTACGCCTAGAAGCCTCGTCACGCATCACGCGTCACGCATCATCCACTACCCACCACCCACCCCTTCGAGACCTCGACGTCATCTTCCCCGTCCTCCACGGCACCTACGGCGAGGATGGCACGGTCCAGGGCCTGCTGGAATTGGCCGATGTGCCCTATGTCGGCTGCGGGGTCCTGGCCTCGTCGGTAGGGATGGACAAGGCCGTGATGAAAGCCGTCTTCCGCGCCGCTGGGCTGCCCGTCCTGCCCTATGTCACACTGCTGCGCCGCGACTGGCAGACGGACCCTGATGCCGCTATCGGACAGGTCGAGGCGGCGCTGCGCTATCCTGTCTTTGTCAAGCCGGCCAATCTCGGCTCGTCGGTGGGCATCTCGAAAGTTCAGCGTCGGGAAGAGTTAGCCCCCGCCCTGGACCTGGCCGCCGACTACGACCGCAAGATCGTCGTCGAGCAAGGCATCCCCGCCCGCGAGATCGAGGTCAGCGTCCTGGGCAACGATGAAGTCGAGGCGTCCGCGCCGGGTGAGGTCGTGCCCTCCAACGAGTGGTATGACTACGCCGCCAAGTACCTCGACGGCGAGTCGGCTATCCTGATCCCGGCTCCCATCCCGGCTGAGACAGCCGCCACCGTGCAGCGCCTCGCGGTAAAGGCCTTCCGCGCCGTAGATGGCAGCGGCCTGAGCCGTGTGGACTTCCTGCTCGACCGTGAGACGGGCGAATTGTGGCTCAACGAGGTCAACACCATGCCGGGCTTTACGCCCATCAGTATGTATGCCAAGATGTGGGCCGCGAGCGGCGTAGGCTACGGCGAGTTGTGCCGGCGGCTGGTCCACCTGGCTCTGGAACGGCATGCCGACCGGCAGCAGAACCGCACGACGCGGTAGGCAGAGACGTGACATACCCCGAGTACGGGGCACTTTGTCACGTCTCTACTGGGCCATTTTCAACGGGAAAGAGCGGAACGGATCGGGGACTCTAAACGTTATAAGGACAACATAACAGTTATCCTGAGAGGAACTTAACAGCGGCCGCAACGCCGGCCTGGTATACTGAGACTAGAGAGTGGCACACCTCTCGGCCTACAGACCACTAACCACTGCGTAAGGTAGGCATGGCGGTTGCTTTATGTGGGCTAAGTGTTGTTTATAGGTATTGCGCGCCGGGTTGTGATCCATTATACTCTAGTTAAGCATAGTCACGAGTAGGGGCAGGGTCTCCGTGCCCAGCGCCTCCCTCCGGAGGGTCTCGTTGCTATGGTAGCTCACCGAGGGAGATATGTACAAGAACATCCTGGTCTATCTGGATAACCCCCAGGCCGCCGAGACGACGATTGGACAGGTGGAGGAGCTGGCGAATCACTTCGACAGCCACATCATCCTCACCCA
Source organism: Anaerolineae bacterium (assembly GCA_026129165.1). GTDB lineage: Bacteria > Chloroflexota > Anaerolineae > Epilineales > JAHCIE01 > JAHCIE01. The sequence continues at coordinate 12,648 of JAHCIP010000077.1, forward strand.
AGTCGTCGCGCCCGAAGCCGCCGGGGTCAACCGCTGGGCCGGGGCTTTCGACGCTGAGGCCCCTGCGATGGACGCGGAGTCCATGCTGGCGCGATGGCGCGCTAAGCTGGCGGAACATGGCGTTGGCGCCCACGTCTCGGTGCTGCCGGGCTACGACTCGGTGGCCGAAACCATTGTCGCCCACGCTCGCGCGCACCGTATTGACCTGATTGTGATGCCGCGTCAGTTGAACACCGATTTGTTGGGGTGGTCGGCCGAAGGCGTGACCGAGCAGGTGATTCGGGCCGCTCCGTGTGATGTACTGGTGGCCCGCGAGCAAGAGTTAGACGATTATTTCAGGTGGTAAGGGCGAAGAGACGCAATAGCGTAGAGACGCGATAAAGTACCCTGTACTCACGATACTTTATCGCGTCTCTATAGGCCCCCTGCTTCCTTTGAGGAAGCAGGGGGCGTTTTTATGGGGTCGGCGTAGGAACCTCCAGACTCGTCACGCGCAAGAGAGGCACACAGTTGGGACTCTCCACCGTGTCGCCACGCAGGAGGACCGAACGACCCTGGTACAGTTCGAGGTTCACGCTCTCCGAGACGAGGTAATAGGCGGGCGTCATGCCCGACCCGCACGCCTCGCCTGGCCCCCGCGACAGAGTATAGCGAGCCGACGGCCAGCAAATATATGTCCCACCTTGGACGGGACAAATCGTGCCGGGATAGGGGTCAGCGATGATAGGCGGCGGGAGGGTCGGCGTAGGCCGAGGCGTCGGCGTACCGCCAAAGGCCCGGCCCAGATAGGGCAGGTACAGGGGGAAGGGTGTCGCGGTGGCGGATGCCTCTGTAGAGACGCGACAAAGCGCCCCGCCTGCCCTACCGAAGGTAGGGTACTCGGGGTATGCCGGGTCTCTACACAGTGACTCACCTGACAAAACCACCGGCCCTATCTCCCCCAACCCCACCACCAGCACGAGCACAGCAACGACCCAGCGCATTATTAGTCTTCCCAACCTCTAGCCCCCGCTCCCTGGCCCCTGCTCCCTGGCCCCTAGCCCCTGTTCAGACGTCATCGCCTCCTCATCCTCCACGTGCAGGACAGGCCGGGACCGCCCATTCTCGGCCGGGCCAATGACGCCCCGTTCCTCCAGTTCATCCAGCAGCCGCGCGGCGCGGGGGTAGCCGATGCGCAGGCGGCGCTGGAGGAAGGACACCGAGGCGGTGCGGTACTGACGTACGAGGGTAGTCGCCTCGGCGATAAGCTTCTCGTCGGCCGAGTCCTCTTCGCCCAGCAGCCCGGCCCACGGCGGCGGCTCGGTAGGGGGCGAGGTCGGCCCGGCCACGCGCCGCCAGAACTTGACCAGCTTATCCAGCTCGCGGTCGGTGACGTGGACGCCCTGGAGGCGTTCGGGGGCCGGTGCGTCGGGCGCGACGTAGAGCATGTCACCCCGGCCGAGCAGCTTCTCCGCGCCGCCATAGTCGAGGATGACACGCGAGTCGATCTGGCTGGCGACGGCAAAGGCGATGCGGGCGGGAAAGTTGGCCTTGATGAGGCCCGTGACGACATCGGTGGAGGGCCGCTGGGTCGCCAGGATGAGGTGGATGCCCGTTGCGCGGGCCAACTGCGCCAGGCGGCAGATGAGGCGTTCGGCCTCGTCGGCGGCAACCATCATCAGGTCGGCCAACTCGTCTACGATGATGACGATGTAGGGCAGCGGATCGCCGGCCGTCGTGGCTACCTTCTTGTTGTAGCTGTCCACGTTACGCACGCCGACGGCGGCGAACAACTGGTAGCGCTGGTCCATTTCCTGGATCGCCCAGCGTAGAGCGCCGACGACTTCCTCCATCTCGACGACGACCGGCGCGAGGAGGTGGGGGATGCCGTTAAAGCCAACCAGTTCTACCCGCTTGGGGTCTACTAGCAGCAGCTTGAGGGTGTCGGGTGTATTGTTGTAGAGCAGACAGGCGATAATCGAGTTGATACACACCGATTTACCGGACCCGGTCTGACCGGCGATGAGCAGGTGCGGCATGCGGCCCAGGTCGGCGACCACCGCCGCGCCGCGCACGTTCTCGCCTAGCGCCAGGCGCAGGGACGACGTCATCTTCTGGTAGGCGGGCGTCTCCATCAGATTGCGCAGCGCCACCCGTGTTGTGGCCCCGTTGGGGACTTCGAGACCGACCACGCTGCGGCCCGGCACGGGGGCTTCGATGCGTAGCGACGGCGCGGCCAGCGCCAGGGCCAGGTCATTCTGAAGCGAGAGAATTTTGCTGACCTTGATCTTGCGCCGTTCCACCCCGCCATCTGCCCCGCGCCGCTCGATATAGCCCGGCTCGATGCCAAACTGGGTGATGGCCGGGCCCTGGTTGACCGAGACGACGCGGGCCGGGACGCCAAACGCGGCCAGCGTCTCCTCGATAATCTGGCTCCGCTCGCGGATTTCGTCATCGCGGTAGCGGATTTTGGAGCCGCGTTCCAGAAGCTCAATGGGCGGCAGCATGGGCAATTGGGGAGTGACGCCCTGTACACCGTCAGGCAGCGGTTCGGCCGTCTTCTTGCGGGGCCGCGACGTGGGTGGGGCCGCGGCCTGGTCTGTAGGCGTAGCCATCTCTTGGGGCAGGGCGGCTGTGCCAACGGGGACCGGTTGAGGGAGGGGGAGCGCGGGAGCGGCGCGGCGGCGCGTCCCTAGTTCACGCGCCTGCCGATAGGCCGAGCGCGGGCCAAGTCCGAGCACGCCGAGGAGGGCGACGGACAGCACGGCCAGCCAGACCAGCGCGCTCACCCACCGCCCGCCGAGGTCGGCCACGGTCCAGGCCAATACATAGCCCATCAGCCCGCCGCCCTGCCCGGCCCAGGCCCGGTCGAGCGGGTCGCCCGCGCCGGGTAGATGCGCCAGCGCCAGACCGGCCAGCACGGCCATTTCGCCCCAGACCAGGCGGCTCCAGGGAATGTCGAAGGTGGGCAGCCAGCGCCGCGCCAGCAGCCAGCCGCCGCCGAGACCGACAAGTAAGGTGACAGGCAGAGCGCCCCATCCCAGGCCGCGCCGCACCCACACCGCCCAGGCATCGGTGAGAGCGCCGCGATTGACCGCCAGCAGGCTGAGCAAAGTCAGTACGGCCACGGCGACGAGGGTCAGGCCGATGGTCTCAGCGGGCTGGATGATGGGGGGAGGAGCGTCGGTCTCAGGGGGCGGGGGTGACTCGTGCGGTCGAGTCACTGGCGATGGTGGGGCCGGCGCCTGGCTCTTGGGGCGACGCGCCATGCAAGGTCCTCTCACAAGGCAAAGGGATGAGGGCCGAAGGGGACGTCTTTCGCCTCCATCGCGCTGCCCTCATCCCGTGTCATACGTTTCGCTTAGCTGACGACGCCGTTGCTCGTCACGCCGTTGACGCGTGGTTCGGTCACATACATCTGCCGCAGGCTCAGGCCGAGACGGCGGTTACGCGAGTCAATGTTGAGGACGCGCATATGGACGACTTCGCCCTCGTGGACCACGTTGCGCGGGTGCAGGAAGTTACCCTCGGCCAGCTCCGAGATATGGATCAGCCCTTCCAGCCCCTCTTCGATGCGCACGAACGCGCCAAAGTCCACCACGTTGGTGACAGTGCCGGTGATGACCTGGCCGGGCAGGTAGCGCTGTTCGACCGTCGCCCACGGGTCGGGGCGCAGCCGCTTAAGGCTCAGCGCGACGCGCCGCTGGCCCCGGTCCACGTTCATGACCAGGACGTTGACATCCTGGCCGACCGCCACGACTTCACTGGGGTGCGCGACCCGCTGCCAGGAGAGTTCGGAAATATGAATCAGACCGTCAATGCCGCCCAGGTCGACAAAGGCGCCAAAGTGACATATGCTGCGCACGCGGCCGCTGACCTCATCCCCCTCGGCGAGTTGGGCCAGCCGCGCGTCCACCCCGCCGCCGGTCCACATGGCGGCCCGCTCCGAGAGGATGACACGGTTGCGAGTGCGGTCAAGCTCGATCAGTTTTAAGGCTAACTCCTGCCCCATGCGTCGTTCGAGTTCGATGCGTAGCTCTTCACTCTCCATGCGACGCGGCAGGTCGGCCAACTGCGACGCGGGGACAAAGCCCACCGTGTCAGCGATGCGAACCAGCAGCCCGCCTCGATTGCAACCGATGACGCGACCCATCAATATCACGCCCTCATCAAATTGGGCTTTGAGTGTCACCCACTGATCGCGGGACGGCCCTGGGCCGAGACCCCGCTCCCCCGCCAGCATCCGTCCCCCTTCACCGTTCCAGTCGCGCGGCGGCGGATCGAATGCTACTTCCCCCTGTGTCAATAACGCATCCCAGTAACTCTCATCCTCTGGCGCGGCCCACGTGGGGGCCTCATCGGCGTGGCCAGTCATTGTCTCTCTCTCCTCCACTTACCAATAAGTTATCCAGACTCGCCGCGTACTCATTTAACTCTAATAATCGCGGGAGCGGGGCTATTATAATGGACAGCCGTGCCGGTGTCAAACGGTACGTTAAGGCCCTTGCCTGGTAGAGACGTGACCCGTCACGTCTCTACCAGGTTACCCCTACGGCAGAACACGCAAGGTCGCCAAGGCGGCGCTGATTGGTGTCAGGGCCGTCTGGGGGAACAAACCCAGCCCCACGGCCAGCGCAACGAGGAGGACGATGTAGAGAGTGAGGCGGCGTGAGAGCGGCGGCGGGGGCGGCTGGCGGCGGGGGGGGGGCGACGCCTCGGCGTCGAGCGGTGGCTGGAAGAGGGTCGTCAGCAGGCGTACCACGCTCAGGCCCAGCAGGGCCGTCCCCGGCGCCATGAGCAGCGCCAGTTGTGGCGCGGCGGTGTAGGCGGCGCGATAGACGAGCCAGGTGGCCGGGAACCCGGCGAAGGGGGGGATACCGGCAAAGATGGAGCCGGCGCAGGCCAGGGCGATGGCGGCTGGCAGACGGTGGCTCGCCAGGCTCCGCAGATCGTCCCACGCAATGGATAACTGGGGGACGGCGCGGAAGCCTGCCGCCGCGACGATGATGGCGACAATGCGGCTGAGGAAGGCGAGGGCTGCGCCTTCCACGCCCTGGAGAGTAAACAGGCCCAGCCCCACCGCCGCCAGTCCCACGCTGTAAACCATCGCGTAGGCAAACCAGTAACGCGGCGTGGAGGCGGCGAGGGCCAACCCACCGGCCAGGGTCATGCTCAACAGGCCGCCCAGGATGAAGACATAAATGAGGGGCGTCACCGTCAGCAGCCAGTCGTAGGCGGCCAGCAGACGCAAGAACACGGCGATGACGGCCAGTTGGCCGACCATGCCGGCCCACGCTGTGACCTGGTAGGGGGCTGCGTCCGCCAGGCGAGGCAGCCAGCTATGCAGCGGCGCGAGGGCCAGGGTGAGCGCGGCGACCACGGCAAAGAGCATGGCGACGGTGCGGGCCGTGTCCGGCTCCGGGTTCAGGACGTAGAACTCGGCCAGCCACAGGCCAAGCTGCGCCCCGGCGCCGGCCAGGATGGTGGTGGAAAGATAGCCAAGTGAGCCCCAGGGACGCCGGGCCGGCCCCTGGAGCGCGGGGAAGACCATCAGCAAGGCGGCCAGTTGCAGGGCGAGGACGGCCAGGCTGAGCGGCTGGACGACCAGGGCCGCGCCGGCCAATCCCGTCGCGCCCAGCACGGCGGGCAAGACAAAGCTGCGGCCCGGCTGCGCCAGTTCGAGCAGGCCAAACAGGGCGAGTATGAACCACACGGCCAGGAGAAATAGGCGGCTGACGGCCGACATCTCGACGCTCAGGTCCAGCGGTAGGCTGGCTGTCTGAGCAGCGGGCAGCCCGGTCGTCAGGAGCAAGCCGACTACGCCACAGGCGACGGCCAACAGGCCGCCAATCAGGCGCACCCGTCGGGTGAGGAACGCCAGCAGGCCAGCGGCCAACGGCAGCAGGAGGCTGAAGAGCAGGGGCGTCATTCTTCCTCGCCCTCCTGGCCCAGCCCATAGGCAACGCCCAGCGCCAGCAGCACATGAACAGCGGCCAATGCGCCGAGCATCAGCGGCGACGAGTTGATGGGGCTGTGAAAGACCTCGAAGCCCGTCTGGAATGTCAGCAGCCCCAGACCGACTGCGAAGGTTGCGCGGCCGAGGACCAGCAGCAGGATGCCAACGATGGCGAGCCAGGCGGCGGGAGCCAGGGTCGCCGTCGGCCCCTCGAAGCCAGCCTGCCCGATGCCCGTGCCGAGCACACCCACCCCGACCACAGCCACGGCCAAGGCCCGTAGGAGCAAATCGCTCAGCGTCGGGCTCCAGACGAGCGAGCGGCGGGCGGCATCAGTCACAAAGCCTTCGCTGCCGGAGTGCTGTTCCGCGCTCCGCGCCCCCAGGTACAGAATCACACACACCAATGCGCCAACAAACACCTTGATCGCCGCGACCTGGGGGGTCACGAAGCGGCCCAGGAGCGTTGCCGCCACGAGGTACTGGGCGAGCAAGGCCAACAGGCTGACGCGCCACTCGGCGGCGATGGCGAGAATGGCCGTCGTGCCGACAATGGCGATGAACAGGTTGTTGGGGGTGAGCAGGGTGTCCAATGCAATCCTTAGTGGATGGTGGGTAGTGCGGGATGCGGGATGCGTAATCCGTGTTCCTCAATCCTTGATCCCTATTCCCTATTGTTGCGTCAGCAGCGCCAGGGCGACGATGAGGGCAAAGACGGCCAGCAAGCCGACATAGCGCTCGCCTTCGCCCAACCCGGTGACCAAGCGCAGCAGGCGCGTGCCGAAGGCGACAGGCCGCCAGCGGCGCGTGTTGAGCCAATCGAGGCGCAGCCACGCCTGGACCGATTGTCCCAGGCGGGCCTCGGCGGGAACGCGCCGGCGCAGGAGGCTCAGCGCCAGGCCGATAAGCCAAGGGATCACCAGCAAGAGGCCAATCTGCACGCCCTGACCGCTTGATGTACCGCGCACCAAGTCGGCCAGGCGGCTGCTCGCGCCGGGCGCGGTGACCAGGTCCAGGGCGGGCGTAATAAGCAGCGGTTGGAGTCCCAGAACGACCAGCGGCAGGCCCAGCAGCGTCAAGCCAACCAGGTCAGGCCAGCGCACCGGCGCGGGCAGCCGACCCTCCAGCCGTCGCGTCTGCCAGGTGTCAAAGGCCAGCGTCCAGAGAGCGGCGGCGGCGAACGCGGCGGCCAGCGCCGACCAGACCAGCGCGGGAAGGTCGCCCGCGTCCAGGGCTGCGCGATAGCCACCCCAGCGGTAGATGAAGCCAAGCGTGAGCGGCCCGCCCCAGAGTGCCCATATGGCCGCGCTGCGCATCATCTCGACCCAGCGCCGCGTCCAGCCTGACCCGCGATAGCTCAATGGCTCAGCCAGGGCGAGCGTCCCAACCGCCAGCACCAGGGCGACGCCGCCCAGGATAATCAGCAGGCCTGCCTCACTGGGCGCGGAGGCCAGGACGAGCAGGATGCCCGACGCAGCATAGACCGCCAGCCAGCGTACGGTATCGTCATGGGCGACCGCCAGCCAGGCCAACACCGCGGCAATCAGGGTCGCCAGGCCGGTGACCAGTGTCCAGCTGGATCCGGATAGAGGGGCAGCGGCGGCGAGAGAAGCAGCCCGCGCCAGGAGATAGGCGCCGACGACCAGCGGGGTGAGCCGCAGCCAGGCTGCCAGGGGGGTCGAGCCAGCGTCGGGGACATTGCGATGGAAGGGGTAGGCGCCCAGGCGGACGTAGGCGGCCAGCGCGAGCAGGACGGCCGGATTCACCGTCCAGCCAGCTTCAAAGAAATGCGGCGCCAGGGGCGCCAGCGCGCCCGGCGTCCAGACCTGCCCGGCCAGGGCCGGGTTCTGGCTGAGAGAAGTAATGCCGGCCAGGAAGACGAGCACCCCACCCAGGTAGTTGAGGGCGAGGGCCTGGACACGCGGGGCGGTGCGGGAGGTTTGCAGCCAACGGGGCGCCGCCAAGGTCGCTAGGTCCATAAACAGCCAGGCGCCGGCCAGTGTCAGCAGGTTGCCGGCCAGGACAAAGAGGGTGGCCGCGCTCGTCAACAGCAGGGCAGCGACGACCGTAAAGGGGTCATCCGTCGCCAGGGTCGGGCGCTCCGCTACGGAGGCCGCCAGGGCGAGCAGGGTCAGCAGGGCGACAAACAAAGATGACAAGGAATCTGCATACAGCCGCAGGTCGCCGCCGAAAACGTCGGCGGGGGTCCAGCGCAGGAGGGGGACATCCACCGGCCCCCGTGATACGAGCAGGTAGGCGCTGAGCAGCGCGCCCAGGACCGTAGCGGCCAGCGGTAGGGGGAGAACCAGGCCGCTCAACGGCCGCTGAGCCAGGAGCAGCCCGAACCAGACCAGGGCCGCCAGCAGGTAGACCGCCGGCAATAGAATCAGGAACACAGAGGGCGCTCCAGGTTCACCAGGGCGCGAGTCAGGTTGAGCTTCGAGAGGTGGCCGCGCGAGAAGCGGGTCATCGCGCCTTCTGGCCCCAGGATGGACTGGCTGATGTCGGCCAGCGGCCGGCCCTGATGGCGCAGGTCTTGCATCTTACCGCGCAGGCCCTCCCAGTAACGCAGCTTGCGCTCGATGGCGTCGCGTGGCGTCTCGACCATCCCCAGATGGCCGCAAAAGAGGCGCTGGGGGTCCAGGTTGGCGACGCGCTGGAGCGAGGCGACGAGTTGGGCCAGGTCTTCGTCAGCGCGGATGTATTTGGCTTGTTCGTGGATGAAGAGATCGCCTGAGAACACCCAGCCCAATCGGGGTTCATAGAGGACAGTATGGTCGGGGCTGTGGCCGGGGGTGGGTATCACCTCGAAATGGTAGCGGTCCGT
>JAHCIP010000078.1 GCA_026129165.1 Anaerolineae bacterium
CCCCGCGAGGTGCGGCGCGAAATCAACGACCGTATTAGCGAATTCCAGCGGCGGCGCGGGGAGTCGCAACAGCGGGCGATGGACGACTCGCTGGTCCTGTGGTTCCGCACCCACGACAAGCTTCAGGGCAGCGGCAAGCCCTAGACAAGATGGGAAGATAGAGGGAAGGCGTAGGAAGAGGAGATGTCAACCAAGCTACGTCCTCAACTCCAACAGCACTACGATGAGTACTACGACGGCGCGTCCGCGTGGCGGACGCTGAGCGCGGCCGGCAAGGTCGAAAACATTGTCCGCCTCTGCGCCACTATCCCCCACCGCACGGTCCTCGAGGTGGGGGCGGGCGAGGGAGCGATTCTCCAGCGGCTGGCGGAGCTAGGCTTTGGCGAACACCTCTACGCGGTAGAGATTTCGGCCTCGGCGCTGGCGGCCATCCAGGGGCGGGCGATTCCCAACCTGGTGGAGGCCCGCGCGTTTGACGGCTACGCCCTGCCCTACGCCGACCGCCAGTTCGACCTGGTCATCCTCAGCCACGTCCTCGAACACGTCGAGCATCCCCGCCAGCTTCTCTATGAGTTAGCCCGCGTGGCCGACTACGTGTTTATTGAAGTCCCCCTCGAAGACACCCTGCGGCTGCCCGTGAACTATGTCCCCAACGCGGTCGGCCACATCAACCTCTACTCAGCCCGCACCGTGCGCCACCTGCTCCAGACGTGCGGCCTGGAGGTGGTTAACCAGACCGTCACCAACCTGTCCCTGGACGTACACACCTATGTCTGGGGCCAGCGGGGGCGGCTGCGCTATGTGGTGCGGGAGGCGGCCTTGCGTCTCGCGCCCGGCCTCGCCCCCCGGTTATGGACCTATCACTCCGCTCTCTTGTGTCGCAGCCCCCATAAAGAATAACCTCCCGAAGGTTTCTGAACTTTCGGGAGGTTCGTTGTCATTGGGTTAGGGCTGCTTGATCAGCGGGGGTCGGCGCGTCTGGCGCCAGCGGCGGAAGAGCCAGACCAGGATTGCCAGCGGGATGCCCAGTACCAGCAGCACAGGCAGCCCCCAGATCACGCCCCAGATGGCCGCGTCCCCCAGGCCCTGCAGGGTCCGCACCAGGGCGCGCTGCGCGTCACGCAGCGTCTGCGTCGGCGTCCAACTAGGGTCGGTCAGAGGACGGTTGACCGGGTTAGGCGTCAGGTTGACGGTCAGCGTCGCCAGGGAGACCGACTTCTCCAGGAACTGCATCCGCGCCTTGAGTTGTTCGATTTGGCTGCGGATAGTGGTCAACTCGCGGTAGATGGCGACAATGTCCTCGGCCTTCCCGCCTCGGTCGCGTGTTGTCGTCAGGAGTTGAAGCAGTTCCTTCTCCGTCGCCTCCAGGTTGCGCAGCCGCGCGCCGAGGTCGGTGTACTCCTCGGTGACATCGTTGGTCCCGTAACGCGAACTGTCCTCTCGCCCCAGCGCCTTGACCTGGGCCAGAACCTCATCCCAGCGCTCGGCCGGCACGCGGAGTTGCACCGAGCCGCGCAACTGGTCGCCGTCGCCCCGGAACAGGTTCGCGTTGGCGACATAACCGCCGACGGCCCGCGCCAAGCGGTCCAGGTTATCCCGAGCCTCTTCCACGCTCGCCACGACCAGGGTGATTTCGCCCGTGCGCACAATCATGCGCTGGTCGTCAGCTGCCTGCGCCTGGCTGGCGTCATACGCCGCCGAATTGCTCGCTGCCGTCTCAGGTGGCCTGGCCGCCGGCTGAGCGGCGGGCGCGACAGGCGCGACCCCCCGCGCCCCCGCCGGCGCTTCGGACGTTTGGGTCGCCCGCGAGGCCGCGCACCCCGCCAGCCCCAGCAGACCTACCAGCAGAAGCACCACCCCCAACCATGTTCGGCTCCGCATAGACTCCTCCTCACCGTCGTCTACCCTATCAACGTCGCCGGGAGGCCAAATGTTCCGCCTGACTACGCCCCATACTTCTTCATGCGCATGGCGTGGGCCAGGGCCAGAGGCAGGATGTGGCGGGCCGGGATGTGGCCCAGGCCGCCCTGGGCGCAGGGGCGCTCGCCAAAGCGGGCGATGCCGTCGGGACGGCAGGTCTTCGACCAGAGCAGCAGCGGCACGGGATGCCAGGAGTGCTGCCGCAGCAGGGCGGGCGTCGAGTGGTCACCCGTGATCACCAGCACGTCGGGGTTGAGGGCCAGCAGATCGGGCAGGCGGCTGTCCACCTCCTCTATGATCTTGCACTTGGCCTCGAAGTTGCCGTCCTCGCCCCGGCTGTCGGTGTACTTGACGTGGATAAAGAAAAAGTCGTAGTCGGCCCATTTCGCCCGCGCCATCGCCAGCTCGTCGTCCAGGTTCTTGGGGAAGGGCTTGAGCACGTCCATACCTACCAGGCTGGCGACGCCGCGATACATGGGATAGACGGCGATGGCCGCCGCCCGCAGCTTGAACACGTCGGCGTACTTGGGTAGGCTGGGGTCGGCCGAAGGGCCGCGCAGCGTGACCATATTGGCCGGCGGATGGTCGTGCAGAATCACGCGCGCCTGGGCGACCCAGTCGTTGAGCAGGCGCGCCGTTCGGGTCGCCTCAGGGGCCAGGGCCGTGACCGGCAGCGGCGGCACGCCCACCGCCTGCGGGTCAGTTTCCGTCAACCGGTCCGAGAGACCTTCGCCACGCAGCCGCAGGCAGAAGCGGTAATCCTGGACCGCCTCCACCGTCGTCTCGACGTCCGGCAGCTTGATTTGCTTGAGCAGCGCGACGCGCTTGGCGCCCTCTTCGGTGGGGATGCGCCCGGCGCGGCGGTCGATGATATGCCCCTCGTTGTCCACCGTGCAGAAGTTGCCGCGCAGGGCCAGGTCGTTCGGGCCAATCTCCATGCCAATCCCGACGGCTTCCAGCACGCCACGCCCCACCGGGTAGGTGATGGGGTCGTAGCCGAACAGGCCCAGGTGGCCGGGGCCGCTGCCCGGCGCGATGCCCGGCCCCACGGGGTGGCTCAGGCCGAGGCTGGATTGCTCGGCCAGCTTGTCGAGGTTCGGCGTGTTGGCCGCCTCCAGTTCGGTGGGGCCGCCGGGCTGCATGGGCAGGCCGCCCAGCCCATCCATCACCAGCAAGACGATTTTGGTCGTCGCGGTGGTGGTCAACTCTCGGTACAGGTCGAAGTCATCTGCCATTGGGCCTCCATAGACAGGGAGAATGAAGGGGAAAAGCGGTTAAGCCAGTTTACCTGATAGGTTGGGCATCCGAGCCTCTTGGGAATTCGGTTTTGGCTGGTCTCGTTTCGATGATGCGAACCATGACCACGGCCACCAGCGCGAAGACAAAGAAGACCAGCAGCACCATCGCCGTGCTTTGCAGCGTCCCGATGAGGGTCTGGTAAATCTCAAGGACCCAGCGTTCTGGCGTGACTTCTACGATTTGGCGGTAAGGCTCCACCGCCGTCATGTATTTCTCCAGGTCCCACACCCTGACCCCGCCCCCGATGCCTACCACATAGATGGCGAACTTGAGGTATTTGGCCCAGGCCGGGCTGAGGTCCAGGGGCACCACGCGGCTCAGGATACTCTGGATGGGTTTGTCGAAAATCCAGGCCACCATCGCAGCGACTACAAAGGCAATCACGAATGTGGTGATAAGCAGAAGGACGACCATCATTCACCTCCATTTCCATACTACAATCAAGGCCGCCACAAGGAGAATCACGCACGCGGCGATAAGTAGAAGCGAAAGCACGGTTCACCTCCATCTCTGACGGCCGCGCCCCAGGGAACGCCTGACGAGGCGCGGCCATACCATACCATCCCCTCCACTTATCTATACGGCTAAGCCTTGCAGGTGTAGCGACTTTGTTAGAGGTGCGTTCTCTAAGCGTCAGATCGAGCGCGGCCGATAGGCTCCCCGTCCGGCGGGCGAGCCACGTAGCGCCCAGGCCGCCACGGCGGCGATGAGCAGCGCCAGCCCAATGGTCGAGCCGACGATGATCAAGGCGGCATCGTACCAGAAGGGCAGCGGGAAGAGTTGGATGAGCGTGTCCTCGTAGCTAAAAATCCAGGTGTCACCCTCGAAAAATAGGCCGTGGAACAGCGTAAAGAACTGGTCGAAGCTGACGGCGGCGAAGATGCCCAGAGCGGCCAGCAGGACGACGGTGAACAGGCTGCCCAGTTGAAGCGCCCGCGCTGCCCGCCGCCCGCGCAGGACGAGCAGGCTCGCCAGGAGCAGGAGGCTGACGACCGGATAGAAGGTAAAGATGTTACGGATGACGACGCGCACGTCAATCATGTGCTTGACCTCGCGCTCGTTCCAGGCCGGCGCGCCTCGGACGCGCAAGGCGCGGAAGTCGGCCTCGGACGCGGCCCCGGTCACGAAGTCGAGCGAGGTCAGGGCGTTGATCAGGCGCTCGCGGTCGTCCATGCGCGTGGCGGGCGGGAAGCCGGGCCGGCCGTATTCCCAGCGCACATAGGCTTGCGTCATGACGACGCGCGCGCTGCTCAGCAGCAGGAAGAAGGGCAAGAGGACGATGACAAGAATGCGGGCGAGGGTGGTCATGGGCAGCCTCTGTGTCTGGTCAATCAGTATCCGGTCAAGACATAATGCACAATAATCTGGTCGGTCAGCAGTTCAACGGGCGCCTCGTCGTCGGTGAGGACCTGGCCTGTGCCCTGCCAGACGCTCACTCGGTCGGCCAGCGTGTCGAGAATCTGGCGCAGCGTCGGCTGGTCCACCTGCCGGGCATGGACCTGGAAGTCGTCCAGGCGCGAGGGCTGGCGCGTCGCCACCAGCAAGCTATTATAGCTCCCTTCGGGCGAGATGGCGTAGACGCTCGGAAAGACGGCGCGGAGCGTCACCCCCAGCGTGTCCAGCAGCCGCAAGTCGGTGGGGCTGTGGCCGACGTTGATGACCAGCACGCCATTGTCGTTCAGGTGGTCCCGCGCCTGGCTGAAGAACTCCGCTGTCGTCAGGTGGAACGGGATGTAGGGCTGGCGGTAGGCGTCCACGATCACCACGTCGTAGCGGCCCCGGTCGGTCTGCAACCACGTGCGTCCATCGGCCACGACCGGGCGCAGGTTGGGCAACCGCATGTCAAAGTAGCGCTGGCCGACCTCGACCAGCAGTGGGTCAATCTCGACGCCTACGATGTCTAGCGGCCCATAGATGGCAGTGTACTGACGCGCGACTGTGCCACCGGCCAGGCCGATAATGGCGGCGGAGGACGGAGGACGGAAGACGGAGGACGGAGCGAAGAGTGGGGCAAGGGCGAAGGCGTCCCAGATACCGCCGGAGACGAGGCGGTTGGGGTTATACCACGAGTGGAGGGCCTGGCCCTCGTTGAGGGCGAGGTAACGGTCGCCGTCAGGCGTCTCGAAGACCTGGACGAAGTGGTAGGGTGACTCGTCCTCGAAGAGGAGGCCGGTCTGCGGGCGCACGCTCGTCGGGACGACCACCTCCAGCAGCAGTAGAACCGCGAGGCCCGCCGCCGCGCCCAGGCTGGCGCGCCGCCGGGCGTGGGCCAGCAGGCCGGCGAGGGACACGCCCAGCACGGCGACGGCCAGCAAGAGAAAGGTGCGCCGGGTGCCGACCAGGGGGATGAGAACAAGGACGGGCAGGAAAACGCCCAGAATGCTGCCGAGGGTAGACAGGGCGTAGAGCGAGCCGACGCTGTGGCCCGCCGATTGGACATCCTGGACGCTTAGCCGGGCGGCGAAGGGCGAGAGCATGCCCAGCAGGATGACAGGCAGAGCGAACAGGGCCAGCGAGGCCAGCAGCGAGCCGAGGAAGAGGCTGACCGAGGCATCGAAGAAGCTCTGGACCGAGGCCAGCAGGATAGGCCGCGCCACAAAGGGGACGAGGCCGACCAGGAAGCCCGCCGTCGCGGTGAGGGAGTAGAGCAGGCCCGGATCGGGGTGGCGGTCGGCCAGCCGGCCGCCGAGCCAGTAGCCGAGGGCCAGGTAGACCAGAATCAGGCCAATGAGGTTGGCCCAGACAAGGAGCGACGTGCCAAAGAAGGGCGCCAGCAGGCGGGAGGCGGCCATCTCGACGCCGAGACTCGCCATGCCCCCGACCAGGACCAGCAGGCGTAACAGAAAGCGGTGAGGCATATTCGAAGTATAGGCCGGGTGAGGGGCACGGGCAAAGGCGGGTCAAACCTTGCCTTGACCCTCACACCGCGCTATGATTGCCCCACTATGGCTTCCCCCACCATTCCTCCATCACCATCCCCCTCCCACTACCCACTCCGGTGGGTAGTCGCGCTTGGGCTATTCCTAGCCGCCCTACTCCTCCGCTGGCCCTACCTCCAACTCATCCCCCGCCTGACGGATGAGACGGCCGAGGTGCGCTGGGCTATTCGCATCGCCCAGGGCGAGATTCTACCGCTGACCCACGTGGACACCTACAACGGCCCGCTTCAGCCCTATCTCCTGGCGGGACTGTTTCGACTGTTAGGCTTCAGTCCCTGGCTGCCCCGCGTGATGACGGCTGTCTTGGGGGCGGCGCTGGCCGGCGTCGTGGCCTGGCTGGCGTGGGGGATGGGCGAGGCTTCCTATCGCCGACTGACTACCGACTACCGACTACTGACGACTGTCCTGGCCAACGCGCTCGTGGCGACCTCGTTCCCCCTCATCCTCATCAACAGCCACCTTGCCTGGTCCAACGGCCTAACGCCACTGTTCGTCACCCTGGCGCTGGCGGCGACGTGGTGGGCGATACAGGCGGCGGCCGGCGGCTGGCTCGTCGCGGCCGGCCTGCTGTGGGCGCTGGCTCTCCAGACCCACCCTTCCGTCGTCGCCTTCCTACCCGGTGTACTGGCCTGGACCCTCTGGCAGCCGCTGGGCCGCGCCTGGCTGCGTACCCGCTGGGCCTGGCTGGCCGTGGCGGCGTTCGGCCTGGGCTACAGCAATATGCTGTGGTTCAACCTGAGCCAGGCCGGCGCGTCGGTCGTAGAGGCCAGCAACCCGCGCAACGCCTTTGGTCTGGCCGCCAGCCCCTTTGTGTATATCGAGAACCTGGCCGGCCTGGCCGTCCAACTGGCGCGGATGCTGGCCGGGGCCTACGCGCCGTTCGAGGGCCGCAGCGCGCCTTTTGTGATGACGCCGCTGGTCCCTGTCTACGGTGTGCTGGCCGGCCTAGCCCTGCTTTGGGCCGCACGCCGCCAGCCTCTGCTGGCCTGGACGGCCCTGTCGTTCAGCCTGATCCTCCCCCTCGTCAGCCGCGCCTTCGATGCCCTCTACGATACGCGCTACATCGCGCCGCTGCTGCCCCTGGTCTACCTGGCGGCGGCTCTCGCGTTCGGTGACCTCTGGCCCAGGTTGACCTCTCGCGTCCGCCTTCTGCTAGCGCTCATTGTCGTGGCCCTGGTCCTCGCGCCGCTGGCCGCCCTCGCGGGCTTCTATGCCGAGTCGGAGGCGCGCGGCCTGACCAACGCGCCGCTGCTGGCGGTCGCCGCCCGTGCCCATACTGAGGCGGCGGAGGGGGCGTTGGTGCTGGTGGATCGGGGGTTGGGGGATCTAAAACTGGGGGGAGGGGGCGACCCGGCCCGCGCCCTGGAGCATCTGTTGACGCTCGAAGGCACGGCCCACGAGGTCGCCCGCGTGGACAAACTGCGCTACTACCTGGAACACAGCGAGGCACCGCTGTTCCTGGTGCTGGCCGAGCCGGCCCAGACCGACTTGGCCGGCCGCTATCGCCTGACGCCCACCGACTTGACCGGCCCCGGCTACGCCGTCTTCACCGCCCCGCCCGCGCCGTGACACCCTATTCCACCTGCACCAGTCGGGGCAGCCGCAGCGGTCCCGCGATCCGCTGCCCATCGACCAACCGATACAAGCCCACCTCAATGGCATAGTCGCCGATGGGCGCATCGGCGGGGAGGGGCAAGCGCCGCAGGTCAATGACCCAGTGGCCCGGA
The DNA here is from genome assembly GCA_026129165.1 of Anaerolineae bacterium. Taxonomy (GTDB): domain Bacteria; phylum Chloroflexota; class Anaerolineae; order Epilineales; family JAHCIE01; genus JAHCIE01. The sequence continues at coordinate 7,886 of JAHCIP010000078.1, forward strand.
ATCCAGCGTGAGGTGGGGGCCTGGCCTCGCGCTGGCAGGCCGTCGTCCTGAGCGACCAGGCGGCCGTCGGGGCCTAGCAGGTGGACAAAGACCTGTAGGTCCTCGTCCAGCGGCTGGTCGGTGAACCAGAACAGCCCCAGGCGCGCGGTCTGGCCGCGTGTGACACGCGGCTGCGCCAGACTATAGCCCTGCAACCCCATGCCCCCCGTCAGGTACAGCGGCGTCAGCTCCACCACCGGCCCGCCCGGCTCCGGCGTCCACAGGCGGCGCGTGGCGCTGAAACGTTGGGTCAGGCGATAGGTGTGATTGACCCAATCGAGGTAAGGCTGGAGGTTAGCCTGACCCGACCGCGTAAACACGATGGCGGAGGGATGCCAGGCCGCCGTCTCCTGGACCCACGCCTCGATGGGCAGCAGGTCGGGCGAATAGCGTTTGCCGCCCGTGTCGGCAAGATAGGGCGGCTGGCGCAGGCCGGCGCGGAAGGCGAGGACAGAATTGTCGGTGATGATCCAATCATTGGTCTGTGTCGCGGCCTGGAGTTCGGTCAGCATGGCCCAGCTATCGGCCTCGCGCTCAGACGTTTCAGGCAGGGTGTTCTGCAGGGCGGCGGGCAGGGCGAGCAGGGCGACCGCCAGCGCCGCGCCGCCAGCGCCCCGCCAGCGGCCAGGCGTCCACAGTTGAGCCAATCCCAGACCGGCCAGGGCGGCCAGTGGGAGGAGGGCCAGGGCGAGGTGGTGGTCGTACAAGGGTGTGTGGAAAGTGATGGCAAGGCCAGCCAGAGCCAGCCAGGCCACGAGCATCAGGCGGGCGCGGTTGGGAGTACGCAAACAGACGGCCAGGCCGACCAGGGCCGGCGGGAGCAGCCCCCACTCGCCTGAGGCCAGGAAACTCCAGATGCGCGGGCCGTTCGCCGTCAGACTCCAGGCATTGCTATCGCGAGCCGCCGCGATTGTGCCCAGGATTTGTCCCAGCGCCGCCCGTCCATCCACCCACAACAGGGTGAGGGCCACGACAGACAGCAGTCCCAGCCCCCAAAAGATCGCCAGTCGCAGCGCGGCGCGCCACGGGCGGCCCAGCACGAGCGCGCCCAGGATGACCAGCAGAATCGGGACGGCGACGAGCTTAGTCATCAGGCTGGCGCCGACCAGCAGGCCGGCCGCCAGGGCGGGCCAGACCCGGCGCTCGGTAGCGAATAGAGACGCCAGCAGCGCCACGGCGAGCAGGCTGTTGGCCGGCACATCACTCATCACGGCGCGGCCATACCAGTTGACCAGGGGCGAGAGCATCAGGACAAGGGCGGCCAGGAGGGCGGCCGGCCGGCCCAGAGCGCGCCAGGCGATCCCCGCCACGCCGAGGATGCCCAGGCAGGTCATGCCCACGGCCCACGCCCGCGCCAGTTCCACCGACTCGCCCCACAGGCTGAACAGTCCCGCCAGCGACCACATGATCAAGGGCGGCTGGTCGCACCACGTCTCCGTGTACAGCGGGAAGCCCTGGCGGGCCAGCCGCGTCCACATCAGGTAGATGCCTTCGTCGTTGGACAGGGCAAAGGGCCGCAGCCGCGACAGCAGCCAGACCGCGAACAGACCGACGAGCAGCAGGAGGGGCGCGGCCTGGGCCAGTAGCGCCAGATGGCGTGATGGCCGGCTAAGGACAGCGGCGGATGGAGAAACGCCAGACGTCATGGCACGGTAGCCTCCCCCAGGTCGAAAGCCGCGTCAGGGACGCCAGGCAACGGCAGACGCGCGCCCGAGCCGCGGTCATACCAGCCGACGCGGACGCGGTAGACACCTGGCGGCAGATCCTTCGGCGCCCGCCACTCCAGAATCCGCTCGCCGGGCTGCCAGCGCCGCGTCGGGTACGTCCCACCCAGCGGGTCGCCATCGGCAAAGGCGAGGGTTTTGCCCTGGGCGTCGTCAAAGTGGACGAAGACGGTCCAGTCGCGCTCCAGCGGGGCCAGCGCGTTCCACATCAGGACGACGGCAGGTGGCGAAGCCAGCAGGCGGTAGCCACTGAGGCCGATGACCTCGCCAAACCGGACCTGGCCGGGCCGCAGGCCCAGCATAGCGCGCACATCAGACGGGGCCGGCGTCAGCAGCCGATAGCCAACGAGCAGCGGCTGGCCTCGGTCGTCAGGGATGAGAAAGCGTTGCGCGCCGAGCGTGTTCAGCGCCAGCAGCGGTGGGCTGGCCGCCATTGACGGTTCGTCCCTGGCCCACAAGAACAGGGTCGTGGGGCCATCGGCCAGAACCACCCCACGGCTTGGGTCGTAGGCCCGCACGTCTACCCCCCGCGTGACGGCGCGCACCGTGGCGTGGTCGGCCAGCCCGCGCGCCGCGTAGACCGGCCCCTCCGAGGCCACCGCTTTGAGCGCCTGCCCGGCCGCCACCTTCTCGGCGTCGTAGGCGTAGTACGGTTCGGGTCGGCCAGCAAAGACGCCAAAATAGTCCCAGGCCGTCCAGGCCAGGCTGACCAGGAGAATCCCCATCATGGCGGGTGTGGCCCAGGCGCGGCGGCGAGCCGCCAGCCAGTCATAGCCAAGAACCAGGGCGCGGGCCGGGATGACGCACACCACCGGCAGGATGCCAATGGCGCGCGAGAAGTTAGGGGCGGCGTCGGCGGCTAGAGTGGGGATCAGCATAACGCCGAGCCAGATCAGAACCAGGATCGGCGCGAGCGTGGAGAACCCCTCCCCCTGCCCCTCCAGTCGTAAGAGAGGGGGGTTAGGTCGGCCGGCCAGCAGGACAAGCAGCCCCACCAGGAAAGCAATACCCATCAGCGGGTCGAACACGGGACGGCCAGCGAGGTTGCGCCACCATGCGGCGTCGCCGCGCAGGTTGAACATAGCTAGCACACGCGGGATATTGGCGAGCAGGTCAGCCGGGCCGACGGCGACCTCGTTGAGGTGCGTACTAAACTGGACTGGAAACTGGAGGAAGTAGACGGCCAGCGGCAGGACGACAAGACCGGCGACGGCGAGGAGCAGAACAAGACCGAGGACGGTCTGGCGGGCCTTAGTACGGTCGGTCCAGGCCAGGTATCCCAGGCTCAGGACCGGCGCGAGCGGCAGCACCCGCGCCGCCGTCCCGGTGTAGACGGCCACGCCCAACGCCACCCCCGCCAGCGCGAACAACTTCATCTGGCCTGTCATCATCCCCCGCCACAGCCAGCCCAACATCAACGCCGCCAACAGCGGCATGCTGATGGCGCGAATCCCAAAGCGGCTAAACAGCACGTGCCAGAACAGCCCTGCCAGGATGGCGGCGGCGACCAGGGCCGTTTGACGGGCGCGGGGCCAGGGCAGGGCGCTCAAGCACCACACGCTCACAGCGACGGTCAGCACACCGATGAGGGCCGACGCCACGCGCAAGGGGAAGGCCCCGTAGCCTAGCAGGGCGACGAGGCCGGCCTGCCAGTAGGAGTAGAGGGCCTCGCGCCCGGCGTTGTCGGGCAGGAAGATGGGCCGGCCGCCGTCGAGAATGGCCTGGGCGTCGAGCAGGTTGTACGCCTCGTCCACCGACAACCCCGGCGGGAACTGGTCCAGCCGCCAGAAGCGCAGCGCCCCGGCGACCAGGAGAATAGCGAGCATGGCCCAGAGGTGGGCGCGGGACTCAGTTCTGAGACTCACAAGACAGACAGGCTCTAATATCTTCTGTGGTTAACCCTGGATAATTGTGGAGGATGTCCTCCTCGGTCCACCCTTGGGCCAAAAGTTCAACGATAAATTCCACCGCGAGCCGTGTCCCCTTAATCACGGGTTTGTCCACCAGAACGTTCGGGTCCACCGTGATACGCTCCTGCCACTGCATACCGTCCTCCTACCCGTCGTCCTCCGTCTACCGTCCTGTGTCGAATTTTACTCGTTTTCCTTCTTTCGGGCGACGACCATCATCTCGATCTCGGCCAATTGCAGTGGGCGGCGGCCCCAGGCGCCGGCCGTACCGCCCCATAGATGGAGTACGTCCAGTCCCGCCACGCGACACATCAAGACCAACTCGCTAGGGACGACGCGGCGTTCGCGTAGCTGAACGAGTCGCCGGCCTTCGGGTAGATCCCACCACTCGTCTTCGCGCACGGTCATCGTCGCCGGGTCGAAGCGGCCGCTGTCAATGTCGGCCTGGGTCAGCTTTTGGATCGCGCCGAGGGCGTTCAGCGCGGTCATGACCAACACCGCGCCCGGCTTGAGCGCGTAGCTGATAGCGCGCAGAATCGCCAGGCCGTGATCCACCGGGTCGTCTTCCAGCCCGACGAGGCCAAAGGCTCCTTCGCACAGGCAGACCGCGCCGTCGTACTGACGGGTCGCCTGGAACGTCGTCGCGTCCGCCTGGACCCACTCGACCTCGACACAGGCCGCGTCCGCCGCTTTACGTGCTTCGGCCAGCATCCCCGCCGAGATGTCCACCCCCGTCACACGATAGCCTCGCCGCGCCAGTTCGACCGCATGGCGGCCTGTACCGCAGCCCATATCGAGAATCCAACTACCCAGCGGCGCCTGGAGTTCTTCCAGTACAAAGTCCACTTCCGCCTGGGTATTCTTGGTGAATGAGTTCTGCATGTAGTGGGGCGCGTGCGCGTCGAAAAACTCTTCCCATTGGTTGTGTTTCGTCACACATCCTCACTCGAGAGAGCAGCAATGAACGGCCGTAACGCGGTTAGGAACTGGCGGCATTGTTCGAGTTGCGTCTTCACATACCCTGGCTCAAACGAGACGAGCGCCACGTAATCCCCTTCCTGTCGGTCGTTGAAGAGGCGATCATAAAACTTTGCCCATTCTACGTCCAGCAGGCCCGTCTTGATCAGTTCACGATGGTAGGCCGCACGGACACCGCTGTGTTTCGTCGTAGGCAGTTGACGTTCGAGCAAAGCCGCGCACACTGCATAGAAAGCTGCGTAATAAACTCGGTTCACCACAATAGTATAAGCGCCGGCTTGGAATTCGCGCTCGGCGGATGCCAGGCTTTCTTCAGCCTTCGCCCACCAATAGTGAATGACCTCAGAGCGCTGTTCCTCGGCGCTCATAACGGGATGCCCTCTTTCAAGATGGCTGTTTTGAGAGGCAAAACCGAGATTCGGCCTTCCTCCCAGGAGTAGCGATCTACGACGAGAGTGCTGAAGTTCGTCCCAAACGCGAGATTGACTTCGCACACCATATCGGTAATTTCATGGTGTTGGGAAGACGTCATGGGTTGCGGCGTGATGATCAGGAGATCAACATCGGAGTCGGCATCTGCTTCGCCCCTCGCCACAGACCCGAACAAAACGACGGCGTGGACCTGGAACTGGCTGTAGAGACGGTGGCGTATGACCTCCAGCGCGTTGCGCTGGTCGAGGGTCAACACAATATCGTCGAGCCGCCTGGTCTTCTGTCTCTGGCGCGGCATATTCCACCTCCTACGGTCTGACCTCTACTGTTTGTAGGACCACCTGGCCGTCGGGCGCGGGCTGCCCATCCACCTGGACGGGCAGCCGTTCGTTGGCCAGCGGGTCGTATAGCCCGACGCGAAGCTCGTAGCGGCCAGCCCTGGCAGTAGCCGGTACGGGAATGGAGTAGCGATCCACGATATACTCGCCTGGCCGCCAGCCTGTCGTCGGGCGCGTATTGTCGACCGGCACGTTATCGCGCTGGCCGACAATGACCCCGTCGGGTGACACCAGGTGGGTGAACACCTTCAGGCTCTGCGTCAGGCGTCCCTGCGGATGCCAGTACAGCGTCAGATTGACCGTCCCCCCCGGCGCGACCGTCTCGGCCTGGAGGTCATAACCAGCCAGGTCCACGCGCTCGCCCAGGTCCACCCGCAGGGGGTGGGCGATAGCGGGCCGCGTGAAGGTGGCCGCCACAGGTCGCACCGTCAGTTGGCCCAGGTCGGCCGTCCCCAATGCCGCGCCAGCGCCCCCAAGCAGACTAACATGCAGGGTATAGGTCCCCCCTGGCACGTCGGCGTCCACTGGGAAGAGGACCTGCCGCAAGCCCACCTCGCCCCGACCTAATGATAGGGGAAAGGTTTGCCGCTCGACCTCGCCGCCTGGCCCGACCAGGCTCAGCGCCGCCTGGCCCTCCAGGTCGCGCTGACCCTGCCAGCCTAGCTCGACGCGCAGCGTGTCGCCCGCCTCGACCTCGCCGCGTTCCATCGAGTAGCCCACCAGCCGCGCCGCGCCCAGGTCCGCCGTCGTCGGGAAAGCCAGGCCCAGGTCCGTCGGCTTCGGCTGCGCCGCACTCGCCGTCACCCGTAACTGGGCTAGCTTGAACTCCGTGCCGACGGGATTGCCCTGGCTGTTGAGAATGTCCAGGCGGCCGAGGTCGCGCCGGCGGTAGACGCCCACCATGATGTCGTAGACGCCCGGCGGGGCGCCGGGGCGCACGTTGAGTCGGATGCGGTCCGAGTTTAGCTCGCCGGGAACCCACTCCGACGTCAGCTTGCGGTTGGAATCGGTCAACGCGCCGTCGCCCTGGCCCCACTGGTTCCCCTCCGCGTCACGCAGGTGCAAAAAGGCGACATAGTCCTCGGTCAGCGGCGGCCGTTGATCCAGCCCGCCCGGCGGTCGGACACCAAAGCGCAGCCCCACCATCATCGAGCCGCCACTGGGCACGCTATCCTGGTATGGGCCGCCCGTGAACAGGGTCAACTGGTCGCCAAAGTTTAGCTCCGGCCCTGGCGCGGGCGCGCCCTTACGGCGGTAAATCTGGTAGACCTGGTGGTTGCGCTGGAAGATGCCGAGCGGCCGGAAGTTCTGGTCCAGGTAGGCGAGGAACTGGGCGCGGTCGCGCAGGAAGCGGGTCTGGCTGAAGTCGGACATCTCCAGGGCCACCGCCGTCCCGCCCATAGCGTCTAGCTCCTGGGCCAGCCGCGCCCCCGTAATCTGGCCGCTGGAGGCGGCCCCTTGCGACAGCGACGCGGCAGCGTAACCCGTGGGCCGCTGGGCGTAGAAGTTGAGTTCGGGGTAGTCGGCCAGGAACGAGCCGTGGGGGCCAACCTCGGCGGCGAGGAAGGCGGCGATGCGCCACGTGCCGCGCTCGCTGTAGTGGGCGACCTCGTTATCCTTGAACACCCAGGGCAGGATGATCGCTCCCACCACGGCCACCAGCAGAAAGCCGCGCCGTGTCCAGGCCAGCATCGGCTCCAGGCTGAGCGCCCACAGTCCGACCAGCGCGGGGGCCAGATAGACCAGGTGGCGCGGCCACAGTTCGCGCGACAGCAGAATAAAGGCGATCAGCGTGGGCAGTTGCCAGGCGAGGAGCGTGCGGCGGCCGCCCTCGCGCCAGACCTGGACAGCCATGGGCAGGGCGAAGACGAGCAGTGGGGCGTACTGGGTAAAGTAGACGCCGTAGAACTCGATGCCCTTAACCAGCACGTCCCAGCGCGACAACTGGCTGCCCTGCATGAGTTGGTGGCCGAACACCGCCGTCCACGTTTCGGGGACCACGAGCAGAAAGACGCCCATGACGCCGCCAGCGACAAGGACGGCTGGAAGGCCCAGGAAGACTAAAGACTGAAGATTGATGATTAGGGATTGGAGGGAGAAGGGTCCGTAATGCGTAATCCGTAATCCGTATTTCGTATTCCCTGTCCCGTAGTCCCTATTCCATCCTCCATCCTCCGTCTTCCGTCCTCCATCTTCCGTCCCTGGTCCCTGGCCCCTGGCCCCTGGCCCCAGTAACACGTACAGCCCCAGGCCGCCGAGGGCCAGCGCGCCGAAGAGTTTGGTCAGGACGCCCAGGCCGAAGAGGAGGCCCGACAGCACAAGCCAGCGGCGGCGGGCGCGCTCCTCCGCGCGCATAAAAGCCCACAAGCCAAGGGCGATGAAGAACAGCATGTAGGGTTCGGGGCGGTAGACGCGGCCTACGGCATACACATCGGGGTGAGCCAGGAAGGCAGCCAGCCCGACGAGGGCTATGCTCGGCGTCGTCAGGCGGCGCAGGACGCGGTAGAACGCCCAGCCCGCGCCCAGCACCAGGCAGACGCTCAGGACACGCAGCGGAACCGGGTCTGGCCCAAACACCCGCTGGACCAGCCCGCCGACGCCCATAAACAGCGGCAGTTGGGGGGTCAGGAAGTCGCGGTAGGGGACTTCGCCCAGGCTGATGCGCCAGGACTGGTAAAAGTACGAGCCTTCGTCGTCGGTAATCAGCCAGCCGCCCAGGTTGAACAGGTAGCCCGCCGCTGCCACAAGCAGGACCCCCAACCCAACGGCGTCCACCCATGTCAGGCCCAGGGCCCGAAGAAAGGCGGTGGGTCGTGGGCGGTGGGTCGTGGAGGTTAGGGGGTGGACGGCGGGACGAGGCCCGGCGGCCGGGGGTGTCTCAGTCGTCATCTAACGCACTTCAACGTCTAGCAGGATGCGGTCCGCTGGGACGGGCTGGTCCTGACCGTCACGGATTGGCGCGCGCCCCTGCGAGGTGTACCACCCGACAGCGACCTGGTAATGACCCGGCGGCGTGTCCAGGGGCACGTCCAGCGTATAGGGGTCAACCACGACTTCCCCCGCCCGCCATGTATTCGTTGGATACTGACCCAGGCCTGGCGCGCGGTCCACCTGGGTTAGAATGGTGTCATCCGGACGCAGCAGGTGGACGAAGACTGAATAAGCTGTTGGGGCTGGACCAGACGCCTGCCAGTAGAGCGTCAGCGGCAGCGACTCACCGGGCTTGACGGGTAGCGCGTCGTAGCCGATCAGCCGCGCTAAGTCACCCACCTGGAAATCCACCGCCCGCTGCGGCGGCTTGGGCGGCTCGGTCAGCCGCGTTCCACGCACCCACACCTGGCCGAGGACGGCCGGCGCGGGCAAGACCAGCCGTCCCCCTGCCCCGCGCACGTTCAGTTCTACCTGGGCCGGCCCGGTCGGCAGGCCCGGCGGCACGGTCAATCGCGCCAGGCCCCGGAAGACCTCACCTGGCTGCCAGGCCAGCGTCGCCAGCGGGACGGCCAGGGGCGCACTCGGCGTAACCTCCTGGCTCTGGCCGCGCACGTCACGTAGGTCCATTTGCACCAGAGAGACAGACACGGCCCCCGTCGCCCGCCACCACAGCGGGACCGCCAGCGTATCGCCCGGCCGGATGGTCTGCATTGTCAGCCCGTGACCGAGCAACTGAACGCCGGCGCCGCTAAAGTTCACCAGCTGCGGATGCGGGATGTCCGGCGTGGTCGGCGTTGGGTTGCGGCCCACGATCAGCGGCCCCAGCGAGATAGCTGAACCGGCCCCCTTGAGTTGCACGCGGGCCGTGTATGTCCCAGGCGGGGTCGCGGGCGGGAGGGTCAAGGGTATGAGCGTCTCCACCCGCTCGCCCACGGCCCAGCGTGAAGTCGGTGTCAGCGTCGGGGAGCGAAGGGCTTTCTCGGACCGGCCGGCCACCTGGCCGGCTGGGTCCAGCACCTCTAGAACCGCCGTCAGGTCGCTCGTCGGGACAGTTGCCACCTGCCAGGATAGGCGCAGCCCTTCCCCGCGTTCCGGCTGCAACGGTTCCCGCCCGACACCCCACGCCGTCAACCGTAACGGGCCAGCCTCGGCGTTGGCGGCCTGATCAGCGGCGGGGGCGGCGCGTCCCGCCCACAATTCAATGTCCGGGTAATGGCGCGGCTCAGAGTCAAGTATAGCCTGTTCCCGTAGCGTGTCCAGGATCACACCGGGATCGGCCTCCGGGTAGCGCAGATACCACAGGCGAGCGCCGGGCGCCAAGCCGGCCAGCGCCTCCACCGTTTCGGTCGGGCCAAAGTGGCCGTACACCTTGACCGCCTGCTGGCCGACGGGCAGCCCCTTGGCGGCGAGGGACGCGCCGTTGACGACCACAACATCATCTGGCTCGCGGCGGGTCCCCAGGTCGGCCAGGGGCCGTGTCGCCGTGGTATTGGCATACACCCAGGCATAGTCAATCCCATTCAGCCGCGCCACGTAGACCGGCTTCTCAGCCGGATTATCCAGATAACGCGCCATCAGCCCTTCGCTGCGGTGGCGTTGGACCTCGTTGGAGTATAGCACGACATAGTCGGTCTGGTAGGGGCGATAGCCGGGCGCGCTGCGTGTCTCACCAACGAACAGCGGCGCGAACTGCGAGACGCCACGCACGGCGACCTGGGTGCCGGCCGCGTTGGGCAGGCGGTTCAGGTAAGCCGCAGCCAGGTCGTAGCCCTCGCCCCAGCCGACGAGCAGCCAGTGGGTCGCCGCCTGTCCGCCGCCGAGGAGAGGGTTGTAATAGGTCAGGTAGTAGGGCGCGTGGGGCAAGACGATGACGAGTTGGACCAGGAGGATTAGGGCGAGGGCAAGGGGACGGATGCTGTGTGATGCGTGATGCGTATTGCGTGATGCGTATTGCGTATTGCGTAATTGGGTGACGAAGGCAGCCAGGGCGATACCGGCCACGAGGTCGAGCGGGGGGAACGACGGCAGCAGGTAGCGGTCGAACTTCTTGGGGCTGAGCGAGATGAGCAGGCCAAACAGGACAGCCAACCCCAGGAGGCCGATGACGACGCCCACTACGGGCAAAGTCCCTGCGTTCTCTGTAATACCATTAAAAAGAGAACTGTCATGCTGAGCCGAAGGCGAAGCATCTCGTCTAATGGAGGCGAGACTCTTCGCTTCGCTCAGAATGACAGTCGGAGACCCTTTCATCCCACCACCCAGTGCGAAGCCTCCCTGCGGGACTACCCACCTTCTCACCACCCACCACCCACCAACCCCCAACCCTAGCAACATCCACGGCGAGGCGCGGAACACCAGCGCCAGGACGTACATCAGCGGCCCCGGGTCTTCGACCACTTCCTCGCCCAGCACCTGCCCCGCCTGGTGCGGGTTGCCGCCCTCGACCGCCGCCTTCGCCACCACACCTTGCGCCGTCCCGACCGGGTTGCTCCAGGCGGCGGGCCAGACCAGCAGGACGCCGACGACCAACGCCAGGCCCCAGGCCAGCCCCAGTCGAATAAGGGCGGTCAAGAGAGTGGACAAGGCAGCGCGAGGCGGGGTCGCCGTGGTGGAGGCATGGGTGGGCGAGCCGGACACGATGCCCAGCGTCGTGGACCGCGCCGGACGCCACGTGAAGCCCGTCTGACGCCAGGCCAATGCCAGGAGGGCCAACCCGGCCCACGGCCACAGGAACACCGCCGCCACTTTCTGGGCCAGGGCGATACCAGCGACGAGGCCGGACAGAATGAGTGATGAGCGATAAGCGATGAGCGATGAGTGGGTGGAAGCTGAAGGCTGACGGCTGAAGGCCTGGAGCAGCAAGAGGGCGCTGACGAGCATCAAGCCGCTCAGGATGGCGTCCAGGTGCAGAACGCGGGAATGCGCTAGCAGGAACGGGTCGAAGGCGAGCAGGGCCAGGCCAACGAGGGCGAGCCAGGGGCCGACCAGCCGCCGGGTGAGCCAGTAGGCTAGCGCCAGCAGAAGGCTGTTGAACAGGGCGGGCGCGACGCGCATGTGGAACAGGGTGGCGGCTAGCTCGGCCAGTTGCGCGGCAGTGGCGGCCGAGGGTGACTCGCCGTTCTCGGTGGCGCGGCAGGTGGCGAGAACCGACGCCGGAGCCTGCCCCGTCGGGACGGCCAGCGTGCCCAGCCACATGGTGACGACGCCGGGATGGCCCGTCTGGAAGGTGTTCTTAAAGTCACCCGCCGCCAGCGCCTGCCCGAACGCGAGCGACCGACAGACCCAGCGCAGTTCGTCGGCGGCGATGAAGGCGTCCAGGCGAACAAGCCGCGCGGCCAGAGCGGCCGCCAGGAGGGCGACGGCCAGCGCGTCGAGCCAGCGGCTTCTCATGGCCGCACCGTCACGACGCCGAGCGTCGCGTGGTCGCCATCGGCGGTGTCTGCCCCGCTGGCCGCCGTCCGCTGCCCCGTCGCCGCGTCGTAGAGGCCGACTCGGATAGGGTAGTCGCCAGCCGGCGTGGCCGGGTCCAGGCGCAGGTCGCGTGTCTCCACCACCAGGTCGCCCGGCTGCCACTTGGAGGTCGGGCGGCTGCCGCACTGCGGGTAGCCGTCGTTCTGGCCCCAGATGCGGCTGTCCTCGATGTGGGTGAACACGGTCAGGTCGGACGACGGCTTATCCACGGCCTGCCAGAACAGCGTCAATCCGACGCGGCCGCCTGGCGCGACGACTGGGGACGAGAGTTCATAGCCGAGCAGGCGGATCGAGCCGAGGACGGCGTCGGTCTTGACGGCGGGTACGGCTTCGGCCAGCGCCTGGCCGAGCGGGAAGCACGCGCCCTCGGTCGGGTTGAGCCGCACGCTGTCAGCCAGCGTATAGCTCACCGGTTGGGCGACCGGGTCGCGGGTCAGGATGCGCAGCTTTTGCCCGCCATCCACATCCACCGAGGCCAGCAGGTGGTAGTCGCGCTGGATCTGGGCCAGCGGAATCTTCTCCTCGTCCTGGACATTCTCGGCCACGATGTAGTAGCGAGGGTTACTCACACACCGCGCCGCGCCGCGCGTATACCAGCCCGTAATCAGCCACTCCTCATTGCTGTCGTAGCTGCCCTGAAGGGCGCCATTGGCGAAGAGGGCGCTGACCACGCCCCAGCCCGCGCGGTAGGGGAAGCCGAAGTAACCGCCGCGCGGCGGCTGGTCGCCATAGACGACGGGGTATAGCGGGCTGCGGGCCGCCGGGTAGACGCGCTTGTACTCCGGTGAGTGATCCACAAAGGCCAACCATAAGTAGCCCACCTGCAACACCAGGACGACAACCACGAGACCGGCCAGGAGACGCCGTGCCGCCTTCCCATCCTTCCCATCCTTCCCCATCTTCCTGTTTTCCATCCACCACCCACCACCCACCAATCCCACCAGTAACGCCCAGCCCGGCATCATCGTATAGAAGTGGGTATGGGGCTTCTGGACCAGGAACGCCGCGACAAAAAATGGGGCCAGGAACCAGAGCAGGCTGGCGCGCGCCGCGTCGCCCAGACGGGGCATGACGAGCCAGGCCAGCCACGGCAGAAACAGGAGGATCGCCAGGTTCAGCCGGCCGACACGCAGCGCGTCCCCCCCGACCGCGACAACGACGATACTCACGAAGGGCCAGGCCAGGGCGAGCCAACGCCACGGCCCGATGCTCAAGCGTCGGGCTAGGCGTGCGAAGCCCGCTAAAACGGGCTGGTCAGCGGGTAGCGCCTGGTTGGTGCGAGTGTGGCTCTCCTCAGCCCCCTTCAGGGGACTTGGCTTGCCTAGCCCTAGGCTTGAGCCTGGGGCATCGCCAGCGCCACCCTCTGATTGGCCCGCGCGGTACGCCCACCAGGCCAACACCCCGGCTAGCGCCAGCGCCATCAAGATGATGTGCCACGTCGAATTGTAGAAGGTCGCCCGGCTGAAATAGTCGGGCAGATTGTTATACAGCGGCCCGCCGCCTGCCCCCCCCCCTCCCACGCGCCGGTCCAGGAGATAGGCCACCGTCGCGGCGAAGTGGGGGTGGTGGGCGA
>JAHCIP010000079.1 GCA_026129165.1 Anaerolineae bacterium
GTATCTGAGTTGTGATAGGTGACGTGTGTGGCGTGTGACGGGGCGAGTGTGTCCCCGTCACCTGTCACTTTTAGAGGTGACGTATGGCTAAGAAAGCGAACCGCATGGTGATTACGCTGGCCTGCACCAAGTGCCAGGAGCGTAACTACACCTCCGAGAAGAACCGCAAGAACGATCCAAACCGACTGGAAATCCAGAAGTACTGCCCGCGCTGCCGTGAGCATCAACCTCACCGCGAAACGCGCTAGCGCCACGGCAGGAGGAACAGTGAGCGTGTCTGAAGCAAAACAGCCTGGTCGTTTAGGCCGATTCAACGAACTCGTTCAGCGTCTCCGTGAATTTTGGCGTGAGACTCGCTCCGAATTGCGTAAGGTCGTCTGGCCGACCCGCCAGGAGGCCACCAACCTGACCACCATCGTCCTGGCCGTCCTCATCGGTATGGCGCTTCTCCTGGGGTCACTTGACGCATTCTACAACATGTTGTTTGGGTTCTTGTTCCGCTAGGTCGCGCCCAGCCAGGAAGAGGCGATAAGACGTATGACTGATCAGACGGCTACGGCGCCGGAGACGAAAACCGACAAGGCCTGGTACGTCCTCCATACCTATTCCGGGTATGAGAAGAAGGTTAAGCGCAACCTGGAGCGCCAGATCGAGGATCGCGGTCTCCAGGACCAGATCTTCCAGGTCGTCGTACCCACCGAAGAGGAAGTGGACATCAAAGACGGGCAGCGCCGCATTGTGGAGAAGAAAATTTTCCCCGGCTATGTCCTCGTCGAGATGATCATGGACGACGAAACCTGGTTCATGGTGCGCAACACGCCAGGGGTGACGGGCTTCGTGGGGTCTGGCTTGCGGCCCGCCCCCTTGCCCCAGCCTGAAGTGGACAAAATCCTCAAGCGTATGCACGCCGAGGCTCCCAAGGTGCGCGTGACCTTCCACCCGGGCCAAAAGGTGCGCATCATTGACGGGCCGTTCACCGACTTCAACGGCGTGGTCGAGGAAGTGGACAGCGAGCGCGGTAAGGTGCGGTTAACCGTGTCGTTCTTCAACCGCGACACGCCGGTCGAACTGGACTTCTTACAGGTTGAGAAAATCTAAACGGTAGGGGGACGCCTTGGGCGTACCTGGGTAGGCATAAAGCGTCCCCCTACCCGCTTCGTCTTGTTTGTAATAGATGAGGGAGCCTGAACGCAGGCGACTTCCTACCTCAGAGGAGAATTCATGGCTGCGAAAGTCAAAGCGGTCGTTAAGCTCCAGCTACCGGCTGGTAAGGCCACGCCCGCCCCGCCTGTGGGTACGGCCCTCGGCCCCCACGGCATCAACATTCCATCGTTTGTGAAAGAGTATAACGCGCGCACCGCCGCGAACGCGGGCATGGTCATCCCGGTCGAAATCACCATCATGACCGACCGTTCGTTCACCTTCGTCCTCAAGACACCGCCGGCCCCGGCGCTGCTCAAACAGGCCGCCAAGGTGGACAAGGGCGCGGCCAAGCCCAAGACCGAGAAGTCGGGGCGCGTAACCCGCGCTCAGATCGAAGAAATCGCCAAGACCAAGATGCCTGACCTCAACGCGGTGGACCTGGAAGGCGCCAAGAAGATGATCGAGGGGACGGCGCGGTCCATGGGCCTGGAAGTGGTGGACTAGGAGGACACGATGGCAACAGATCATGGGAAAAAGTATGAGGCCGCTAAGGCCCAGGTAGATCGTATGAAGATCTACACCCCCGACGAGGCTATCAAGCTCGCCAAGCAGTTGTCCTTCGTCAAGTTCGATGAGACTGTCGAAGTCCACTTCCGCCTGGGCGTTGACCCCCGCCACGCCGACCAGCAGGTGCGCGGTGTCGTCGTCCTCCCCCACGGCACAGGCCGCAAGGTGCGTATCGCCGTCTTCGCGGAAGGCGACGCGGCCCGGCTGGCCGAAGAGGCGGGCGCAGACGTGGTCGGCGGTGACGACCTGATCAAGCGCGTCCAGGACGGCTTTGCCGACTTTGAAATCGCTATGGCGACGCCCAACCTGATGGGCAAGGTGGGCCGCCTGGGCCGTATCCTCGGCCCGCGCGGCTTGATGCCCAACCCCAAGTCGGGCACGGTTGTCCCGGCTGAGGACCTGCCGCGCGCCATCCACGAGGCCCGCGCTGGCCGTGTTGAGTTCAAAGTAGACAAGACTTCCAACGTCCACGTGCCGATTGGCAAGCGCAGCTTTGGGGACCAGCAGCTGCTGGAGAACCTGGGCGCGCTGGTGGAGGCCATCAACCGCGCCAAGCCCGCCGCCGCCAAGGGCGTCTACATCAAGAACATGGTGCTGACGACGACTATGGGGCCTGGCATCCGCCTCGACCTGACCCAGACCACGAGCATGAAGGCCGCGTAAACGCACTGGGCACACACCAAGCCCCTGTTCCTTTGGGAAACAGGGGCTTGTTTGTTACCGGCCTCTTGATGAAGTACCTATACGCCCGAGGAGGTCGAGCAGGTATTCTTCGATCGGCCGCGCTATCGCTTCCACGAGACGGGACATGTCGAAGGCGAAGACCTGTACACGGCTCTTGGACAAACGGATGCAGGAAGATATTTGACGGTTTACTTCATCTTCAAGTCACACAATACGGCGCTCGTCATCAGTGCGCGAGACATGGACCTAGCCGAGGTAAGACGCTATGCAAGAAAGTAAGACTAAAGATCCAATTCCCGAAAATTTCGAGAGTATCGAAGCGGCAGCTGAGTTCTGGGATACACACAGCTTGGCCGATTATTGGGACGAGACAACTGAGGTGGAGATCGAAGTCACTGCGCCACGCCGACGGCGAGTGGCGATTGAGCCAGAGTTGTGGGAGAAGATCGCCGTCCAGGCCCGCGCCAAGGGCATTAGCGTCGAAACGCTGGTGAACGTCTGGCTGGCGGAGCGAGTGGCGGCGTAGAGACGTGACGTGTCACGTCTCTACCCTTAGACCGGTCTATCCCTCGCGGCGGCGGAACGCGCCGACAACCGTCGAAATGCCGGCCAGGATGAGGAAGATGGGCCACAGCTGGCCGACCACGCCCCATACATTCTCCGGCAGCGCCCCCACCCCAATCAGCACAAAGATGACCCCCGCCAGACCCGTGCCTGCGCCCGCCCACAGTGGACCGACCGGCGTGGGCGGGGTAAAAATTTGGTCAATAATGTAGATACTGAAGAAGCCGCCCGACAGACCGAGGAGGATCGCCCCTGCCATCATCGGCCCGTCCAGCCTTAGGGCATTGCCCACGATAATCGCCAGGCCCAACCCGGACAGAATACCGGCCGGCCAGAGCAGCCCATCCCGCCGCGTGATATAATAGCTGACCAGGAAGGCCAGCCCCATGATGAGCAGGATCCAGTCCCCGATGGGCAAAAATTGGCCGATCAGGAAGAGGACGCCCAGGCCAATCATAATCAAGCCGGGCATCAGCCGATGCATACGCCGCCGGTCATAGTCGCTGTTATTCATGGCAACCTCCGTTACTCGTTGAACATCTCTCCCACGGACAGTCCTAAATGTATACGGCGGATGACCTCACCGAGTAGCGGGCCGACCGAGAGAATCGTCATATTCGGCAGCAATTTGCGTTCGGGGACAGGTACGGTATTGGTGACAACGATCTCTTCAATGGGCGTGTTACGCAAACGTTCCGTGGCGGGGTCGGACAAAATAGGATGGCTGGCGACGATGCGGATCGAGCGCGCGCCGGCGCTCCGCAGAAATGCTGCGGCCTCCGTAACGGTTCCCGCCGTGTCAATCTCGTCATCGTAGATGATGGCGTCGCGGCCTTCAATCTCACCGATCAGGTTCAGAGCGCGCGCTTTAGATGGGCTGGCGCCGGACTGGCTGCGGCGCTTCTCGATGAGGGCCAGCGGCACGCCCAGCACCTCCGCGAAGTTACGCGCCCGCTTGGCCCCCCCCAGGTCGGCGGCGACGACGCTCGCCCGGCTCAAGTCCCACTGCCGCATGTGTTGGCCCAGCAGGTGTTGCGTCGTGATGTCATCCACCGGAATCTTGAAGAAGCCTTGAATCTGGCCCGCGTGCAGGTCCATCATCAGCACGCGGTCCGCCCCGGCCACGGTAATCAAGTCCGCCACGAGACGCGCCGTGATGGGGACACGAGGCTGGTCCTTCTTATCCGTGCGGCCATAGCCATAATAGGGCATGACGGCCGTAATCCGCCCCGCCGAGTCCCGCTTGAGCGTATCAATAAAAATCAGCAACTGCATGATGTTGGTGTTTACCGGGGGACAGGTAGGCTGGATAACAAAGACATCGCGGGACCGGGCCGAGGTCTGGAGGCGGATGAAGATGTTGTCGTTGGGAAACTTAAAGACGTCGGCCGGGGAGAGGTCCACCTTGAGCGCCTGCGCGACCTCCTGAGCCAGCCCAGGATTGGCCGTCCCCGTATAGAGGGCGAGCTTACCGTACATGCTTTCCATGATAGTTTACTGCACCTCAAAAAGCGAACGGGCCAGTCCAGACTGGCGAATTACAGACTGCAGAGTGCCAATGCGTAGCTCGCGATGGTCTGGCACAGGAACAGTGATGGTGGAAGTGTCCGTACGCTTTTGCATGATAATATGATCCCCGCGCCGTCGAACCTCCGTAAAGCCATGCTGATGCAGAATGGCGCAAACTTCGCGCCCCGAAAGGACACGCAGTTTAGGCAACGGCCACCTCTAAGCGCGTGATGAAAATTTCGTTGTGGAGTCGAGCCTGCACCTCGGTTGGGTCTGCAACCTCGAAAAACCCTTCGATAGCCTCAACCAAGTTCTGGCGGGCGCTCTCAACTGTTTGCCCCTGACTGGCGATATCCAATTCAGGGCAGAGCGCCACATAGCCATCCCCTTCGCGTTCAATGATCGCCGTGAGCTGCACCGTCCGCCGCATACTCATGTCCTCCTCTATTTAGCCAACAACTCCTCCGCCGCTGTGTACGGGTCCACCTCACGCTCGGCCACGCGCGCCGCGACGCGGCCCAGTTCGCCTTCTGGTAGGGCGGCCAGGCGATTACGCAGCAGCCAGGCGCGCAGGATGTCGCGCACCTGGCTCTCGGCGCGCTCCCGTTCCAGCAGGACACGCTGGCCGGTGCGCTCCAGATAGGCCGCGTGCTCCTCGATCTTGTCTACCAGGGCCGGGATGCCCTTGCCTACCGCCGCGACCGTCTCCTCGATAGGCAGCGGCCAGGGGGGGATGCCGGTCTCGCGCTGGCGCTGGCCGCGCTCGCGTGCCCCCAACATAAGCATGGCGCGCAGGGCCGCGACAGCCTGGTCCGCGCCGGGCATGTCGGCCTTGTTGACGACAAAGATATCAGCAATTTCGAGGATGCCGGCCTTGATAGCCTGGATATCGTCGCCCAGGCCGGGCGCCTGAACCACCAGCGTCGTATGCGCCGCGCCCGCGATTTCGACCTCGGACTGCCCCGCACCCACCGTCTCAATCATAATCGGGTTGAAGCCAGCCGCGTCCAGGACGCGCACGGCATCTGTCGTAGCGACAGCCAAGCCGCCCAAGTGGCCGCGCGTCGCCATGCTGCGGATAAAGACGCCGGAGTCGCCGTGGTGGCTCTGCATGCGGATGCGGTCGCCCAGAATGGCCCCGCCGGTGTAGGGGCTGGTGGGGTCCACCGCGATGATGCCCACCTGGCGGCCTCGGTGGCGATACTCGCCCGCGAGAGCATTGGCGAGCGTGCTCTTGCCGGTGCCAGGCGCGCCGGTCACGCCTACGAGATGCGCGCGGCCGGTGTCGGGGTGCAGGACGGCGAGCAGAGCCTGGGCGTCGTCGCCGCCGTTTTCGACCAGAGTCAGGGCGCGGGCAATGGCCCGCCGTTCGCCGCATCGGACGCGGTCAGCCAGATCCGTGAATGCTACTGTTATCCCAGCCATTGGCTCAACCTGAGAATGATGATGAATAGAACCCCGCCAAATACCAGAAACTCCAGGGTCAGACGACGAGTGAGACTGCCCTGCAGCGCCTGCTGCGCCAGGCCCGTCAGGATATAGAACGCCAGCAAGAGTAGGGCCGCCGTACCCAACGCGCCGATGGCCCAATAATTCAAGACCCACGTCAGTTCGCCCACGACGAGACCACAGGCCAGGGCGTAGACCCAGGCGTGGCGCCACTCGTCGGCCGCGCCGCGCAGCAGCGTCAGGCCCAGGACGGCGCTCACGACAAGCAGGGCCGGGGCGGACACTAGGGAGCGCATGTGGGCGGCTGATACGGCGGCGTACAGGAAAAAGGCCGCGCCGTAGGCGATCAGCGTCAACAGCAGGCGGGCGCGGTCGTAGTAGCGGGTGTCGGGGTCTATGGCCTGGTACTGCCCCAGCAAGACGACGGCCAGGGCTACGAAGGTGAGCGCCAGACCGAGCAGCCAGACCGGGCGGCCGTACAGCGTCGGGACGAGCATGGCGGCGGTCAGGGTCACAAAGGCGGGCAGCGGCCAGAAGATGGCCGTGTAGGCCAGCGGGGCGTCGTGCAGCCAGGGGTGGGCGCGCGCCATGACCTCCGCGCCGGCGCACGTCAAGGCGACGAGCAAGGCGACGATGAGCGTCGCGCCCGACAGGTTGACGGTGAGCGGCGAGCCGAAGATCAGGAAGTCGAGCTGGCCGGCGGGCCGCGTATTGAGCGAAGCCAGAGCCAGGCCGAGCAGGACTAGCGCAACCAGCCGCCCCGCCTGGAGAATACCCTGGGTCATTGAAACGTTGGTCATAGGCCGTCAGGTCATAAAGTAACACGAAGGGCTATGTCTATTCGCCTTCGTGTTACCCTCTGGATTCTACGCTCAGCCGCGCCGTTTGTCAACATCAGAACCCCCTCTCTGGTGCTCTAGAGAGGGGGTGTCAGGTGGCGACCGCGGCTAAACCGCGACAACAGGCGCGGTCTGCTGGAGGCGCGAGAGCGCGGCCACCGGCGGGGCAAAGGGCAACGCGGAGAGGTCGTTGTACTTGCGCAGGAGGTGGTAGGTCAGCAGCAACTGCGTCAGGGCCAGCGGGTCGCTGTGGCGCATAGCGGTGCGGTCCTGATAGTCGCCAAACTGGTCGTCACGCAGCGGGCGTAGGTCCGGCAGGTGCTGCCAGATGGCCTGCTCCAACTCGGTGCAGTGTTCGGCTGCCACCGTCCCGGCAACCTCCAGGATGTCCACGGGGCCGTTGTCGCGCCCTAAGCGCAGCCGAATGCCGTAGTCAGGGTGCGCCTCGTTAGCCAGCAGGTAGGTCAGGTCAGGGTGCGGAATGGTCGGGCGCAGAGTGAGCCGCACATCCATGTTGGCGCCCGCCTCCTCCGGCGGCGTGTCGCATGGGGGCGAGAAGCGCACCACGATGTCGGCATAGCGGCGCTGGGGGCGGATGAAGTCGCGCGAGTCCGGCTCGCGGCGCGCCAGTTCCGCCTGGACCTGCTCAACGGTATAGCCGCGCTTGGTGGTGTCGCGGCGTATCTTCCAGACATGGCGCAGGTCTTCCGGCGGGTCGAGGAAGACGCGCACGTCGTAGAATTGGCGCATGGCCGGGGTCGAGAACCCCAGCAGCCCCTCGACAATCACAAAGTCATGGGGCTGAACATACATCGGACGGACGAGCGTGCCCGTCGAGTGGTCATAGACCGGTTTCAGGATCGGTTGGCCGTAGTGAAGGCGCTCCAGGTGCAACTCCATGATGTCCATGTAGTTGCAGTCCGGGTGCAGCGCGGAGATGCCGCGCTCGGCGCGCTCTTTGCGGTCGTACTTGTGATAATCATCGGTGCAGACGTGGGTCACGCGCTCCGGGCCGAGGATGTTCACCAGGCCCCGCGTGAGGGTGGTCTTACCCGCCGCGCTATCGCCGACGATGCCCAGAATGATAGGGCGACGTCCTTTTCTCATCGGCACAATGCCTCCTTGGGCTAGCCTTGCGGAGTCCCGGTGTCCTCGGTATCCAGCCCGCCGCGGAAGACACGGCTGGCCCGGATGTCGGCGGCGTCGAGCCGCATCAGCTCGCCGGCGTCAATCTGCCCGCCCCGCGCGATCAGACGGTTGGCCTGGCGCAGCTTGACCCGGTCCAGGGCGTTGCGCACGCTGCGGGCGTTGGCGAAGTGCGGCTGCTGGACGCGGAGGGCCAGGTACGCGGCGAACGCCAGCCGGGCCTCGGTGTCAAAGTGGTAGTTCTGCTGCTGCAGCATCAACTCCGCTATGGCCATTAGCTCATCCAGCGTGTAGTCCGGGAACGCCAGGTGATGGGCGATGCGGGAGTGGAAGCCGGGGTTGGCCTGGAAGAAGGTGTCCATGCGGTCCTTGTAGCCGGCCAGAATCACCACCAGGTCATCGCGCTGGTTTTCCATGACCTGCAACAGCATCTCAATCGCCTCCTGCCCGTAGTCGCGCTCGTTCTCCGGCCGATACAGGTAGTAGGCTTCGTCTATGAACAGCACGCCCCCCATCGCCTTCTTGAGGACTTCCTTCGTCTTGGGCGCGGTGTGCCCGACATACTGGCCCACCAGGTCGTCGCGGGTGGCGACGACGAGATGGCCGCGTCGAACGTAGCCCAGGTGATGGAGAATCTTGGACATACGGAGCGCTACCGTCGTCTTGCCGGTGCCGGGCCGCCCGGTGAAAGACATATGTAGCGACGGGCGCTCTGTCGAGAGGCCCGCGCGCTCGCGCAGGCGAGCGATCAATAGCAGGGCGGCGATCTCACGGATGCGCCGCTTCACCGGCGTCAGGCCGACCAACTCGCGGTCAAGTTCGTCCAGGATGGCCTGGACGTTCGACTCGCGGTAGGCGGCGTCGAGATCAATGACTTGGTCGAGGGTTTGGACTGGGTTCATAGGGCTATCCCTCCGCGCGGGGCGGAGCCTGGCTTACCCGTAGCGCTGGCCGCTGGGCCGGACCGCGGCGTAGGCGCGCAGGGTATAGCGCACCTGGCGGTCGGCCCCTTCCTGCCGCTCCAGATAGAAGCCCGGTTCCTCGGCGGGGCGGTTGACGATGAAGCTCAAGGCCGTCGTCTGACGGCCCAGCCGTCGGTCGTAGCCGGTGACGCGGATGTAGTGGTTGGGGAACGCATGCCGACAGGCGTTAATCTCATGCATGACACCCGCCGCGTCGAGCAGGTCGAACATGGGCAGCCCCCACATCGTCCAGTAGATATTGCGCGGGTGAGGGTCGTCGGTGTACTCGACGGCGACCGGCCAGTCATTGTCCAGACAGTACTGTACCTGGGCCTGAATCTGTTCATCGGTCAGGTCGGGCAGGTACGAGAAGGTGCCTTGGGTGAGGCGCATACATCCCTCCGCTTAATAGGTCGGCGTCACGACCACGTCGGGCGTGTCGGTCGACTCGAAGTTGAATGTCACGTCCTTCCAGACTTCCAGCGCTTTGTGTAGGGATGGCGACCAGCGGGCGGCGCGGGCCAGAATCTCCGGCCCCTCGCTCAGGGTGTCGCGGCCCTCGTTGCGCGCCTGGATCATGGCCTCCACGGCAATGCGGTTGGCGGCCGCGCCCTCGGCGATGCCGTCCGGGTGGCCGATGGTCCCCCCGCCGAACTGGAGGACAACGTCCTCACCGAGATAGTGGAGGAGTTGGTGCATCTGACCGGCGTGGATGCCGCCCGAAGCGACGGGCATGGTGCCGGGCATGGAGGCCCAGTCCTGGTCGAAGTACAGGCCAAGCAGGGGGTTGGCGTCTACCTTGTCGCCGCGCAGCGTGGCATAGTAGCCCTGCACGTTGTGCGGGTCACCTTCGAGCTTGCCGACGATGGTGCCAGCGTGGATGTGGTCCACCCCCGCCAGGCGCATCCACTTGGCGATGACGCGGAAGCTCACGCCGTGCGTCTTCTGCCGCGTGTACGTGCCGTGGCCGGCGCGGTGCAGGTGGAGAATGACGCCGTTCTTGCGCGCCCACTTCGACATGGACTGGATGGCCGTGTAGCCGATGGTCAGGTCGATCATGATGATGACGCTGCCCAACTCCTTGGCGAAGTCGGCGCGCTCGTACATCTCCTCCATCGTGCCAGCCGTCACGTTCAGGTAGTGGCCCTTGATCTCGCCGGTTACGGCCTGGGCCTTATTGACGGCCTCCATGCAGAACAGGAAGCGGTCGCGCCAGCGCATGAAGGGCTGGCTGTTGATGTTCTCGTCGTCCTTGGTGAAGTCCAGGCCGCCCAGCAGCGCCTCGTAGACGACGCGGCCGTAGTTACGCGCCGACAGGCCCAGCTTGGGCTTGACGGTCGCACCGAGTAGCGGGCGGCCGTACTTGTTCAGGTACTCGCGCTCCATGATGATGCCGTGGGGCGGACCCTGGAAGGTCTTGGTGTAGTGGGGCGGGATGCGCATGTCTTCCAGCCGCAGCGACTTGAGGGCCTTGAAGCCGAAGACATTGCCGATGATGGACGAGGTGAGGTTGGCGATGGAGCCTTCCTCAAAGAGGTCCAGGTCGTAGGCAATGTAGGCGATATATTGATTGGTACCGGAGACGGGGTCCACACGATAGCACTTGGCCTGGTAGTGCTCGTGGGCGGTCAGGCGGTCCGTCCAGACCACCGTCCAGGTGGCGGTAGACGATTCGCCCGCGACGGCCGCCGCGGCTTCGATGGGTTCGATGCCCTCCTGGGGCACGATGCGGAATGCGCACAGAATGTCGGTATCTTTGGGAATGTAGTCGGCATTATAGTAGCCCATTTCGGCGTAGGGCGTGACGCCGGCCGACCAGCGGCCTTTGTTCCCGTTCTTGGCGTGGGCCATAGAGAGACCTCCTTACACGGGCAAATGGATTTACGCCGCACTGCGTCATAACCATTATACAGCGATTATGGTAAAAAGGGAACACCCTAATGGGCAGTTTGCGAGTCGGGCGCGGAGAGGCGCAGCCCATCCAAACGGATAGGGGGGAGTAGGATGGAGATAGACAGACGCCAGCCTTTTGGCGGGCTGGCGTCTAGGCGGACAAGCAGACTCAAGCAAAGCCTCTCGACCATTGGACGTGCTGAGCGAATTTTGATACGGATGTTCTATTGACAGACTATTTAACTCATGCTATAATATAAACCAATCGTTCGATTTTTTAGAGGAGTGGCGGGAACGGATGCCAAAGGTAAGCCAGGAGTACAGCGAGACGCGGCGGCGGCAGATCATCGACGCGGCCTACCAATGCTTCGCGCGCAAAGGCTTCCACCAGACGACGATGCGCGACATCTACGCTGAGGCCAAGCTAAGCGCCGGCGCCGTCTACCACTACTTCGACAGCAAAGAGGAAATCATCCAGGCCAGCTTCGATTTCGACTACCATCGCAGCCGAGACCTGTTCACCGCCGCCGAAGCCAGTGACGATCCGATGCAAGCACTCAGTAATCTGCTCGACTTCTTCTTTCAGGGTCTGAAAGGCGCGGCCGCCCTCGGCGCCGGCCGCGTTAACGTGCAAGGCTGGGGCGAAGCCCTCGTCAATCCCCAGCTGGGGGCAGCGCGCCGTGAAGTCATCAACCGTTACATCCAGGCGTTGGCGCTGATTATCAGCAAGGCGCAGGAGAGCGGGCAGATCGAGGCAGCCCTCGATCCCCTCGGACTGAGCCAGCTATTGATGTCGGCATACTTCGGGCTGGAATTGCAGTTGGCCCTCGACCCTGAGCTTGATGTGGACAAATACACGGCGGCGGTCAAGACTCTGCTGCGTTCCAATTCACCCCAGGCTTAACCACCGCGTCCGGCTGGTTCAGAATCGAGGAAAACAAGGAGGCATACAATGGCGAGTACTGCGGATGTTCCAAGTGGCCCTGTCCCTATCACCCGCCTGGCCCGTTCTTCTGCGCCGGCGCGGACGAGTCGTAGTCTGCTCCTCCGGATCGGGGGAGCCACTGGCGTGCTCGGGGCGCTGCTAGCGTTGGTGGCCAATGCTCTGCACCCGCATCCGAGCGATTTCCAACTTGAAGCCCTGCTCCAGGCGATCGCACTCAGCGCAATCTGGGGGCCTATCCACTTGGTACTGATCTTCAGCCTGCTCCTGATCTTCGGCGCGTTACTCGCGCTAACGCTCACCCTTGATGACGAACCGGCGGCCACAGTGGCCCGCTTTGCCTGCCTGGCCGTGCTGTTAGGTGGCGCCCTCATGCTTGTCAGCACCGCTATGGATGGCTTTGCGATGAGCCAGATCGCTCGTTCGTGGGCGGATGCCGCACCCGCGGAGAAGGCCTCTGCTTTGCGCATCGCGGCCGCCGCCGAAGACCTGCAGTATGCCGTTTACAGTCTGTCGAGCGTTATCTTTCTGGGAATCGGCATCTTCCTCTATGGGCTAACCATGATCCTCAGCCGGGCCTATCCGAAGCTGCTGGGCTGGCTGGCGGTGGTGGCTGGCGCGGGCGCGTTCGTGGTGGGAATCGCGCAGGTACTGGGCGGGCCAGAGTTCCGGGCTGCCGAGGTCTTCGACGTCCTGTTCTCGGTGCTGAGCACAGTGTGGATACTCGTCACGGGCGTACTGATGTGGCGCAAAGCGCGCGGCGAGCAAACAGTCGAGATCAGGGCTTGACAGCCAGGAGACAGAGCGATGATTGAAACCCGTGTGCAGGCTACTGTTCAACCCCGCCCAGTTCCGGATCGGCAGGCCCTCCGCGACGGGCTTGAGACGACGCGGGCCGCCTTCCACGAGCGCCTAGACGCAGTCGCCGGTGACCGATGGGGGCAGAAGTGTCCAGGTAGCGCGTGGACGGTCGGTGAGGTATTCGCCCACCTCACGTGGGCATTGGAGTACCTGCCCAAAGAAGTCGAGAGCGCGCGCCGAGGCAAGGGGATGTTCAACATGCCGAAGTGGCTGGGGGACCCGCTGAGCTACTGGTACAATCGCATGCTGGCTCGCAACGCCACCCCCGAGTCGATCCGACGCCGCTACGACGCGGCCATGGACGCTACCATCAAGGCGGTAGAGACGGTGCCGGACAGTGATTGGCAGCTCGGCGCTCAGTTCTACGGGGAAGGCTTTTATACCGTCGTGGATCTGTTCCAGACGCCGGCTGAGCATCTGGCGGAACATACCGCCGGGCTGTAACTCCCATGTGAAACGAGGATGATATGGCCTCGAGTTCCACGACCAGCTCCGTTCCTCGCCCTGTTGGCCTGATGCTCATGTTCACGCTGCTCTCCTGGCTGGGGGAGTACACTCACAATCTAGCCGAGCTACCGAGTCTCACCCTGAGCAGCCCTGAGAACAGCCTGCCAGCGCTGATCTCGCTGGCCCTCTTCGGGGTGTGGTGGCTCATGCCCTTCCATCGTACACCCACCGTCTTGCTTCTGGCATGGGCCTTACTCCACCTGATCGGTGGGGCGTTTGTCTCGGTCATGCCGTTGGGTTTTCTCCCCTTCTATCCTGAGCAGACCATCGCTCACTATACTGCGCATGCCGTGTATGGCCTCGCGCAACTCCCCTTGATCATGCTGGCGGTCCAGCGATTGCGGACGACCTAGATGGGAATCGCTCGAATGCAAGCCAAGACGTTCATCGCCCCGCGCGGCACGGGCATCGCTCGTGCAACCGAAGGCGCCACGGGCGTGTGGCATGTGGAGACGCTACTGGGGAACACCGCTGTGCGTTGCCTGGCTGTGGACCCGCTGGACAACCAGAGAGTCTTCGCGGGCACACAAGGCGCTGGAGTGCTGCGGTCGGAGGATGGTGGCACAACGTGGCAGTCTGCGGGCCTCACTGGCTGGACAATCACGGCGATAGCAGCCAGTCCCATTCGCCAGGGGCGGCTGTACGCGGGCGCCAAGCCGGCCCGCCTGTTCGTCTCACCCAATGGCGGCGCAACCTGGACCGAGCTAACCGGGTTCAGGCGTATCCCTTGGCGGTGGCTCTGGCTCTCACCGGCGGAGAGGCCGTTCATCGGCTATGTGCAAGCCATCGCCCTCTCCCCGACCGACCCACAGCGTATCGCGGTCGGCATCGAAGCGGGCGCGACGGTCTTGAGCGTAGATGACGGCCAGAGTTGGACAGGTCATCGCACAGGGGCGTTGCGCGATTGCCATTCGCTGACCTTTCATGCCACGCGTGGCGAGTGGCTGTACGAGGGCGGGGGTACCGGCGGTGGCCATGCCTTCAGTCGTGATGGCGGCGAGACCTGGTCCAGGACAAAACAGGGTCTTGACTGTCACTATGGCTGGGCGGTAGCCGCCGATTCCGAGCGGCCTGAAGTACACTACCTATCGGCCTCCCCTGGCCCTGCCCAGGCGCATAGCGAGAACAACGCGCAAGCCGGCATTTTTCGACATGACGGCGCCCACTGGCAGCGGCTGGCCGGCGGTCTGCCACGGCCTCTGAACCATATGCCCTATGCGCTCATCACCGACCCATTGGCGCCGGGGCATGTCTATGCGGGCCTGAGCAACGGCGACGTCTGGCACTCGGCGGATCATGGCGATCATTGGCAGCTATTGCCATTGAATCTAGGCGGCATTGGCCGGTCACTCGTCATGCTGCCGAGAAGGTAACGGATGGCGGGTCACCGCGCCGCGGCCTTCTCCTTCACGCCCTCTTTGAGCAACTTGGCATAGGCGCCGTCCCACAATGCCGACGTGCGTGTCATCTTGGTCAGCTTGATGTCGCTGAAGCGCGGGAGGAGCTTCGCCAACACCAACGGCAGGTCGTTCCAGCGACCTTCGAGCAAGACCTTCTCCAACTCCTTCGCGCTGCGCTCGACCCAATCCCACTCCAGCCGGAACCTGTCGGCCTTCATGTAGTAGTCGCGCTTCTCCCAGGCGCTGGCGCTCATGTCCACGCCCTGCGCGATCTGGCGCAGGGAGAGCAGAATCAACGCCGCCAGGTCGCGCGCCTCGTCATCAATGACCCCCTTCTGGCCGAGCAGCCGCAGCGCCTCGGCGATGGTCCGCCGCAGGCGACTGCGCTCTGTTCCGGTGCCATCAATTGTCACCAACCGCCCCATCCTGAACCTCCTTACGATGCGAACAATCGTTCGGAAGTGTAGCACGCTTCGCCGGCCAGGTCAAACATAGGCTACCGGTCCGCCCCACGAATAGGCTCGGTCCACTCACGCGCCAGGCGCACCCTGGCTCGCCGGGGCAGGTCGGCACTGCTGGTCCCCATCAGCAACTCGAAGTCGCCGGCGTCAGCCACCCAGGCCTGGCGCGTATCATCGAAGTAGGCCAGCGCGCGCATGTCCACGCTGAGCGTGACATCCCGCGCCTCGTTGGGCTGGAGGGCGACTTTGACGAACGCCTTGAGTTCCTTGTGAGGCCGCTCCAGCTTCGCTTCGGGGTCGCGGACGTAGAGTTGGACCACCGCCTGCCCCGTCCGGTCGCCGCTGTTGCGGACTGGCAGGGTGACAGTCAACTCGTCGCCTGGCTCCAGGGTAGCCCGGCTCACCGTCGGCTCGCCGAGTTCGAATTCCGTGTACGACAGCCCAAAGCCGAACGGAAACACGGGCGTCAGGCCGGCGCGGTCCACATGGCGGTAGCCAATATACAGCCCCTCGCGGTACTCGACCTGGCCGTCCTCGCCAGGATACTGGCGGTCGGGCTGTTCCGGATGGACCGGGTCGTCCTCCAAGCGAGCCGGGAATGTTTGGGGCAGGCGGCCGCCTGGATCGGCGCGGCCGAGCAGAACATCGGCGATGGCGTGGCCGGCTTCCTGCCCTGGGAACCAGGCTTGAAGGACCGCCGACGTCTGGTCCAGCCAGGGCATCAGCACGGGGCCGCCGGTTTGCAGCACCACAATCGTATTGGGGTTCACTCTCGCGACCTCACGAATGAGCTCGTCCTGTTGGCCGGGCAGCGTCAGCCCCCAGCGGTCCACCCCCTCCGTTTCCCAGTCGCCATTGGTACCGACACAGACGACCGCGTAGTCGGCCTCAGCCGCGACCCGCACCGCGTCACGCAGACTGCTCTCCGGCAGCGGTCGGCGGAAGCCAAACCGCAGGGCTTTCAGTGGCGCGATCCCCGTCTCCACCTGGCGCGGCGCGAACTCGATGACCGCGGTGTGCTCGCCAACGCTCAGGAAGCGTCGGGCGCGTACTTCGTCGCTGCCGAAGCCGAAGTAGGTGTTACCCGGCTGGAAGGTGGTCCAGTTATCAATGACCGCCTCCCCATCCAGGCTGAGGCGGCTCAGCCCGGCGCTCGCCAGGCTCACCTCGTAGTCGCCGGCCTCTTCGATGTTCAGAGTGCTCGTGAGACGGGCGCGAAAATCAGCGGGTACGCCCGCCGGCTGCCCGAACCACATGACTTCACCGCTCGGGCGGTCCTCACGCGCCAGAACCTCACCGCCGTGGGCGGCGCGGTATTCGATGCGCAGCGTTGTGTTGGCGACGGGCAGGAACCTGTCGTTGTCGCAGCCCACGGCGGTGGTAACGTTCGCCGCGCCCAAGGCTTCGCGCAGACCCTCTAGCGGTGACACACGCCGATGCGCGTTCATCTGCGCGCTGCCGCCGCCCATCACCTGCCCTAGCCCAGCATTCGGACCAATGACCGCCACCCGCGCCTGGGCTGGCAGCGGGAGCAAGCCCCCCTCATTCTTCAACAGAACCGTCCCCTCGGCGCCCGCGCGGCGAATGAGGGCGCGCGTAGCCACGTACTCTTCATCACGCTCCGCCGCGTCGTCTACATTGCGCGGCTGCTCGAACGTGGCGGTGCGCTCCAGCAGCCGCAAGACGTTGCCGGCTGCCACCCGCACCGCCTCGGCGGTGGCTGCGTCCGCTTCGGCTTCGGCCAGCAAGGTCGCGCGAGCGCGGGCCGGCCCTGGCATCTCCAGGTCGAGGCCGGCCCGCACGCTCTCGCCGGCCGAGTGCGTGCCGCCCCAGTCACTCATCACCAGGCCATCAAAGCCCCACTCCTCCCGCAGGATGTCAATGAGAAGCCGCCGATTCTCGCTGCAATACACCCCGTTGAGCCGGTTGTAGGCGCTCATGATGGCCCAGGCCCGGCCGGCCTTCACGGCTACTTCAAAGGGTCGCAGGTACAGTTCGCGCAGCGCCCGTTCAGGGATGACGCTGTTGATGGTCCCGCGCTGGTACTCGGATTCGTTGCCGGCATAGTGCTTGACGGTCGCGGCGACACCTTCCTCCTGGAGACCCTGGATGTAGGCGGCGGCGAGTTCGCCGGCCAGGCATGGGTCTTCGGCGTAGTTTTCGAAGTTGCGGCCATTGAGGGTACTGCGGAAGAGGTTGACCGTCGGGCCGAGCAGCACGACGGCGCCCTTGTCCTGCGTCTCGCGCGCCAGACTGCGCCCGACATCGCGCAGTAGGTCCACGTTCCACGTGGCGCCCAGCGCGATGCCGACGGGGAAGGCGGCGGTCTTCTTGCCGCCGATCAGCGGGCCGCCGCCCCGCGCCCCTGCCGGGCCATCGGTGACTTTCAAGGCAGGAATGTTCAGACGGGGAATGGGAACCGTGCGCCAGTGGTCCGCGCCGGCCAGCAGCGCTACCTGCTCGGCCAGCGTCAATTGGCTCAAGAGAGTCTCGATGTGCTCAGACGCCGTCATAGCGCGCTCTTCATCTCGCATGGGTCGTGCTCCTTGGGCTAGGCCCTGTGTCAACTCGCCGAAGTATACCCTCGTTCGCTCGCCCGCGCCAGCCGACTTTGTCAGAGTTAGTTTCACCCTCGAGGTGTGATGCCGACACCCACTTCGAGGTGATTGAATGTATAATTCCCCTCTCACCCTACTTCACCCAAGGATTGCGCTATGCGTTTGGAACGTTCGCTGGGCGGAACGTGGCAGTTTGGTCTTGACCCTGAGGGCCGTATGACCGTCGAGGCGCTAACCCTTGACCGTGAGATACCCGTGCCCCTACCCTGGCAGGCGGCCTTCCCCGACCTACAGCAGTACAGCGGCTATGCCTGGTATCGCCGCGTCGAGGAGCTAACCCCTGAGTGGCTGGCAGGCGAAGTGCTGCTCCACTTTGGGGCGGTGGACTACTGGTGCCAGGTCTTTGTCAATGAGAATCTGGCTGGCGAACACGAAGGCGGCTATACCCCGTTTAGTCTGCCCATCCGCCGCTTCCTCCAACCCGGCCCCAACGCGATCGCCGTGCGGGTTTACGACTCGGTCCAGAGTGGCATCACTATTCCCCGCTGGCCGGACTACCGCCCCGATGCGGGCGCCAGCGGCCCGCCCTTCGACGCCGAGCACATCCCCCACGGCAAGCAGGAGTGGTACATCAACGTCGGCGGCCTGTGGCAGGACGTCAAACTGGTCGCCGTACCGACCGCCTATATCGACAGGGTTCACATCACGCCGGACATTCGGTCGGGCGAGGCGCGGGTGGAGGTCGAACTGGGCGGCGATGTCACCGGCCTCAATGGGGGACAACTGGCCGTCGCCGTGGACGCGGACGGCGTGGACGATGTAACGCTGCCCCTCGCGCCCGGTCAGAGCGTGTACCAGGCCCGCCTCACCGTCTCCCAGCCCCAGTTGTGGGACATCACGGCCCCGCACC
The DNA here is from genome assembly GCA_026129165.1 of Anaerolineae bacterium. Lineage (GTDB taxonomy): Bacteria > Chloroflexota > Anaerolineae > Epilineales > JAHCIE01 > JAHCIE01. The sequence goes on from JAHCIP010000079.1 coordinate 18,397, forward strand.
TGTACACGGCTCAGGTCCGCCTGGAGACAGGCGAGGCGACGGATGAGACCACAACGCGCTTCGGGTTCCGCGAAATCAGCACGGCCAACGGGCAAATCCTCCTCAATGGCCGGTCCATCGTCCTGCTGGCCGCGCTGGACCAGGACCTCTACCCCGACACCATCTACACCGTCCTGTCGGATGACTACCTGCGCGACCAGTTCCAGAAGGCGCTCGACCTGGGCCTCAACTGCTTGCGCTGCCACATCAAGCCGCCCGACCCGCGTTACCTCGACCTGGCCGACGAGATGGGCCTGCTCGTCTGGGCCGAGATTCCCTCGTGGCGCACGTTTTACACGCGCGGCACAACCCACGCTCACCAGCTTGACCTGCATGCGGCCATCCACCGCCGCGTCGAGCAAACGCTGGCGGAGATGATCCGCCGCGACTTTAATCACCCGTCGCTGGTTATCTGGACGCTGGTCAACGAGGACTGGGGGACGGCGCTGCCGCTGAGCGCGGCGGACCGCGCCTGGGTGGCCGACCTGTACGACCAGTGCAAGCGCCTCGACCCCACCCGCCTCGTGGTGGATAACTCGGCCTGCCTTCACGCCTGGGGGCCGAACATCCACGTCAAGAGCGACCTGGACGACTTCCACATCTACGCCAATATCCCCGACCAGGCCCGCTGGTTCGAGCAGGTCATGGACCAGTTCGCCGCCCGGCCGCTGTGGACCTACTCCAGCCAGGGCGACGCCCAGCGCACGGGGCAGGAGCCGCTGGTCCTGTCGGAGTTTGGCAACTGGGGCCTGCCCTCGCTTCATGCGTTGCGGCAGGCGGCCGGCGGAGCCGACCCGCATTGGTTTGGCATCGGCGCGTGGTGGAACCCCTACGACGGCGAGCCAGGCTGGCCGAGGGGCGTGGCCGAACGGTTCACCCGCTACGGCCTGGACAAGGTCTGGGCCGACTACGAAGCGTTTGTGACGGCCACGCAGTGGCATCAGTTCGGGGCGATGAAGTACGAGATCGAGGCCATGCGCCGCCAGCCGGGCCTGGCCGGTTACGTCATCACCGAGTTCACCGACGCCTATTGGGAGAGCAACGGCCTGCTCGACTTCTACCGGGGGCCGAAGGTCTACCATGACCGCTTCAACCAGATCAACGCGCTAGATGTGGTCATCCCCCAGACTGACCGCTATGCCGCCTGGGATGACACTGACCTCGCCGTGCGCCTCCACCTGTCCCACTACAGCGATGACGACTGGGAGGGCGCCCGGCTGCGTGTGCGGGTGGCAGGGATTGAGGAGGGGACAGCCGTGCCCTTGCCCACCCTCGCACAGGGCGAAGTGAGGCGGCTGCCAACCCGACGCTGGACGCTGCCCCAGGTCGACGCGACCCAGACTCTACCGATTGAATTCGTGGTGGAAGACGCCGAGGGCGGCGCGCTCGCCCGCAACCAGCTTGACGTGCTGGTTCTCCCGGCGAGCAGCCGCCCGCCCGGCTACACAGGCCCGATCGCTGTGTTAGGGTCGCTGAGCGTAGATGTGGACGAGCCAGCGCCGCCGGCCCTGTCCCCTCAGACGCCGGACACCCCTGGCCTCAGGCCGGACGAGACGCCCCTCGTGGACGACCTGGAGGCTGCTACGCTCCCGCTGCCGCTACGCGGACTGCTGCAAGCCCTGGGCTACCAGGCGCGCCGTCGTCCAAGCGCGGATACCCGCCTCGCCGTGACGAGCTATCCCACGCCCGACCTGCTCCAATGGGTCCGCCAGGGCGGCGACCTGCTCTACCTGACCAGCGGCCCCAGTCCCTTCTTCTGGGCGCAGGGACGTGGCGGCCCGTATAGCGGGAGTTGGATGACCAGTTTTAGCTGGCTGCGGCCGAACGCGCACAGCCGCCTCCAGGACGCGCCCAACCCGCTGAGCCTGCCGTTTATGGCCGTCATGCCCCAGAGTACCATTTTGGGCCTACCCTTTGAGGATCGAGCGGTCCAGGGTGACTTTCTCGCCGGCATGATTATTGGCTGGGTGCGCCACCCGGCTGTGCATACGGTGCAGTTCCGCTACGGGCAGGGTCGCGTGGTCATGACAACGTTCGCCATCGAGGAGGGGCTGCGCCAGGCCGACCCGGTCGCCATTGCCCTGCTGCACGACCTGGTGGACCACCTCGCCTCCGACCGCTGCCAACCGACGTTACAGGCAAACTACTAACGGAGACTTCTCATGTCAGTTGAAAATGCCCTCCAATACGCCCAGGCCCATCGCGCCGAGGCGCTGGCCCAATTGAAAGAACTGCTCCGCATCCCCAGTATCAGCGCGCAGCCTGACCGCGCCGCCGACATGCGCCGCGCCGCCGAGTGGCTGGCCAACCATATGCGCGCGATTGGCTTGCACGCGGTCCAGGTCTTCCCAACCGAAGGCCACCCCATTGTCTATGGCGAGTGGCTGGACGCGCCGGGCGCGCCGACTGTCCTGGTCTACGGCCACTACGATGTCCAGCCGGTAGACCCCGTAGACCTATGGCACACGCCGCCCTTCGAGCCAACCGAGCGCGACGGGACATTGGTCGCACGAGGCTCAGCCGACGACAAGGGCCAGGTGTTTATCCACCTCAAGGCCGTCGAAGCCTACCTCAAGACCGACGGTCGGCTGCCGGTCAATGTCAAGTTTGTGGTCGAGGGGGAGGAGGAGGTCAGCAGCGTGAACCTCGCGCCGTTTGTCCGCGGCCACACCGACTTGCTGCGAGCCGACGTCGTCCTCATTTCGGACACGGGCTGGATCGCGCCGGGCGTGCCGTCGCTGGTCTACGGCCTGCGCGGGCTGACCTACATGGAGGTGGAGGTCGTCGGCCCCCGCCGTGACTTACACTCCGGCGAGTTTGGCGGCGCGGTTCACAACCCC
>JAHCIP010000008.1 GCA_026129165.1 Anaerolineae bacterium
TTCATCCCGGCCGTCTGGCACGACTACGCGCCGACGTTCTGGGACTTCTCGCTCTACATTGGGACCATCGGCATGTTCCTGACTTTCATCTTCCTCTTTATCCGCGTCCTGCCCGTCATCTCCACGTTTGAGATGCGCGAGTTGCTGGCGCGGACCGAGCAGGCCGAGGAGGATACAGGCGACGGCGCAGGTGGCCTGCATACCGTGCCGGAAGCGGGCGCAGCGGATTAGCGGAATGGGATGAACCTCCCGAAGGTTCTAAACCTTCGGGAGGTTGAGACGGAGCAAGTGGATAGGAGGGAGTAGTATGGCGGAAGGTAAGGTCCAGCCACCAATGTACGGCCTGCTGGCCGAGTTCGAGACGCCTGAGCAACTCATCGAGGCGGTGCATGATACGCGCGACGCGGGCTATACCAAAATTGACGCCTATACGCCCTACCCAGTCCACGGTCTGGCCCAGGCGTTGAACTTCCGCAAGACCTGGATACCGGAGATCGTGCTCGGCGGCGGTCTGACGGGCTTAGTGGCCGGTCTCGCGCTCCAGTACTGGGTGGCCGTGCTCCAGTACCCGATGAATATCGGCGGCAAGCCGCTGGCGAGCTTCCCGGCGTTCATGGTCCCGGCCTTCGAGACAACGATCCTGTTCGCGGCGTTTGGCGCGGTGTTCGGCATGTTGGCCCTCAACGGCCTGCCGCAACCATATCACCCGCTGTTCAACATTGAACGTTTCGCTCGCGCCAGCCAGGATCGCTTCTTCCTGGCGATTCACGCCAGCGACCCCCAGTTCAACCTGCCGGAGACGCGGCGTTTCCTACTTGGCCTGGGCGCCTACGAGGTGTCGGATGTGCCACATTGATGACCGAAAATTGATGACTAATGATAAAAGATTAATGACTAAGAACTCAATCTTTAGTCTTCTGTTATTAGTCATGGGCCTCGCGCTCGCGGGCTGTAGCCCGAAGATGAGTTGGCAGGCGATGGCGGCTCAGCCGCGCTACGAGCCGCTGGAGCCGAACGACTTCTTCGCCGACGGCACATCGTCGCGCCCGCTCGTGCCCAATACCGTCGCACGGGGCCTGCTGCGCGAGGACACGGCCTATTTCACGGGCAAGACCACTGGCGCGGACGGCAAGCCCGTAAACGTGGACCAGTTCCCGGTGGCGGTGACGCGCGAGTTGGTCGAGCGCGGCCACCAGCGCTACAACATCTATTGTACGCCCTGCCACGCGGCCGACGGCCAGGGCAATGGGGTGGTGGTGCAGCGCGGCTTCGCCCCGCCGCCCTCGTTGCACATTGACCGCCTGCGCCAGGCGCCGGTTGGGTACTTCTATGACGTCATCACCAATGGCTTTGGGCAAATGCCGAACTACGCGCATCAGATACCCGTCGCCGACCGCTGGGCCATTGTGGCCTATATCAAGGCGCTCCAACTGAGTCAGAACGCCAACGCGAACGACCTGACGCCCGAGGAACGCACGCGGCTCGACGCGGGGGAGTAGGCTATGCTAAACATGACCAATGCCGCGCCGCCCGAAGTGGCGAGCTGGCAGCGCAACGCGGGTATCCTGGGCATCATCGGTCTGGTCCTGACCGCCCTCGGCGCTATTGTGGATACCCCGCAATTCTATCACTCTTATCTCGTCGCCTTTACTTTCTGGCTGGGCATCACCCTCGGCTGCCTGGCGGTGGTGATGATCCACAACCTGGCGGGCGGCGCCTGGGGCGCGGTCACCCGGCGGCTGTGTGAAGCGGCGACGCGCACTCTGCCCTATTTGGGCATCTTTGTCATCCCCTTTCTGTTCGGGATGCGTTACCTGTACGAGTGGGCTGACCCGCAGCACGTCGCCGCCGACCCCCTGCTGTTGCACAAAAGCCCCTACCTGAACGTGCCGTTCTTCTGGATCCGCGCCGTCATCTACATGCTCATCTGGATTGGGCTGATGTACTACCTCAACAAGTGGTCGCGCCAGCAGGACGAGGCGTATGACCAACGCCGAAATGACCGTATGGGCGCCTTGAGCGCGGCCGGGCTGGTGCTGTTCGGGCTGACGGCCACATTCGGCGCGTTCGACTGGCTCATGTCCCTGGAGCCGCACTGGTTCTCGCACATCTACGGCGCCCTGCTGGGGATGGGCGGCCTGCTGGCCGCGCTGGCCTTCATCATCCTGGTCATCGCCCTCATGTCGCGCTCCGAGCCGCTAGCCAGTGTCGTGTCGCCCAAGATTCTGAGCGACCTCGGCAGCATCATGTTCGGCTTTATGTTCATCTGGGCCTACTTCGCCTTTTCGCAGTACCTGCTGATCTGGTACGCGAACCTCCAGGAGGAAATCCCCTGGTACATCCGTCGCCTGAGCGGCGGGTGGGAGTACGTCGCCATCGCCATTGTCGTGCTGAGCTTCGCCCTGCCCTTCGCCCTGCTTATCTCGCAGGACATCAAGCGTAATTGGAAGACCCTGGCGGCCGTGGCGGCTCTGCTACTGGTGATGCGCCTGGTGGACCTATTCTGGATGGTAGCGCCCGTCTGGAGCGCCACTGCCCTGAAGATTCACTGGTTGGACATTGTCGCGCCCATCGGCCTGGGTGGAGCCTGGTTCTTCCTGTTCCTGCGCGAACTCCGCAGCCGCCCCATCCTGGCCCTGAACGACCCGAAACTGCCGCTGCCAGCGCTGGCCGGGCATGCCGATGAGCACTAACGAGTGAAGAGGTGGTGTATGAGTGAGAACCGAGGTCCAAACAACCCCACAGGGCAATACGGAAACTGGCGTCAGCAGCCGCTGGTCGGCGGGCCAGGCGAGGGGCGCGGCCCCGGTCGGACCGAGGGCCGCCAGCAGCCGCCTGGCGATGAGGGTCCGTACATCGGTCCCGAAGGTGCCGTGACGCGCGAGGCGCTCGAAATCGGCCATGAAGGGGATGTTGTCAACACCCGCCCGGTCTATATCTTCCTGACTGTTGTGGCCCTCATCGTTGGTCTCTCGTTTGTGGTGACAGCCGTGATGCAGTCGGTGGTCAGCCGCGCGCCCATCTACATCGGCCTGCCCCAGGGAGGCATCGTCAAGCGGGCCGTGCAGCCCGAAGACCGCGATTTGCCCGAAGGCGCCCGCGCCCGCGCCATCCGCACCATCGAGCGGCAGGAGTTGCAAGCGCGCGAGCAGCAGAACCTGGAGAATTACGCCTGGACCGATAAGAACACCAACGCGGCGCGGGTTCCCATCGAACGGGCCATTGACCTGCTCCTGCAGAAAGGCTTGCCAAGCCGGCCTAACGCTGGCTCGCCGGAGCCGCCGCGCCCGGCCGGCTCGAATTCCGGGCGTGCCCTTGATCAGAACAAGTAACTCAGTTGGGTGTAGAAAGTTGGCGGATAGATATGAAGCGGTGGACTCAGATTATCCGTGTGTTGTTGGCGGTGTGGATCGCGCTGGTGAGCCTGCCCCACGGCCTGGCCTATGCCGAGCCGCCCAAGCCAGCCATCCTGGATGCCATTGGTGTGGACCAGCGGCTGGATGCCCAGGTTCCGCTGGACGTAGTCTTTCGTGATGAAGCGTGGCGGTCGGTGACACTGGGCGACCTGCTGGACGGCCGTCCTGTCATCCTGACCCTGAACTACTATAACTGCAAGAATATCTGCGGCACGACGCTGGACGACCTGGTGGGCAAACTGGGTGATATCTCGTTGAAGGTGGGGGAGCAGTACCGCATTATCACCCTCAGCATCAACCCGCGCGAGACGCCGCAGATTGCCGCCGAGACCAAGCGGGCCTACATGCGCCGCTACCCGCGCCCTGGCGTAGACACCGGCTGGAGCTTCCTGACGGCCGACGAAGAGGCCATCAAGCGTGTCACAGAGGCGGTCGGCTTCCGCTATACCTACGACTCGACGACGGGCGAGTACGCCCATCCGGCGGCCTTTGTAGTCCTCACCCCCAAGGGCCACATCTCGCGCTATTTGTACGCCCCGACGTACTCGGCGACCGACCTGCGCCTGAGCGTCGTGGAAGCCGCCGACAACAAGATTGGCTCGCTCCTCGACCAGGTGCTTCTGTTCTGCTACCGCTACGACCCCACCGTGGGCCGCTACAGCGTCGCCATCCTGAACGCGGTGCGCGTGGGGGGCTTGCTGACCATGCTCGGCCTGGGGGTCCTCCTGGTCATGATGGTGCGCCGCGATGGCTCAAACAATAGCCCTCAATCTCCAGTCTGATCTTTGAACTTGTGATGGAGTAAGGTATGCCCGGTATTCCCATTATGCCCCCGCAGGCCTCCACAATGGCGTGGCGAGTGGACGCGGTCTTCTTCGCGCTCTCGGGCCTATCGCTGTTCTTTACGCTGCTGGTCTTCACCCTTGTGATTTACTTTGCCATCAAGTATCGGCGGAAGTCCGAGAACGAAGTGCCTGAGGTCATCCACGGCGACAACCGCCTGGAACTGGCCTGGACGTTCATCCCGCTCGGCCTGGCGCTGGCGATGTTCGCGTGGTCGGGGATTGAGTATATCAATCTCAACAATCCCCCGGCCAACTCGATGGAGATTTACGTGATCGGGCGGCAGTGGATGTGGAAGATCATCCATCCCGACGGGCAGGAAGAGATCAACCAGCTCCACGTTCCGCTGGGCCGACCGGTCAAGCTCACCATGACCTCCCAGGACGTGATCCACGACTTCTTCATTCCCGCCTTCCGCGTCAAGGCGGACACGGTCCCCGGCCGCTACCAGACCATGTGGTTCGAGCCGACCCAGGTAGGGGAATACCATATCTTCTGCGCGGAGTACTGCGGCACGCAGCACTCCGGCATGATCGGCACCATCTACGTCATGGAGCCATCGGCCTATGAGCAGTGGCTGGCGAGTGGCGGGCGCACCCAGGCCCAGAACGCGCCCCAGATTTCGCCAGCCCAGGCGGGCGAGTTGCAGTTCGCCACGCTCGGCTGCGCCGCCTGCCATCGCCCCGAGGGCGGCGGGCCTGCCCCCTCCCTGGTGGGTGTCTACAATTCGGATGTGAAGCTGGAAGGCGGCCAGACCGTCAAGGCCGACGACACCTACCTGCGCGAGTCGATCCTGGCCCCGGCGGCCAAGATTGTCGCGGGCTACCCGAATATCATGCAATCGTACCAGGGCCGCGTATCGAACGAACAGTTGGATCAGCTCTTGGCGTATATCAAGGCGCAGGCCCCGGCGGCGCCGAGTGGGAGTGGGAGATAGATTATGGCGACCATTACGTTACCACGGCGAGAACACTATCTAAACATCAGTTATGGCGTCCGGTCGTGGCTGCTCACCACCGACCACAAGCGCATCGCCATTCTCTACCTCATCACCGTGACCATTGCGTTTGCGTTGGGCGGCCTGGCGGCGACGCTCATCCGCCTGGAACTACTCACGCCCGAGGCGAACCTCGTCTCGTCCGACGACTACAACAAGCTGTTTACGGCTCACGGCGTGGTCATGATCTTCTTCTTCCTGATCCCCGCCATCCCCGCTGTCCTGGGCAACTTCCTCGTCCCGATTATGATTGGGGCGCGTGACCTGGCCTTCCCCAGGCTCAACCTGATGAGTTGGTATGTTTTCGTCATCGCCGTCGGCCTCGGTATCTATGCCCTGCTGACGGGCGGCGTGGACACGGGCTGGACCTTCTACACGCCCTACAGCACGTCGTGGGCGAACACGCGGGTGGTGCCCGTCCTCATCGCGGGCTTTATTGCCGGCTTCTCGTCCATCATGACGGCGGTGAACTTCATCGTCACCATCCACAAGATGCGCGCCCCGGGCATGACCTGGTTCCGCTTGCCGCTGTTTATCTGGTCTATGTACGCCACGAGCCTGGTCATCATCCTGGCGACGCCGGTGCTCGGTATTGCCCTAATGATGCTGCTGGTCGAGCGCGTGCTGCGCGTCGGCTTCTTCGACCCGGCCCTGGGCGGCGACCCCCTGCTGTTCCAGCACCTGTTCTGGTTCTACTCCCATCCGGCGGTCTACATCATGATTCTGCCGGGCATGGCGGTCCAGAGTGAACTCATCGCCAACTTCAGCCGCAAGAGCATCTTCGGCTACAAGTTTGTCGCCTTCGCCAGCGTCGGCATCGCCGTGTTCGGCTTCCTGGTCTGGGGCCACCACATGTTCGTCTCCGGCCAGTCGGTCCACGCCGGGCTGATGTTCTCCATCCTCAGCTTCCTGGTCGCCATCCCCTCGGCGGTCAAAGTCTTCAACTGGACGGCCACCCTCTACAAGGGGTCCATCTCGCTCCAGACGCCGATGCTGTACGCTATCGGCTTTATCGGCCTGTTCACCATCGGCGGTCTCACCGGCCTGTTCCTGGCCTCCCTGGCAACGGACGTCCACCTGACCGACACTTACTTCATTGTGGCTCACTTTCACTATGTCATGGTCGGCGCGACGGTGATGGCCTACCTGGGCGGCATCCACTATTGGTGGCCCAAGATGACAGGGCGGATGTACCCGGAGGGACCGGCGCGGGCGTCGGCGCTGCTGATTTTCATTGGCTTCGCCCTGACCTTCGTGCCCCAGTTTATCCTGGGCTACCTGGGCATGCCGCGCCGCTACCACGTCTACGTGCCGGAGTTCCAGGTGCTCAACGTCATGTCCACCGCCGGCGCGTCGGTGCTCGCCCTCGGCTATGCGCTGCCCGTGTTCTATCTCCTGGCGTCGCTCTGGACGGGCAAGTCCGCCCCCGCCAACCCGTGGGGCGCGTCGGGGCTGGAGTGGGAGACCTCGTCCCCGCCGCCGACATTCAACTTCGAGCGCACGCCTGTTGTCGTCGCCGGTCCCTACTACTTCCGCGGCCCGATTACCGAGCAGCCGCCCGCCAAGACCACCGTGCAAGAACCAGGAGGTGAGGTCCATTGAGCGAGCAGACGTTACACCACCCGGCCAATCTCGGCCACCACTTTGATACGCTGGACCAGCAGCACAGCGCCAATGTGCTCGGCATGTGGGTCTTCCTGGCGACGGAGGTGCTGCTGTTTGGCGGTCTGTTCCTGGCGTACTTCGTATACCGCACGGTCTACCACGACGCCTTTGTCGAGGGCAGCCACCACCATAACATCGTGCTCGGCGCGACCAACACGGCCATCCTCATCGTCAGTTCGCTGATGATGGCGCTCGCGGTACGCAGCGCCCAGACCAACAACCGCCGCGCCCTGGTGCTGTTCCTGGCGCTGACCATGGTGTTCGGCCTGTCCTTCCTGGGCATCAAGGCGGTGGAGTATAAGGAAGCCTTCGATACCCACCAGGTGCCGGGCGCGCTGTTCCAGTACGAGGGCGAGCGCCCCGAACTGGCCCGCCAGGTGGAGATGTTCAGCCTGCTCTACTTCGCCATGACCGGCACCCACGCCATCCACATGCTCATCGGCTTGAGCATCGTCGGCTTCATCCTGTACCGTTCGTGGCGCGGGAAGTACAACGCGGCGTACTATACACCCGTGGAGTTGGGCGGCCTGTACTGGCACTTCATTGACATCATCTGGGTGTTCCTGTTCCCGCTACTCTATCTGTATGGCCGGCACGTCGCGGTGGGCGGCTAGGAGGCGAAACCATGGAACATCACGCGGAACCTCAAGGTCACCACCACGTTGAGTCGGTACGCACCTACCTGCTAGTCTTCGGCGCGCTCCTGCTCGGCACGGCGCTCACCGTCGGCGCGGCGTACATTGACCTGGGCGTGTTCAACGACATCCTGGCGCTCGTCATCGCCATCACCAAGGCGACGCTCATCGTGCTGTTCTTCATGCATGTGCGGCATAGCGACCGGCTGACCAAGGTCATGGTCATCATCGGCTGGCTGTGGCTGATTATGCTCATCCTGGGCACGATGGACGACATCCTGACGCGCGGCTGGATTTTCGGCGGCCGGTAGAGGCGAACCCTGCCCCCCAGGTGAGAGTCAGGCTTCTGAAGGGTGCTTCATCGCAGAGAGCGCGGAGGGCGCGGAGGACTATATTTCCTCCGCGCCCTCTTGATGAACCTCCCGAAGGTTGCCAACCTTCGAGAGGTTGATTAATGCGCCGGCTCCTTCTTGAGCCGGTCGAAGAAGGTCTTGCGCGCCTTCATCACCTTCGGCGCAACCACGAACTGACAGTACGGCTGATACGGGTTGTTCTCGAAGTACTCCTGGTGGTAGGCTTCGGCCATGTAGAACGTGTCGAACGGCTTGACCTCGGTCACAATCCGACCGCTCCACACGCCCTTGGCCTGCCACTCCGCGATCTTCGCCTCGGCCGTCGCCTTCTGCTCGGCGCTGTGATACAGGATAATCGAGCGATACTGCGGGCCGACATCGTTGCCCTGGCGGTTGGGCGTCGTCGGGTCGTGGACCGTAAAGAACACGTCCAACAGGTCGCCAAAGGTGATAACCGACGGGTCGAACGTCACCTGGATCACCTCGGCGTGGCCGGTAGTGCCGTTGCACACCTGTTTGTAGGAGGGGTTGACCACGTGCCCCCCGGCATAGCCCGACTCGACGCTCTCAACCCCCTTTAACTCATCATAGACCGCTTCCAGACACCAGAAACATCCTCCCCCCAAAGTGGCGACTTCCCGCTGCTGAACACTCATTGGAAATCCCTCCTGATAATTTGGCTCCTATCCTGTCTGACGCAGCGAAGGAGTATTACATACCCTCGATTTGGGCCGCACATCTTAATAAATTCTATCATTCTGCGGCTTTTGTCAATCCGCCCGGCCTGTGCTATCATGCCGCCATGCTGATTGATACCCACACTTGGTCTTCCCACGCCTTCCTACACCTGCCCATGTCTTTCTAGGAGACCCCTATGCCTCGTATGACCGGCGGCCAGGCCCTGGTCGAGATGCTGCACCGTCACGGCGTGGATACCCTGTTCGCGCTGCCCGGCGTTCAGAACGACGCCCTGTTCAACGCCCTCTACGACGCGGGCGGCGCGATTCGGGTCATCCATACCCGCCATGAGCAGGGCGCGGCCTATATGGCCTACGGCTACGCCAAGTCGACCGGCCGCGTCGGGGCCTATAGCGTCGTCCCTGGCCCCGGCGTCCTCAATACCACCGCCGCGCTCTCGACGGCCTACGCTACCAACGCGCGCGTCCTGTGCCTGACCGGCCAGATCGCCACGCCCCTCATTGGGCGCGGCCAGGGCCACCTGCACGAGCTGCCCGACCAGTTGGGCATCCTGCGCGGCCTGACCAAGTGGGCCGCCCGCATCGAGCACCCTACGCAAACCCAAGTCTACGTCGACGAAGCCTTCCGCCAACTCTTCACCGGCCGGCCGCGCCCGGTCGCGCTGGAAATTCCGCCCGATGTGCTGGCCCAGGCAACCGAGGTGGTTTTGCGGGATGATCCCGTCAACCTGCCCGTTTACTCCCCCGATCCACGGTTGATTGACCAGGCCGCCGAGTTACTGGCCCAGGCCAAGCGTCCTCTCATCCTGGTCGGCAGCGGCGCGGACGACGCCGGTGAGGAGCTATGCGCCGTGTGCGAGTTGCTCCAGGCTCCCGCCGTCTCCCACAGCAGCGGCCGGGGTATTCTGGACGATCGCCACACCCTGTCGCTGCGCGGCCCCGAAGGCCACCGCCTGTGGGCCGACGCTGATGTGGTCCTCGCGGTCGGCACGCGGCTGCTACGCCCCATCACCCAGTGGGGCATAGACCCCAGCCTCAAGCTGATCCGCGTAGACGTAGACCCCCTGGAAATGACCCGTGTCCACCCGCCCACCGTCGGCATTGTCGCCGACGCGGCCATGGCGCTGGCCGCCCTGCGCGATGCCCTGCTGGCGCGTGACGTCACGGCCCGTCCGTCTCGCGCCGACGAACTAACCGCCCTCAAGGCCGAGTTCAGGGCCGGCTATAGCGAAGTTCAGCCGCAGTATGACTTTCTGATGACGATACGGGAGGAATTGCCGGAAGATGGCCTGTTTGTGGATGAGGTGACGCAGGTGGGCTACGTGTCGGCCTTCGCCTTCCCCGTCTACCGTCCGCGCACCCTCATTTCGTCGGGCTACCAGGGGACGCTGGGCTACGGCTTCGCCACGGCGTTGGGCGTCAAGGTGGCCCACCCCGACCGTCCCGTCGTGTCGGTCAACGGCGACGGCGGCTTGATGTACACCATCTCCGAACTCGCCACGGCGGTCCAACAGGGCATTGGGCTGGTCGCGGTGGTCTTCGCCGACGGGGCGTTTGGCAACGTGCTGCGGATGCAGGAACAGCAGCACGGCGGCCGCGTCATCGCCTCGCGCCTGCGCAACCCAGACTTTGTGAAACTGGCCGAGTCCTTTGGCGCGCATGGCGAGCGGGTCGCGGGTCTTCCTCAACTGCGGCAGGCGCTGCGCGACGGCTTCAACCGCCCCGGCCCGACGCTCATCGAAGTCCCCGTCGGCCCCATGCCCTCGCCCTGGAAGTACGTGATGATGCCCCGCGTGCGGGGTTAGTGGTATGGTACTGCTACAGTGATGGAAACACCCCCCTCCTGTCCCCCCGTAGACGGGGGGATGCCAGGGGGGTCTGAATACGTCAACGTACGGGTAACATACCACTTGTACCACTGAGGCTCTTCGCTTCGCTCAGAGTGACAGTCGAGAATAGCAATATCAAGCGGCGCTGACCAGCGCACGACGGGACAGGCGATGAGGCCTGTCCCGTCGTTGTCTACTGTAAGCACGTTACCGCGCCGTCCGGCCCGGTTCAGCCAGTGTGCCGCGCGGCGCTTCTTCGTGTGCGCCGGTCAGCCAGCCCCGCCGCCAGGGCGTGCCGAGGGCCGGCAAGAGGAAGCGGTCGAGACCGATCCAGCCGGCCGTCTTCCAGGCCAGCACCAGCCAGGTGGCAATGAAGAACAGGATAGGGTTGGTGCTGACGGTCCCCGACAGCAAGTAGTTGGCGTTCATGAAGCTGCCAAAGAAGGCGGCGATGCCGGTGAACGCGCCCAGGATGAGGGCGATACCGACCAGTAGTTCGCCCAGCGAGATCATATAGCTCCAGGTGTGGGCGTTGGGCAGGACCACATTCTGGAGGAACGAGGCATACCAGCCGGTCACATCGGGATGGTCACCGGCCGTTTTCGCCAGCGCCCCCTTGACAAAGCCCGTAATCGCCCCGCCGGCCGTCGGACCGAACCATACTGGGTTGGCGATCTTCTCGCGGCCCGCCTCCAGCCACTCCCAGCCCACATACAGTCGCAGCGGAAGCCACAGCCACGCCAGGCGCGTATCGTTGAACAACAGCCGCGCAATCGGGGGGTCTTCGACCACCACCTGGTCCCCTCGTACTGCATCACGTGGGACAGCCATCTTAACTCTCCTTACGAGATCGCTGAAAATGGTGTAGACACACAGATGAATCCAGCAAATCCTGTGCCGCTTTTGTCGGGGGTAGGGGCGAACCTCCGTGTTCGCCCGGATTGGGCAGGCACACAGGCCAGCCCCTACTGATGGGTGACAACAGGCTGTAGGTAGGCGGCCAACCCTCGGCGGTGATCCCAATCCCGCGCATAGCCGAGTGATACTTCGAGGTGAGGCACGCCGTCGCGGAGATGGCGGCCCCGGCGGTGCAGGTGGCCGTAGACCACAGCCAGGGCGCGGAAGCGGGTGTGCCAGTCTTCGGTCAGGCGTGTGCCGCACCACAGGGAGAAGCGTGGGATACGCGGCAGATACGCCAGGTCCTGGCGCAGCGGGTAGTGGTTGATCAGGACGAGCGGCGCGAGGGACGCGGCTTGCCGTAGGCGGCGCAGCGTCGCCTGACAGCGCGCGGCGCACCAGGCAGCACGGGAGGGGTAGGGGTCGGGATACAGCAAGGCTTCGTCCATGCACGCCACCCCGTCGGCCTCGGCCCAGGCCAGGGCTTCGTCGGCGGGAACATGGTCGGGTCGGAAACTGTAGTCGTACAGCAGAAACAGCGGGGCGAGTAAACAGGTGGGGTTGTGTTCGGGCCAGGGCGCGTAGGGGTCTTCGGGCGTCAGCACGCCGTACTCCCGACACAGCGCCACCAACCGTTGATACTTAGCCTCCCCGCGCAGCCCGATCGGGTCGGAGGGCAGCGTCCACAGGTCGTGGTTGCCCGGCGTCCACACAACGCGCTTGAACCGCGCCGTCAGGTGCGCCAGGGCAAAGTGAAAGTGGGCCTCGGTCGAGCCGATGTCACCGGCCACGATGAGCCAGTCGTCCGGGTAGTACGGCAGATCGCGCAGGGCCTGACGGTTGACGCGCTCCGTCAAGTGCAGGTCGCTGATGGCATAGAGTGGCATGGTTACTTTGGTTATAGGCGTGGAGCAGCGATCTGTCAAGCGTGGCGGAGACCTCCCCGAGTTGAAATGAACTCTTGACCCGCCCCGAAAATCTCCTATCATAGAGGCGACTTCGCTCGTATGAAGGAGACCCGGTGGACACCGAGCCAACCGCGCCGCAGACGATAGATGAGTATATCGCTGGCTTCCCAGAGGATATTCAGGCCCGTCTGCAAAAGATAAGGCAAACCATTCGAGAGGTGGCCCCCGACGCGGAAGAGGCCATCAAGTACCAGATGCCGACTTTCATCCTCAAGGGCAACCTGGTCCACTTCGCCGCGTTCAAGAACCATATCGGCTTCTACCCCGCGCCGAGCGGCATCGAACGCTTCCAGGACCAGTTAGCCATGTACAAAGGGGCCAAGGGGTCGGTGCGCTTCCCCCTGGACCAGCCCATCCCCTTTGACCTGATCACTGAGATTGTCAAGTTCAGGGTCAAAGAGAACCTGGCGAAAGCCGCCAAGGGCAAAAAGAGTTATACCGCATGAGCCACTCATCGCTGTCCCCGGACCTTGTCACGACCATTACCCAGGCCGTCAACCCGCAGCGCCTGCTGGATACCGCTATCGCCCTGGTCGAACTCCCCAGCCCGACCCTCAGCGCGGGCGCGGTATCCGACCGCCTGGCCGACATCCTCGCCGATGATGGGTTCACCGTCGAACGGCCCACTGCTGACTGGCCGACCGCCCCCGCCGTCGTCGTGCGCTACCGCACGGGCCGCCCAGGCCCCACCCTCCAGTTCGACGGCCACCTGGACACGGTTCACCTGCCCTTTGTGCCGCCGCGTGTCGAAGACGATGTACTGTATGGGTCGGGCGCGTCGGACATGAAGGGGGGCATCGCCGCTTTTGTCGAGGCGTTACGGGTCTTGCGCGACACCGACAGCCTGCCGGCAGGCGGCATCCTGTTGACGGCCCATGACCACCACGAGGGGCCGTGGGGCGACCGCCGCCAGGTGCGCGCCCTCATCCGAGAGGGGTATATCGGGGACGCGGTGATGCTGCCAGAGTACCTGGGCGACTGCTTACCGCTAGCGGCGCGGGGCATGTTTATCTTCGAGGTGCGCATCCGCCGCGAGGGTGTCCCGATGCACGAGGTCTTCCGCCCGGAGGGCCTCCCCGACGTCATTGGCGCCGGCGCGGAACTGGTGCGCCGGCTAGGCGAGCTAGGCCGCCAGCTTGAGACTATCACCGCCCCCTACGCGGGCCACGACTCGGTCTTCGTGGGCCGAGTCCAGGCGGGCGAAATCTTCAACCAGTCGCCGGTCCTCTGCACCGTCTACGGCACGCGGCGCTGGGTCACACCGGGCCACGAGCAAGCCGCGCGCGCTCAGTTCGACGCCCTCCTGGCCGACCTGGCCGAGGCCACGGGCACGACCATCGAGGCCGATTTCGAGGTCCAGGGCGACGCCCTACGCATCGCTCCCGACGCCCCGATTGTGGCGGCGTTTCAGGCCGCTCAAACCGCTGTCACGGGCGCGCCGCTCCCCTTTGGCGCCAAGCCCTTTGTAGACGACGGCAACAGCTACGTGGGTCTGGCTGGCATCCCGGCGCTGACCCACGGCCCCCGCGCGACGGGCGCGCACACCCTGAACGAAGCCTGCCCCGTCGCCGAGTTGGTGCGCGTCGCGCAGGTGTACGCCCTGACCGCGATGGGCTTTTGTAGCTGTCAAAGTCGACCATGACAGAACACGGATGGGGAGAATGGACGGATCAGGAGTCTGACGGTAGACGTGGCGCCCTCAGCGAGGCGAGCGGGGCGGCTTGATCCATCCATTCTCTTCATCCGTGTTCTAAACGGTGGACTTGGACGCTGCCCTGACTGGCTTCTGCGGCACTTGACACCGCCTCCGTTTTGGGGTACAATACAGCCCGTGTAAGACAAACACCTCCGGCGCGTCTCATCGGTACATGCGGGTGTGGCTCAGTGGTAGAGCGTCTCCTTGCCAAGGAGAAGGTCGTGGGTTCAAATCCCATCACCCGCTCAGGGCCCAGTGACGCGGGCGCAGACGAGTGAGAAAGACGAAGAAAATTGTCACTCGTCACCTGTTCCCTTGCAGTGGCGACGCAGCCAAGTGGTAAGGCAGAGCTCTGCAAAAGCTCCATGCGCCGGTTCGAATCCGGCCGTCGCCTCTCGGAAGGCTGGTAGCCACCGCTGCCAGCCTTTTTTATAGGCAGAATTAAAGTAGTCGGTACACAGTAGTCAGATGACTCCTCTCCTGACTACTGCATACTGACTACTGTGTACTGACTACTGTGTACTAACTACTGATTACTTCCCCGCCGGTGTAGCCCAATGGCAGAGGCAGAGAACTTAAAACTCTCCAAGTGTGGGTTCGACTCCCACCACCGGCACCTGCCGCGCCTGACCACCCTGGTCGGCGCGTTTTCGTTTGTCCAGCCGGACTAGATATGCTATGATTGAGCTTACCCCTGCTTAAACGGAGGAGACGTGACCACACGCGTTGATGACCTGCCCGCCGGCGGATGGCCGCCCTGGCGCGGCTGGCGGCCCTGGCCGATAGCCTGCCCGTCTGGGCCGCCATTGCCATCGTCTTTACCTCGAATACGTGTATCATGGTGCTCGAACTCGTGGCGAGCCGTGTCATGGCGCCCACCATTGGCATGTCGCTCTACACCTGGACCAGCATCATCGGCGTCATCCTGGGCGGCATCGTCCTGGGCAATACCCTCGGCGGTGTGCTTGCCGACCGGATGGCCTCGCGGCGGACCCTCGGCTGGGTCCTTATCCTGGCCGGTCTGCTCGCCTGGAGCGTTATCCCCATCGCGGTCGGGCTGACCCAGAGCGGCCTCTCGACGGGGCTGCCCTCATTGTTGCGCATCGTCTTGTTCACGGCTATCGTCTTCTTCCTGCCCAGCGTCGGCCTCGGCCTCATCTCGCCCATCGTCATCAAGCTGACCCTGCGCAACCTGGACACGACAGGCAATGTCGTCGGCTGGATCTACGCCTTCTCGACGCTGGGCAATATCATCGGCACATTCCTGACCGGCTTCTACCTCATCTCCTGGTTCCCGACCAACATCATCGTCCTGACCGTCGGCGCGGTCCTGGCCCTGGTCGGCCTGCTCGTCGGCCGCGAGCGTCTCCTGCGTCGCGCTGCGCCCGCCCTTGAGCCGGTCGCCATCACTGACGTTCCCGACACCCACGCGCCTACTGCCCCGCGCGTCGTTGACGCGGACCGGCAGCTGCCCGTCCTCTTTGCCATGGGCATCGTCTTTATGGCGAACATTGGGGTCATGACTCTGGAACTGGTCGCCAGCCGGATCATCGCGCCGGTCACGGGTACGTCGCTCTACACCTGGACCGGCATCATCGGCGTCAACCTGGCCGGTATGGCCGTCGGCCAGTGGCTCAGCGGCCAGGTCGCCGACCGCATCGCCTCGCGCCGTATCGCCGCCTGGGTCTTCGTGTTGGCCGGCCTGGCCGCCCTGAGCGTCATCCCCGTCGGCCACTGGGTCGCCCTCAAGGGTATTCCTCTAGAGACGACCGTGTTCGGCCAGACCATCAGCCTCGCCCTGGAATGGCGCATCGTCCTGTTCACCGCCGCCATCTTCTTTATTCCCCTTGTGATGCTGGGCATCCTGACGCCCATCATCGTCAAGCTGACGCTCAAGGACTTGCGGACGACCGGCCAGGATGTGGGCCGCATCTACGCCTCGGCCAGCGCCGGTAGCATCATCGGCACGTTCCTCACCGGCTTCTGGCTCGTCTCAACCTTCGGCACGCGCGCGGTGGTCATCGGTGTCGGCGTCGGGCTGTTCATTATGGCGGTCTTGGTGGGCCGCGAGCGCCTGTTCCGCCGCGCTGATGCGGTGGCGCTGGTCGCCCTACTCGGCGTGCCGCTGATTCTCCTGGGCAGCGAGATGCGCAAGCAGGAAATCAGTGGCCCCTTCGAGCTATTCACCGCCTTCCCCACCTACCGCTGTATGGTCGAGACGAACTACTGGTGCATCCGCTGGTATGACCAGAAGATGGGGACGCCGGAGGAAAACATCCGCGTCCTCGTCCTGGACCACCTGATTCACTCCTACAACTCGCTGGAGTCGGACCTGAACTTGAAGTACGCCTACGAACGGAGCTACGCCGACCTCATGGAGGCTGTCCCCGTCGCGGGGCAGAAGCGGCTCCTCGTCCTGGGCGGGGGCGGCTACACCTTCCCACGTTATGTCGAGGCCAAGTACCCCGGTAGCTACGTTCACGTGGTCGAGATTGATCCGGGCGTCAGCCATGTGGCCCTCAACTACATGGGCCTTAAGCCGGACACCAAGATTGAGACCAGTAACTTCGACGCCCGCCAGTACCTCCAGGCCAACACGGGCGAGAAGTACAACTTCATCCTGGGCGACGCCTTCAACGACTTCTCGGTCCCCTTTCACCTGACGACGCTGGAGTTCAACCGCCTGATTTACGACCACCTGAGCGACGACGGCATCTATCTGGCGAATATCATTGATACCAACTCGGCCGGGTTCCTGTCCGCCACCGCGCGGACCTTGAACCAGGTCTTCCCGCACGTCTACATCATCGCTAACATCCCCAACTGGCGTAACAACACCCGCAGCACCTTCGTCATCGTCGCGTCCAAGCGCGACCTGGAACCCTTTGCCAGGAACATGGGCCCCGATGGTCGCTGGATACCGCAGGCTGAGTACGACCAACTGCTGCGCGACACGCCGCCGACGGTCCTGACCGACAACTACGTCCCGACCGACAACCTGCTCGCCCCGGTCTTTACGGCGTCGGGCTTCTAGCCTACTGCGTAGTGCGTATTCCGTATTCAGAAATACGCACTACGCACTACGAAATACGCATCACGTATCACGCACTACGGACAATACCATGCAAATCGGAATCTTTGGCCTGCCCAGTTCGGGCCAGACAACCATTTTTAATGCCCTCACCCGAGGCCACGCCCTGACCGGCGCGGCCAGCGCGGGCCAGCGTGAAGCCAACCTGGCGACGGTCAACGTCCCGGACGGCCGCGTGGACCGCCTGAGCGCCATGTTCAAGCCGCGCAAGACGGTCTACGCCCAGGTCCAATACCTGGATGTGGCCGGCTCCGTGCCCGGCGTGGCCGTCGAGGGGACCACCTTCAACCGCCAGGTGTTCAGCAAGTTGGCAACCGCCGACGCCCTGCTCGCCATCGTGCGCGCCTTCCCCGACGACGACGTGTTCCACCCCCTCGGCAGCGTGGACGCGGCCCGCGACCTGCGCGTGCTGGAGGATGAGTTGCTGCTATGGGACCTGGCGATGGTCGAGAAACGCCGCGAGCGGCTCAAGGGCGAACTCGCCAAGACGAGCCTGCCCAAGATCGAGCGCGAAACCAGGGTGGCTGAGGACTCGGCCCTGGCGCGCATCCAGACGGCGCTGGAAGCCGAGCAGATGGTCCGCAGCGTGGACCTGACGCCCGACGAGGAGAAGCAACTGCGCTCGTTCCAGTTCCTCAGCGGCAAGCCGCTGCTCGTCGTCGTCAATTTGGGCGAGGGCCAGGACTTGCCGCCCGGCCTGAAGGCGCGCGGCCCCAAGACCCAGGTACTCGGCCTGCGCGGGGCCATCGAAGCCGAGATCGCCCAACTCGAAGGCGAGGACATGCAGCTTTTCCTCCAGGAGTACGGCATCCAGGAGCCGGGCCTCAACCGCGTCATCCGCGCCTCCTACGACCTGCTGGGCGTCCAGTCGTTCTTTACCGTTGGCGAGGACGAGGTGCGCGCCTGGACCATTCCCGTCGGCGCCAACGCGGTCGAGGCGGCCGGGGCCATCCACTCCGACCTGGCGCGCGGCTTCATCCGCGCCGAGGTCATCGGCTATGCGGACTTGCTCGCGGCGGGCAGCGAGGCCGCCGCCCGCACCAAGGGCTTACTGCGGTTGGAGGGCAAGACCTACATCGTCAAGGACGGCGACATTGTCCATATTCGGTTTAATATTTAGGAGGTATAGGATGACCCTGGCTGACCTATTACCAGCCGTGCGAGAGTTACCCGCCCAGGACAAATTGAAGCTCATACGTATCCTGGCTGAGGATCTCGATACGGAGGAGAATATCTGGCCGTTGGAGCCACATAAAATCTATGACCTGCCCACGCCTTATGATACGTTCGGGGCAGGGCGGGCGCTCATGGAAGCGATGAAACAGGTCGATTCTCAGGGTGAGTAACCCCTATGCGCGTCAAATACTCTACAACTTCGCCTACCCAGGACGAGTTTGACAGTCTTCCCCGTCTCTCCTTGCGTCTCTCTAACGGCCATCAGTCAGTTACGGCGGTGGGATTGGTAGATAGCGGGCGACTGTCAGCGTTCTACCCTACGAATTGGGTGTCCGTCTAGGTGGCGTCTGGGACGACCGCCATGCAAATCCACGTCTTTCTGGCAACCTCGGCCATCAACCGGCCATGCCATTCTTCGCCGAAGCAGAAATCGGTGACTTTGCCCCGGTTAGACTTGCGTTCGCCTGGGTGAGAAGCCCAAACGCTCCACTTATCCTTAGACAGACTAACTTCTTCATGGAGTTTGAAGTTTGCTTCTACCGGGCGCAGCTCGAATTCGAGATTGCGCCCAGGGCTAGTAGCGAAGGTAGCAGAAGCGACTGATGCTCCATGTCATAGCGGATCGAATCACTGTTGACCCTGACCAATTAGGCGGGCATCCCTGTATTCGGGGGATGCGTCTTCGTGTTGTAGATGGGCTTGAACTACTTGCAGCCGGCCTAACCTTCCAGGAAGTTCTGGACGAGATGCCAGATTTGGAAGTTGAGGACTTGTCGGCTGCTCTCAAGTTCGCCGCCAGCCGCATTGATCATCCTATCGTTGTCGCTGCATGAGTTACGGTAGCGGAGGGTTGGCGGAGAGCAGCGGCAGATAGACCTGGTGGCGGGCAAAGGTGATGTCCCACGCCCCAAAGGACGCTCCAAAGCTCCCCGGCGTCCCACTGTCACGAATCCCCACATACCAGTAGTAGCGTGTCCCATACGCCAGGCCGAGGCGGGCCGCGTCGGCCTCGGACAGCGTCGCCGTACTCTGGTCGCCTCCTGAGTCCAGGGCACTATCCTCGCCGGTCATGAGGTTCACCAGGTGGACGCCGTAGACATCGGCGCTATTGCCCCTCGGCGTCCACTCGAAGACCAGCGGCAAGCGCGCCACCGCATCGGGCGCCGGGGCCACCAATTTGACATCCGCGATGTCGAAGTCACCGACGCTACGGTCCTCGCCCGCCTGGTAGTTTGAGATGTCAGGGCCTACCCAGTAGGCCACATAGGCCGGGTTGGTATTGTTGGGGCCAAACTGGACATAATACGTCCAGCCGTCGGGCGGGGTGGATGGGTTAGCGAACTCATAGGAACCGCTGATGGTAGTCGTAGTGGTGACGACCTCCACATCATTCTCCCCCCCGTAGAGCCGCAACGCCACCGTCTCGTTGGGCGCTGCGTCTGCCCCGGCCAGCAGTTGACCGTGGATATGGCCGGCCATTGGAGCCGCCGAGGCCGCCGCGTGCGTCCAAGCGAGCCACACGCCGACCACCACCACGAGGGTCTGAACCAAAACGATAGACATGCGCTTAGACAAAGTATCCTCCGCAATGGCAGATGGAGGTTCGAGACAACGGGGCGAGGGGTGCATCCCTCGCTCCGTTGCCCTGCTCAGACCCTAAGATGGAATTACGGCTTCAAGGTGGCTGTCGGCGTCACGGTCGGTACGCGCGTCGGCTCGTGCCGTTCGGTTGGCTGGGGCTGGGGGCGCGTCCCGCAGCCGCGAATCACAGCCGGGAAGGACGGGAAGGGCAGCGTCAGGGTGTCCGCGCCGATGGCGAGCGTCGCTCGGTTGACGATGTAGATGCCATCCTGGGGCGTGCCGCTATCGGGATAGGTATCGGTATAGTGAGCGATGCCGCTGTCGAGCCGTCGGAAGGCTGCCTGGCGGTCCACCATGGTTGGCGGGCCGAGGGTGACAATTTGCAGGCTATAACTGACCTTGGTATCGGCCAGTTGGGCCGCCGTTGTGCCCTCTGGCAGTCGGCCGGCCACGAAATGGACTTGCAGATGACCGTCTTCGCACGCCATACCGTCCACCCGCAGTTCTGCCGCGCGCGGTGTCCGCGTTGGTTCCGGGGTGCGGGTGGGGCGGGGCGGCTCGGTCGGGCGTGGGGTGCGCGTTGGCTCGCGCGGCTCGGTCGGACGTGGGGTGCGGGTCGGCCCAGCCGTTTCGGTCGGGCGTGGGGTGCGGGTTGGCCCGGCTGTTTCAGTCGGGCGCGGCGTCCGTTCGTCGCCTGGGCGACAGCGGACTTCCACCGCGTGGGGGTTCACCAGTTGAGCCGTCACCCCGTCAATCTCGATACTCGCCTCGGTCACGTCATAGCGTCCGGCGCCGCTGTTCAGGTGGCCGACATAGCGGCCTACCGGACCCACCTGGCGCACAAAGGTCGCCGTCTCAGCATTGCCATTCACCTTGTACTGAACCTGGCTGTGGGCGCTGACATTCTCAGGTAGCCGCAGAACCAGGAAGTTCACGACGACTGTCCCGTCCTCGCACTCAATATCACCCAGGACAAGTTGGATACCAGGGCGGCGGGTAGGAACAGGTCTTTCGGACTGGGGCGCGCCGGACGCCTCCGGAAGGGTCTGGTCCTCTGTATCAACTGACGGGCTGTCGGTGGGGGGGAGGCTGGCGGCCGAGCCGAGGTAAAACACGGCCAGGAAGACGACAAGGGCGAGCAGAACTCCTTGAAGCCACCGGGACCAAGATGACATACTCTCTCCTTTCGCAGAGCAAACAGTGAGCGTCTTAGGGGGAAGACACCCATGAAGACGCCTCACTGCGCGGCCTGGATACGCCCGCCGCCCGCTCGCTCCCTGCGAAAAGAGAGATTTTACAAACCTCTTACACTCTTGGGAATCTATCCTCCATTCCCTAATCCTCAATCCTTAATCCTTAATTCCCTCATGCCTGCTCATACGGCTGGCCGTCGGCCGCTGGCGGTAGGGCGCGGCCTACGACACCGGCCAGGACGATGATGGTGATGATGTAGGGGATCATGCTGAAGAACTGGTAGGGGAAGCTACGGAAGAAAATCTGCAACAGGGGCTGAATCGCCTCGGCCAGGCCAAACAGGGCCGCCGCTCCCAACGCCCCAATGGGCGACCACTTACCGAAGATCATCGCCGCCAGCCCGATGAAGCCGCGCCCGGCGGTCATGTTGGGGGTAAAGATGCCCACCTGCTCCAGCGTAAACCACGCCCCGCCCAGCCCCGCCATCAGGCCGCCCACGAGCACATTGACGTAGCGCATCCAGTAGACGTTGACACCGAGGGTGTCGGCGGCCTTGGGATGCTCGCCCACGGCGCGAGTCCGTAGGCCCCAGGTGGTGTGGAACATCACGTAGTGCGTCACCAGGACGAGGATCAGCATGAGGAAGGCGATGGGCTTGTGGCGGAACAGAATCGGCCCTAGGAGGGGGATTTGTTCAAGCAGCCCGAACAGCAGGCCGATGCCGGGCAGTTCCGACAGGTAGGGGAAGGCCCCCGGGCTGGTAGGCGCGCCAGTCGCCAGGTAGGCGCGGTAGATGTAGCCTGTCGCACCGACAGCCAGGATGTTGATGACCGTGCCGCTGATGATCTGGTCGGTCTTGTAGCGGATGGACACGACTGCGTGGAGCAAGGCCAGCAGCAAGCCAGCCAGTAGGGCGGCGACCAGACCCAGAGCGAGCGCTGGACCGGCCTGACCGAACGCCGCGAAGCTGTAGAGCGAGGCCAGAAAGCCGATGCACGCCGAGGACAGCATCATACCCTCAGTGGCGATGTTGACGACGCCCGCGCGTTCGGAGTAGACGCCCGCCAGCGCGGCCAAGGTGATGGGCGTGGCGAAGCGGATCATGGCCTGGAGCGTCGAGATGATGGTATCGAGGTCCATCTTAGCCTCCCCACCCGCGCGACAGCGGCGCTTCTTTGACCGCATCCTTGGGCGCTCGCAAGCGATAGAGGGCGCGGATGATGGCGGGCGCGGCCACGAACAGCAGCATCATCGCCTGCACCACCGAGATAATCTGCTTAGACGCGCCGGACCGCAGTTCCATCAGGTCCGCGCCGTTGCGGAGCGCGCCGAACAGGAACGCGGCGGGCACGATGCCCAGCGGGTTGGTGCGGGCCAGTAGGGCAATGGCGATACTATCGAAGCCATAGCCCGCTGAGAAAAACGCCGGCAGGTTGTGCTGCAAGCCCAGCACCTCGACCCCGCCCGCCAGCCCGGCCAGCCCACCGGCGATGCCCATCGCCATGACAAAGATCCGGGTGACGTTCATACCCGCGTAACGCGCGGCGTCGCGGTTCGCGCCGACGGTGCGAATCTCGAAGCCGAGGGTGGTCTTGTTCAGGAACCACCAAATGATGACAACGGCGAACAGGGCGACCAGGATGCCAGAGTGGAGACGGTCGGGGGCCGGGAAGAAGCGCGGCAGCATCGCCGTGTCCAGGATGTCAGGCGTCTTGGGGGCGCTGGAGCGCGGAGCGCGCAGCGGGCTATTGACGAGCCAGTCTACCAGCAGGAAGGCGATATAGTTGAGCATGATGGTCACGATGACCTCATGCGCCCCGGTGCGCGCCTTCAGGTAGCCAGGAATGGCCCCCCACAGCCCGCCGCCGATGAAGCCAGCGGCGAGGGCGACCAGCAGGTGCAGGACCGGCGGTAGGGGCAGCGCATAGCCTACCCAGGCCGCCGACACCGCGCCCAGGAAGTATTGACCTTCCGCGCCAATGTTGAACAGCCCGCCTTTGAAGGCAAAGGCGACCGACAGCCCGGCCAGGATATAGGGCGTCGTAGCGACAATAGTTTCGGAGAAGCTGCGCTCGTTGAAGAACGCGCCGTCCAGGAGGCCCTGGTAGGCGGCGAGCGTCTTTTGCGTCGCCTCGCCAGGCGCGCCGAAGCCGCCACTCGTCAACCAGATGACCACACCGCCCAGGACGAGGGCGGTCACGACGGCCAGGGTCGGCACAATAAGGCCGGACACGACCCGCCACACCATCGCTGCCCCCCCTGAGGAGGGCGCTGGGGCTTGAACCGTCTTCGCTACCTCCGCCATGAGTTTCTCCTGTTATTCTCGGCGCCCTCGGCGTTCTCGGCGGTGAATATCAGGGCGCAGGGGACACTGTGCCGCCGTGGACCATCAGCCGCTGCGCCTGCGCCTGGAGGGCCGGGCTGAAGTCCGACCAGTCGGTTGCCGTCGCCAGCGTTTGCTCGTGGCGGGCCATGCGGTCGGCGACATAGGCGCGGCGCGGCGCATCCAACTCGGACATCACATCGTCCAGCAGGAGCAGGGGCCACTCGCCCGTGGCCTCGTGCATGGCTTCGGTCTCGCCCAGCTTGAGGGCCAGGGCCGCCGTACGCTGCTGGCCGCGCGAGCCGTAGGTGTGCAGGTCAAGGCTGCCAGCGAACAACTGGAAGTCGTCGCGGTGCGGCCCCACCAGTGTCGCCCCCCGCGCGATCTCCGCCGTCGCCCGCTGCATCAGCCGGGCGCGAAAGACGGCGCTCGTCACGGCCGGGTCCAGTCTCTCTTGGAGGACAAGCTGCGTCGCCTCGACCACCGCGCGGTCGTGGGGCTTGTCGCTCAGGCTCATCAAGGCGCTGGGACGATAGACGACTCGTAGGGCGTCGCGCCCGCCGGTGAGATCGTGGTGGATGGGGCTGCCGCGTGTCTCCAGCCGCCGCGCCAGGGCGTGACGGCGCACCGTGACCTGCGCCCCGTACTCGACCAACTGGTCATCCCAGAAGGCTAACTCGTCGCGCCGCGCCAGCCCCTCCTGGACCCGCCGCAGGAGCGAGTTACGCTGCGTCAGCACCTTGCGATACTGGGCCAGGGCATGGCAGTAACGCGAGTCAATCTGGCACAGCGTGGCGTCCAGGTAGTGCCGCCGGACGGTGGGGCCGCCCGCCACCAGTTCGATGTCGTCCGGTGTAAACAGGACAACGTTGACCTGGCCCAGCAGGTCGAGGGCGCGGCGGGCCACGCCATCTATTTTGACGCGCTTTTCGAGCCGTCCCGGCACCTCACCTCCAGAGGGGAGGGAAGGCTGGGAAGAAGGTCTGTCGCTCGTCGGCGGCGGGATGACCACGACAATTTCGACGTGGACCCGGCCGCTGGCTTTGACTACATCGCCGCTCACCCGGCTAAACGGCAGCGGCTCCTCGACGGCGTCCCAGTGAACCAGTTCGCGGTCGGCCCCCGTGCGCGGCGAGCGGCTCGTCGCCAGGTAGTAGACCGCCTCCAGCAGGGCTGTCTTGCCCTGGGCATTGTCGCCTACCAGGAGGACCACGCCCGTCGCCAGGCTTAGCTCCAGCCGGCGGTAGGTGCGGAAGTTGACCAGACCGAGGTGTGCCAGACGCATAGGCAGTGCTGAGTGCTGAGTGCTGAGTACAGAGCTATTTTACTCAGCACTCAGCACTCAGCACTTGGCACTCACCCTCCGTTAACCCAGCGGAAGCGGTCCAGGAAGTAGGTGCTGTCCTCGTCGCCGTAGAGCATCTTGCGCGTGCGCTCCCACTCCTTCTGGCGCCTGACATACGCTTCGTCAATATAGGCCTCTGGCTCTTCCCAGCCCACGAAGCGTTTCATCTCCTCGTCGTATTCGGCCGCCAGCTTGCGGGCCAGGGTCACGGCGAGGGCGAATTCGTCGGCGTGGCCGTGTTCACCGGCCGCCCAGTGCAGACCCTGGATGAGGCGGTCCCATTGGGGCGCGGCGGTGGGCTGCCAGAGGCGCTCGACGACGTCGAGGACTACGGCCGGCCGCCAGTCGGCGGTGGCGGCGCGGCGGTCTAGCTGGTACCGCAGATAGGATGTATAGGCATCGTACCACAGATTTGTTTCGTCCATACGGTCTATGATACGAGCCGGGGGGATGGTTGTCAAACGACAGAAGGCTCCCGTTCCATCGCCACGACGGCGTGGATAATGGTCTGGTTCTCGGCTGGCGCGGGTCGGATGCGGAACGTAGGGGTGAGTGACATGACGAAGCTGTCAATCAATAGGAACTGAGGACAACTTGGCCTGACTGGACGGTTGTAAGGGCGCGGCGAAGTTCATCCACTAGAGGTCGGAGATCCTCAAGCTTAGTGCTACGAGCGCTCAGCACGATAACACCGAGGGAGAGCCTCGCCAGGTTTTGTTGGAAGGGGAGATTGCGATCAGCGGTGACGAAGACCTCGAATAGCTTTTCGGCCTGCAGAAGCAATTCGCCGTTTTTAAGCCCTGACCAGCCAACCTCGGCCACCGTCTGAATCTCAAAATCGGGAAGGTCGCGCCGTAGTTGGCGAGGCACGTCCTCATCCAAGAGGACGCGCCTCATGCGACCTTCTCAAGCAGGGCGCGCATGGCCTGATCTAGAAAGGCAATCGCTTGCTCCCGGCGCACGCTTGGGAAGTTGTCGAGGAACTCGTCGAGGGTATATCCCCCTTCCAGATAATCAATCAAAGTCTGGACAGGGACGCGGGTACCAACGAACACAGGGGCGCCGCTGTGAACCTCAGGATCGCTATGAACCACGCTGCCATCGGCCAACGCGACAGGCTGCATATCAACCATACATCACCTCAATTCGATGCCCAAGCCGCGGAACAGGTACACCTCGATTGTACTATAGCCGACGGGAACCGTCAAAGCCTCCTTGCCTGAATTACAAAACCTCGTCTCCTGTCTTGGTCCTCGGTCCTTCGCCCTCCGTCTCCCTCCGCATCGCCACGACCCGCACGCCGAAGAGGCGGAAGGCCAGCGCGGGCAGCAGCTTGGCGCGGATAGCCCACGGGGCGTCGCGCCAGCCGATGGGGCGGAAGCCGAACTTCTGGTAGTAGGGGACGCGGCGGTCGCGGGTCAGCAGGTATAGCGGCCCTTTCTCGCGGGCCCATAGGGTCTGGATGAGCGCCGCGCCCACGCCCTGCTGACGGTACTCCGGCACGACGACCAGGCTGCCCAACTCCCGCGCCCCCGGCAGCGGCTTGACCTGCCCGATACCGACGATGCGTCCGCCCGCGTCCTCGGCCACGAGGAAGTTGCGCCAGTCGAGGCTCGTCGGGTCGAGGCGCTCCTGGCGCACCAGGGCGCGGATAGTGGACTGGTCCTCGGCTTGTGCCGGTCGGAGGCCGAACGTAGGGGTGAATGGCATGACGAAGCTTCCATTACATGGGAGCGACCTGGCTCTGGTCCCCACTGATCACATGATAGATGGCCGCGCGAGATGTGGCTACCAGTTCGCCTGGCGTCATCACCCGTATGACGCCCAGGTGAGGGTGATAGTCGCACTGATTGTACGTCACCAGGACATGCGCATGAGCCTGTACCGCGGCCGCCAGGTTGATGACATCCTTCCAGTGGGCCTGGCTCTTGTAGACTTGTAAAAGCGCCTGGGTTGGATCGTCAACCACTCGGATAGATCGCGCGATGAGTTGCAGCAGGATAGACGTCTGGTCAGGCAAATGGGACTTCAGAGCGCGTGCCGCCTCCTCAACTGTGTAGGTGGCCGAGACCAGGTCCAATAGAGTGAACTCAGCGAGGCGCAGCAGGACGAGAGCCGCCGTGTACTGATGCGAAGCAGTTGCCGCGCGGAAGAGGACATCGGCGTCCACATACACCCTAAGCAGGTTCGGAGGCTTCAGCATGGTCGAACTCGGCGGCGAAGTCGGGGTACTTCTCGCGTAAGGTACGTAGTCGTTCGGCCTGTAATTGCCCCGCTAGCTCTTCGTAGGCGATACCAGCCGCTTCACGGGCAGCCTCTAGCTCAGAGGCGAGCGCGGGAACATGCTCGATGTTGTTCGGCGGCTGGGGTGGGGCAGCCTCGGAGGCCGGGTAGGGCTTCAATATCGCAATAGGGCGACCGTTGCGTTCGACAATGACCTCGTCACCCGCGTAGCCAACTCGGTTGAGGAAGTCGGTGAGCTGGCGGCGAAATTGCTCCGCGCCTACCCTCAGTGTTTCCATGCCTTCTCCTCTAAGACTTTCAACTCTTACAACTTCTCTAAGTCCCAATGATTATAGCACACTGGGTGACGTTTGACAAACACTGAACAGTGCCCTGTCACCTACTTCGGCTTGTAGCCGCCGTAGACGGCGTGGCCGGCGCGGAGCCAGAAGACGTCCACGCCGACGTAGCCCAGGTCGGTCAGCCAGCGGAGTTGATCGGGCAGCGGCGAGGGGGTGTCCACAGGGTCGGGGTAGTCGAACAGGTTCCACTGCGTGCGGACGAACTCGTCGTAGGCGCCCGTGTCGCCCATCAGCTCGACCGACTGCCGGCGCACCTCCGCGTCCCAGGCGCGGGCATAGGCGCGGCGGGCGACTTCGCTCGTCGGGGCGACCAAGTCGGCCAGCAGGAGCGCGCCGCCGGGTTCGAGAACATCATACAGGTCGTAGAAGAGGCGCTGTTTGCCCTCATCGTCCAGATGGTGGATCACCAGGCTGCTGAGGATGACGCGCACGTTGGACAGGCTAACCCGCCAGTCTATATCCTCCAGCCGAAATAGCCGCAGGTCGAAGCGGCCGGTGTAGGGCGCGAGGGTCTGCCGTGTCGCGTCGAGCATGGCCGGTGAGCCGTCCAGACCAATGATGTGAGCCTGGGGGAAGCGGCACAAGACGGCCGCACTGAGCCAGCCTGCTCCTGTGCCGAGTTCCACCGCCACAAACGGCTCGTCGGCCTCGGCGGGGATAAGCTCCAGCAGAGTCGTCTCGATCTCGTCGCGGCGCGGAGTATAGACCTGGCCGCGCTCGATGAACCGCTTCGAGTCGATCTCCTGCCAGGGGATGGGGTCAGGGGAAGACATGGAAACTCCTGGGAAGAGGTGGGAAGGCATAGGAAGGCATAGGAAGGTGGAGGAAGACGTGGGAAGCCAGCCCGCAGCCAACCTCAATCTTCAATCTTCAATCTTCAATCTTCAATCTTCAATCTTCAGTCTTCAGTCTTCCCTCCTCCGTCAGCGCCGACGCGACCAGCGCGGCGACGCGGGCGTTGTGTTCGAGGAGGGCGAGGTTGGCGCGCTGGCTCGCCCCCTCGGTCAGCGCGGCGACTCGCTCTAGCAGGAACGGCGTCACCGCCTTGCCGCGCACTCCCTGCGCGTCGGCCTCGTCCAGCGCGGCGGTAATGGCCGCTTCCACCGTCGCGGCCGGCGTCGCGTGCTCCTCGGGAATGGGCACCGTCAGCAAGACGCCGCCCAGCCCCAACCGCTGCCGCGCCCGCCATACCTGGGCCACATCCGCCGCCCCTTCCACCCGCGCGTCCACCCCCAATCCGCTGTCGCGGCTGTAAAAGGCCGGGAACTCGTCGGTCTGCCAGCCCAGCACCGGCACGCCGTGCGTCTCCAGCCATTCCAGGGTCAGCGGCAGGTCGAGGATGGCCTTCGCCCCCGCGCACACGACGAGCACGGGCGTCTGGGCCAGTTCGGGCAGGTCGGCCGAGACGTCGAAGGGGTGGCGGCGATGCACCCCGCCGATGCCGCCCGTAGCGAAGACCTGGATGCCGGCTTGGTGGGCGATCCACATCGTCGCCGCGACGGTCGTCCCGCCGTCCTCGCCCCGCGCCAGGGCAATTGCCAGGTCGCGCCGGCTGACCTTGCGCACCTGGAAGGCCGCCTGGGCCAGCCGCACCAGCTCCGCCTCGGCCAGGCCGACGCGCAGCCGTCCGTCAAGCACGGCGACGGTCGCGGGTATCGCCCCCACGTCCCGCACGGCGGTTTCGAGCGCCTGGGCCGCGTGAAGATTGGTCGGCCAGGGCAGGCCGTGGGTGATCACAGTGGATTCCAGGGCGACGACGGGGCGGCCCTCGGCCAGGGCGGCGGCCACTTCCGAGGCGATGACGAGGTCGGGAAGGCTCATTCGGGCGCTCCTGCGTAGCGGTAGATCAGTTGCACCAGGTCGGCGGTACGCCACGAGCGCGGCAGATAGGCCGTGGCGCCGGCGACAGTGGGCGGGGGAGTATGATCGGGGTAGAGGACAATGACCGGGACGGCGGCGCGGTGGAGTTGCGTTGCCAGGTGGTCGAGGTCCTCGGCGGGCGTGGCCGCGTCGAGTAGCGCCAGGTGCAGTCGCAGGCCGCGCGCCAGCGAGATGGCTTCGGCGGGCCGGCCAGCGATACCCCGGTAGCCTAACCCCTCCAGGACGCCACGCAACCGTAGCGCCGCGCCTGGGTCGGGGTCTACAATGAGAATCTGTTTGCGTCGGGCCTGTTTTGGCATAGGCTGGATTCTAGCACAGCCGAGACTGCAAGTCTACCCGTAACTTCGGTCCTGTCTGCGGCGTCTTTCATGTGTGTTGTTGGAAGTTTTAGACGCGCCTCGGGAGGCGTCGTGCGACTGCTAATTTCAGCCTGTTTCGCCCTGGTCCTGGTCCTGGCTCTCCGTTCCTCAACCCCTACCCACGCCCAAACCTCCGAAGCCTGGCGCATCTTCACCCATACCGACGAGGTCAACGCCGTCGCCGTGGTGGGCGGTGAGGTCTGGGCCGCCACCGAGGGGGGCGTCGTGCGCTGGGACACGGCGACGCGGGACTACCAGGTATTTACCATTGATGATCACCTGCCCGCCAACCAGGCCCGCGCCATCCTCCACGACCCGCAGACAGGCTACGTTTGGGTTGGCACAGCGGCGGGCCTGGCCCAGTGGGACGGCGCGCGCTGGCAGAAGTGGAGCCTGCCGCAAGGGCTGTGCAGCCGCGTGGACGGCCTGGCGCTGGATGGTCGGGGTCGGGTGTGGGCAACGACCAATGCCAGCGCGGCGCTGGTAGATGGCGTGACGGGCGCGGTCGTCCGCACCTGCGGCGATATGTTCACCGTCATGCCCGACTACCTGGATGATGTCCTGGCCGCCACGCTGCCCTCGCCCGTCTGGGCCATTGAGGCCAACCGTGCGGTGTGGACCTCGGTCGGGCCATCACCTGGCATCAGCCGCTTTGATCACGCCGGCCGCACGACTTACTGCAACTTTAGCCTCTTTCGTCCCAACCCGGTCCCGTCTGAATGCACCGCCGACCTGCCCGCCCTTCCCTCCAACGTGGTGGACGCGGTAGTCATCACGCCCGACGGCTCGCGCTGGTTAGGGACCGGCGCGGGCCTGGTCCGCTGGCGGCCTGATGGCTCGGCCAACCGCGTCGGGGCCGACGACCTGCCCGCCGGACGGGTGCGCTCGCTGACGGTGGACGCCCTGGGGCGGGTGTGGCTCGGTGTCTATGGCTGCGTGTCCGTCTGTTCAGGGGCGGTGGGGCGGGTCGAGGCCAACGACAGAGTTCGCCCCTTCTATGCCCAGGCGGGCGGCTTGCCCAGCCCGGACGTGCGCGAGGTGATAGCTGGCGCGGACGGCGTAGTCTGGGTAGCGACCACCGAGGGGTTGACGCGTATCCACGCGGACGACGGGGTTGACCTGCCGTACAAAGCGCCGGGCTTGCCGAGCCAGCAGGTCAACGCGGTGGCGCGGGACCGCCTGGCCGGGGTCATCTGGGTGGGGACGGAACGCGGGCTGGCGAGCTTTGATCAGCAGACGGGGCAGTGGACGGTCTATGATCACGACACGACGAACGACTTACCCGCCAACGCTGTGCACGCCTTGATCATGGTCGGGGGGGACTTGTGGGTGGCGACGGGCGACAACATCGGCGTGGGGCAGCGGGGTGGGGTGAGCCAGCGCCTCGCCGATGGCCGCTGGGTCCATCATACCCGCGACGGCCAGGACAACCCCCTGGGCTATATCCAGGCGTTGGCGAAAGAAGATGTGCCGTTGACGGGCAGTGGCTACCGCATCTGGGCGGGGAGTAGTGGGTCAGCCGCCGTCGGCCCGCAACTGTTCGCCCTCGATACCGACGGTCGGTGGCTGACCTGGAGCAGTGGGACCAACGCATCGTTTGGCACGATCCGCGACATGAGTGTGCGCTCCAAACACGTTTGGCTGGCGACTCAAGCCGATGGCAGCCGGCCGGGCGGCCTGGCGGTCCTCGACTATGGGGCGGCGCCCAGTTCAGGGTCGGGCAACTGGACGCTGTACACCTCGGCCAATACAGGCGGGACGCTATTGTCCGACTTCGTCACATCCGTCGCTGCCGACAACGTGGGGCGCGTCTGGATCGGGACCCCCCTCGGCGTCAGTCGCTTCATCCCAGACCAGGTCGTGAATCAGTGGGAAAACTATACGGTGTCGAATACCAATGGCGGGCTGATCAACAACTTTATCAACGACATCGCCTTCCTGGACGACCTATCGGCCAACGGGGCGCAGATGTGGTTCATGACGCAGGGCGGGGTGAGCCAGTTTGATACCCAGTTCCGGCGCTGGCGCAGTTGGGCGCGCACGGACGGCTCGTCCGGCGTGCGCAACCTTACCAGCACAGCCTATGAGTTGAGCTGCAAACGCTGGTTCGGCTCCTCCGACGGGCTGAGCCTGCTCGTCTTTGACGCCTGCAACAATCTCGGCCCGACGCCGACGCCCTTCCCGACGCGTACCGCGACGTTTACACCGACGCCGGAGCTTAGCCCGACGACCACGCCGACCCTGACCCCTTCCGCCACGGCCACGCCCCTTCCGTCGGCCACCGCCACAGCGACGCCCACGCCATCGCTGACCCTGATCCTGCCTCCGTCGCGCACGCCCACCGAGACCCTTGTCTCGCCCCCTGCCACCCTCACGCCGACCGCCAGCGCGACCGAGCCAGAGCCAGGCGCGACGGACTCGCCCACCCCGACACCTATCCCACCGACCACCGCCACACCCTCGGGCACGCCTACGCTCTCGCCGACGCCGAGCGCCACCCTCGACCCCTCGCAACTGGTCTACGACCTCTACCTGCCCTACGTCCTGGCCGCCCACAAGCTGCCGCCGCCGATACTGGGGAGTAGTCGGTAGTCAGTAGTCGGTAGTCAGCCGGCGGAAGGCGGAAGGCAGCCGGAGGAAAAAAGAGTAGGGGTTAGGGATTGGGACTATCCCTAGTCCCTCGCCCCTAACCCCTACTCCCTGTTCAGTGGAGATGGCGGGAATTGAACCCGCGTCCCGAAAGTTACCCCGCGAGCGTCTACAAGCTTAGTCGGCTCTCAGGTTGTCGCGTTAGGCTATCTTAGCCGACGAAGCTAGTTCTAACGCCAGGCGATGGTCTTTCGTCTCTCCTATCACCGTCAGAGAGGCGGCACTCCGACTAGTCGTCGCTGGAGTCTGACCCGTCAGAGGGGGGTCAGGTCAGCGTCGCCGCTCTTAGGCGGCGAGAGCCATTGGTTGATTGGCTGTTGTTTTTTTTGCCCACTTTTTACGAGGATCAGGCGCCTCGGCTTGCAGCCCCCGATATTCCCTCCCGGTCGAAACCATTTCATCCCCGTGTACCCGTAGGACGCGCTCCGCCCCCAAAACTTACGCCGTCGCCCTCCACCGCACTAATGCATCTTCCATCGGTAGGTCGACCAGGTTGACGCCTTCCGCCTCGCACTGGGCCAGCAGCTGCGTCAGGCGCTGGGTGAAGCGGTTGTTCGCCTCGCGGAGGGCGCTCTCGGCGTCCAGCCCGTCCCAGCGGGCGACGTTCGCCAGCGTCGCCAGCACGTCGCCCAACTCCCACTGCGCCTCGGCCGGTGTCGCCGCTGCCTGCCACTCCCGCATCTCCTCCTCAAACTTGGCCCACGCGCTGGCGCGGTCCGGCCACTTGAACCCGAAACGCTCGCCGCGCCGCTGCAACTCCTGGGCGCGCGACAGGGCCGGAAAGGCCAGCGAGATGCCGGCGAAGGGATTGGTGGCCGCCTGGCCGGCGCGGGCGCGCTCCTGCGCCTTCAGCCGTTCCCAGTTGCGCGTCACCTCGTCCGCGTCATGCACAGTCACCTCGCCAAAGACATGCGGGTGCCGTCGAATCAGCTTGCTCACAATATGGTGGACGACCTCCGCCAGACGGAACTCGCCGTCGCGCACGGCGATCTGGGCGTGGAAGACAATCTGCAGCAGCAGGTCGCCCAGTTCCTCGCTCAGCTTCGCCATGTCCTCCTGATCGAGGGCGTCCAGGACTTCGTAGGTCTCCTCCAGGAGATAGGTCCGCAGCGACAGGTGCGTTTGCTCGCGGTCCCACGGGCAGCCATTGGGGCTGAGCAACGCCGCCATGACGCCTTCCAGCGCGGTCACGGAGCCAGGGTAGGGCAGCGCGGGGAGGAACAGCGCGTAGGCCGCCGTGCCATCCAGCCCACCATGAGCGACAACGCCCTCGGCCAACTGGTCGAGCGCCCCCTCCCAGACTCTTTCACCGCTGCCCCCCCGAATTCGCACCAGGCTGACGCTGTGCGCCGGCGGGTAGGCATTCAAGAGCACCCGCTGCGCCGTCGTGGCCTGCTCCGCCCCCAGGCCGAGCAGCAGGCTCGGCGTGTCTACGTTTAACTCAGGCGACTGGCGCTCTAGCAGGTCCGTCATTTGGACGACCTGGAAGCGCGGCGCCTCCTCTAGGCCGACGGCGGCCAGGGCGGGCACGAGAACATCGCTCAACACACGCTTCACGGGCATGCTGGTCTCTCCTTCCCGGAATCGAACTATAGCCAATTCATCCGGTTTGTCTAATAGCCGCATGTGTGCTACATTATAGGCAGGATCGGTTTTGGCCGTTACGAGGGCGTAATATTTACACTTCGTTCACGTTCAAATAGATGATACACTGCAGGCCGGCTTACCTCACCCCGGCCTGACTCCTCCCAGAGACTAAGCCCAAGCGCAGCTCCGCCTCCAATGGCTGACGCCTGGCCTTCGGTCAGGTTTGTCTTCGCCTAGGGGAGGCCATATCGTGCGATGATACCATTATGATGGTATCACGCAGCCTGGCGTGTATGCGCCTATCGGGGGATAGGGACATACGCTACCAGGAGCTGCGTCTATGTCTCACATCCCGACCTATGTCCGTGCCCTGTCCGTTGCGCTCTTTTTCTGGCTAGCTCTGTCCTTGTTCGCCTCGACCTTCGCCATGGAGCAGACTGCCCTGGCGCCCGAGGCCACCCCGACCCTGACCCCGACCGCCGCCTGGCAAGGCCGCCTGCGCCTGCCCACCTGGCCGGTCGCCCCGCGCCCCAGCCCTACGCCGGCCTCGCCCCCTCGGGTAACGGCGATCCGGCCCGTCGCCACCGCCGTGCCGCCTCGTCTTGCCGCCACCGCTACCCGTGCCCCGATGCTAAAGGCAACCTCATCTCCTACCCGCCCTGCCGCCCGCCAGCAGGCCGGTCCGGCCACCGCGACGCCCGACCCTGCCCACCAGTGGCCCGCCTGGTGTGACAATCTCACCCTGGGTGGCCGCTGGCTGCGCCACGAGTGCGTCGTCGAGTTGCTCGACCGTTCCACCGGCGAGCACTACTATTGCGTCGGCGTCGAGACCCCGCCGCGCCGGTTCTGGAAACCGGAGATGCCCGACCCGTACATCCCGGTCTGTGCCGAGCGCGGCAACTACGTCGCGTTCGCCAAGCCCTGGGGGCCGACGCTGACGCCGAACATCCCGCCCACCCAGCCGCCACCCCCTACCCAAACCCGCGTGCCGCCGTCGAGTACACCGCCGCTGGGTGAAGCGACGGCGACACGCGGCCCGACGCCGACGGCGACCTGGACCGCGACGGCCACCTACACCCCGACGCTGCCCGCCGCGCCGCCGACGGAGACGCCCAAGCCGACGCCCACCGTGCCGACGCCGACGCCTTTCCGCGTACCGGACCAATCACCCACGCCGACCCCCGTAGCGAGTCACACGCCGACGCCGGGGCCGAGCCAGACGCCGACGGCGCCGCCACCCTCGGTCACACCGACGGGCGTCTCGCCGAGCGTGACGCCATCTTCCACCCTGCCACCCTCGGCCACGCCCACCCCGTCGCCGCTGCCGAGCGAGACGCCGCGCCCGACGGAGACACCCACCAGCGCCACGCCCACACCCCCGCCGGGCCAGCCGAGCGAGACGCCAACCTCGCTAGTCCCCAGCCTGACCCCGTCGCCCACCCTGCCCGCCACGGCCACGGCGACGGCGACCGCCACGGCCACAACGACGGCCATCACCACGCCGCCGCCGACCATAACTATTCCGCCAAGCGTGACGGCCACGCCCCCCACGCCTACAGCGACGGGCACCGTCCCAGCACCTACCACGACGGCGACCGCGCCAACCTTCACGGTCACGGCGACTATCCCGCCGCTGACCGATACGCCGACTCTGCCCACCGTCCCGCCACCCACAGCGACAGCGACCGTGCCGACCTTCACGGTCACGGCGACAAGCACAACCGCCAAGCCGACGCCGGTCCTTAGCCCGACGCCGACCCCGGGCCGTGACATACCGGGCCAGCCCACGCCCACCCCTACTGGCAAGACGCCAATCCCAACCCTGACGCCGTGGCCGACCGACACGCCTGGCCCGACCTTAACGCCGTGGCCGACCGTTACGCCCAGCCTCACCTTAACGCCGTGGCCGACCGTCACGCCTGGCCCGACCTTAACGCCGTGGCCGACCGTCACCCCCGGCCCCACTTTAACGCCCTGGCCCACCGACACACCGGGCGCCACCCTAACGCCGTGGCCCACCGACACACCGACCCTACCGACCGCCCCACCGCCCACCGAGACGGCTACCGTGACCTCGTCGCCTACCCCTCCGCCGTCGGCGACAGCCACACCGCTCAGGTCCACGCCCAGCCCTAGCCCCACCCTGTCGTGCCGAGTGGGTCCACCCGCCCTCGCCCACGGTCCCCCGTCTACCCCTCGCTCGCCGACGGTCCCCTGCCACGGCGACGGTTACCTTCAAGCCGCCCACGGCGACGGCGACACCGACGGCCCTACCGACCGCCACGCCCACCCTGCCCCCTACGAGCACGACGGTCCCACCGCCCAGCGTAACGGCCACCGTCCCGCCGTCTACGGCGACAAACACGCCCGCCAAGTCCACACCGGCTGCCAGTCCCACGCCGACGCCCCGGCGTGACATCCCTGACCAGCCGACGGTGACGCCCCCTGGCGCGCCGAGCGTCACGCCCACGTCCGGCGTACCCAGCGTGACACCGGCCTCGCCCCGCCCCCCCGTCTACGGCGACTGCGACCTGGCCGTCGCCGACGCTGCCCCGGCGCGACGGCCACCGTCCCACGCCCGACCGGGACCCCCACCCGACTACCGAGGCCGACCGCGACCCCGACCGCCACCTGGGCGCTACCTCGCGTCACCCCAACCCCACCCACGCGGACATCCACCTGCCCCCCCTGACGCTGCCACCCACCAAGCCGACTCACCAGCCTGTTCCCATGCCGGGTTCTTCGTGTGCGCCAGCAGCGACGGGCTGAGCGGGGTCATGATGGCCGCCGGGCGCGCTGTCTGTAGTGGGCATCGGCGGCTGGATCCAGGTACGCGACATCCTGGTACCCTTGTGGGCTGGCCCCTGGTCGGCCAACGGTCTGGGCGATGGCGCGGTCGGACCGTCGTGCAGCGCGGCGGGCTGCGCTTGCCCTTCCCGGGGCCTGTTACGAACTTGTTCAGCAACTCACCCCCGGGCGACCGCCTGGTGATTACCGCGCCGGGTCAGACGGTTTACTATCGTGTCACCACCATCGAGTTGCTCTCCGACCAGGAGATTCAGGCCTTCTGGGAGTGCG
This sequence comes from Anaerolineae bacterium, assembly GCA_026129165.1. Lineage (GTDB taxonomy): Bacteria > Chloroflexota > Anaerolineae > Epilineales > JAHCIE01 > JAHCIE01. The sequence goes on from JAHCIP010000008.1 coordinate 36,847, forward strand.
TCGGCAGCGGCCAGGCCATGCTCATCGCGCCGTATGAGGTGATTCGCGGCAGCCGCCTCGTCGTCTGGGCGGCGCTCGAATAAGACCTATTCCCCCACCCTTCGTCGGACTCGGCAATCCGCCAGACGGTGGATGTCCGAGTCCGATGTATCTGTTAGAATGGACCACGTGATCTAAGTCCCGGCGCGCGAAAACACGGCCTGGTTGGTAGTCCAGGCGCACCTGCGGGTGTCAGTATCCTTACCCCTCCCGGGATGTCCGGCGCGCCCTACACGCGTTCAGGGAGGGCAACATGGTCACGTTGACCGTCTATTTTGAGGATCCGTGGTGGGTAGCGGTGGTGGAGATGGAGGCAGACGGCGAGTTGCGGGTGGCCCGTCAGGTCTTCGGCAGCGAGCCGTCCAACAGCGAAAAGGTCACTAAACGGGTAGACCTGACAGGTATCTAAAAACCTGTCAGGTCTGTTGAGCCAACAAATCGTAGCGCGCCCGGCGCTGGCGCGCCTGCGGGTGGTGAGCCTCCGCCGCATCGAGTTGGGCAAGCAGCCGCGCCGCCAGGGCCAGTGCTTGCTTGTCATCTTCGCCCGCGCGGCCCAGCGCCCCGTCCACCGCGCCGAGTAGCGCCATCATCTGATGGTACGCGCTCTCGGCCTGCGCCGTCTCGCGCTCGGCCTGGTCCAGCGCGTCCAACGCCTGCCGCAGGCCCAGGTCCTCCTCCGCGGCCAGCCCCCCCGCCGTCACTGCCGCGCGCGCCTGCGCCAGCGTCGCCGCCGCCGCGTCAAAGGCGTCACAGGCCGCCTGCCGCCGGGCCAGGGCGATGGCCGAGGCGACGCGCGCCGCGCTGCGGCTGGTTTGTCTGGCCTGCACGTTGGCTACCGTATCGGCCAAGCCGGGATAGTCGGGGAAGACCGCCTGGGCCTGTCGAAACAGCAGCAGCGCCTGGGCATCCGGTTGGGTCAATGCCTGGAGGACCCGTGTTTGCGCCTGGCGGAACCGCTCCAGCCGTTCGCGGAGCCGTTCCAGCAGCCGTTCCAACGCCTCGCGCTGCGGTTTCAGCGCCACCCGGTCGTCGGAGCTAAGCGCATCATCGGCCAACTGCGCCCGCGCCTCCTGGACGCGGTGGATGGCCGCTTGCGGGTCATAGGCGCCCACGTCTTCCGCCTGGACCAACGTCTCCGTCGCGATCCGCCGCAGCGAGGCCAGGAAGCGCTGGCGCGACTCGGCGCAGAGTTCCGTCGTCGGGACTTCATCCCCCGTTTCAGGGTCCACCAATGTGAGAATGCCGCGTTCCAGGGATAGCCGCGCCTGGCGGTAGGCCTCGCGGTAGTCAGCGGTGCGAATCAGGTCGCTGACCAGGGCCAGCCGCCGCGCCGTCTGCTGGTGGAGAAGCTCAACCCGGTGTTCCAGGTCAGCCAGCCGCCCCGCCAGGCTGGGTGACAGGCCCGGCGGGGTCTCGGCCTGGGCGCGCCAGGCGCGGACCCGGTCCAATAGGGCCGTCAACTCGCCCACCTGGTGGGTCGCCGCCGCGCGTTGCGCCTGCGGTAGGGCCATCTCCAACCCACCCGCGATGTCGCGCTCGGCGCGCTGGCGGGTCAGCCGGGCCAGCGCCTCGCGCCCCTCAACGGCGGTAGGGTCGGCCTGCAACACCGCCTCCCACGCCCAGATGTGCCAATCCAGGTCGTCGGGCAGCGTCCGCTCCGCCTGCCGCGCGAACTCAATCCGCCGGTGGATGTCGTTGTTCATAGGTCAATTATAGGCTGTTGGCACGTTCTGGAGTAGCCGACAAAAACAGACCCCCTTCGGCCCTGGGGGCGAAAGGGGGTCTGTTTCAAACAGGACTTACGCGGAAGCCGCGCCCGCCTGCCGCTGACCCCCCATGCGGGGGGCAGGGCGGGCAGGCTATGGATGGCAGCCTCCCTGGGGAGGCTGAACCCCAGCCCCTTGGGCTTGCATCCATAGCCAGAGGGCTTTAGCCTCTGGCGGACGCCACCAGCACGTCACTCTGTTTCAGAGCGGTTGGATGGAGAAGCCTTACGCCTCGCCTTCGACAATCAAGGGCAGAATCATCGGCCGGCGGCCCGTCTCCTCGGCAAAGAAGCGGCCTAACACGTCCTTTGTCACCTCGACGCGGTGGTTGGCCTTGCCGTTACGGGATAGGGCCTCGGTCACGCGGCGGCTGGCCTGGCGCATCAGATCATCCGCCTCACCCATGTAGACAAAGCCGCGCGACACCAGTTGCGGCTCGCTGATCAGAGCGCCAGTGGATGAGTCCACCTGGAGCACCGCCACCACAAAACCCTCCCGGCTGAGGATCGTCCGGTCGCGCATAACGGCCGGCCCCACATCCCCAACCGTGTGCCCGTCCACAAACACATCGGTATACGCCATCTTCTCAGCGATGCCAATGTGATCCTGGGTCACGCTGATAATCGCCCCGTTGCGGGCAATCACAATGTTCTCGCGCGGCGTGCCCATGCTCTCGGCGTGGCGGCCGTGCAGCACCAGATGCCGCGCCTCGCCATGCACCGGCACGAAGAACTTGGGGCGCACCAGGTTGAGCATCATCCGCTGGTCGTCCGACGCGCCGTGGCCCGACACGTGGGCCTGGGCCTGGTGACCGTAGATGACGTTCGCGCCCTTCTCGAACAGCTTGTTGATGATGCCGTAGACCGCCTGCTCGTTGCCGGGGATGGGATACGACGAGAAGATAACGGTGTCGCCCGACTCGATGTCCACTTCGCGGTGGCGGCCCTGGGCCATGCGGGCGACAGCCGACGACGGCTCGCCCTGGCTGCCCGTCGCCACGATAACCGTGCGCTCCGGCTCAATCTGCGGCTGGAAGGCCAGCCCGCGCAGTACCCCCTGCGGGTCGCGCAGATAGCCCAGGTCCAGCGCCATGTCAATGTTCTCGATCATGCTGCGCCCGGCCGGCATCACCAGCCGACCGTTGGCGGCGGCGGCGTCAATCACCTGCTGGACGCGGCTGATGTGCGAGCCGAAGGTCGAAACGATGATGCGGCCCTTCGTCTCCGCGAACAACCGCTTGAAGGTCTCCGTGACCGTCGCCTCCGATGGGGTCGGGCCGGGGTTCTCCGCCCCTGTGCTGTCCGACATCAGGACCAGCACGCCCCGGTCGCCCAGTTCGGCCAGCTTGGCGAAGTCGGTCGGCTGGCCGTCGACCGGCGTGTAGTCAATCTTAAAGTCGCCCGTGTGGACCAGCACCCCCACCGGCGTCTCGATGGCGAAGCCCACCGCGTCGGGGATGGAGTGGTTCACATGGAAGGCTTCGATCTTGAAGCCGCCCACCTTAAACGGCTTGCGCGGCGCGATGGTCTCCAACTGGACATGGCCCAGGTCGCCCTCTTCCTTGAGCTTGACCTCGATGAGACCGCGCGTCAGCATCGTCGCGTACACCGGCGCGTCTACTTCGCGCAGGAAGTAGGGCAGCGCCCCGATGTGGTCCTCGTGGCCGTGGGTAATCAGGATGCCGCGCAGGCGACCCTTGTTCTCAACGACCCAGCTATAGTCCGGAATTATCAGGTCTACCCCGAGATGCTCGGGGTCGGGGAACATGCCCCCGCAGTCGACGACGATCATATCGTCGCCGTATTCGATGGCCGTCATGTTACGGCCAATTTCCCCTAGACCGCCCAGGGGAATAATGCGTACCTCAGTTGTCAAAACAGTCCTCTCTTCACTAACTCTGGATGGATACTTTGTAACTTACACAGTAGATGACACTCTCCTGTCATCCTGGGCAAAACCAAGAGTCCCTCGCCCCACCCGGCGACGGGCGCTTGGCTTCGACCAGTATCCGACTACCCCTAATAAGTATCCTACCCCCACCTCTACCTTACGTCTAGTATTAGCCTCCGCTCACTCTCCAAGCAATCGGTGTACCAGTCACCATCGAGCCAGCCCCCCCTGCGTCAGCCGCGTAGTGGAGAAAACCCCACGCTTTCGGGAGCATATCTTCACCTCCATCGCCCCCCTTCCGGGCTACAATCTAAGTAGCTAAGTAGCGGCGGGACTTGTAGTTACCCCTGCCCGTTACCCCCAATCCGTAGCTGAACCCATTTCGCTAGAGGAGACTTGTTATGTTGAACGGCGCGATTTCCCCCATCGAGATGTCCGAGCCGAATAGCGGCAGCCAGGCCCACTCAACGGCGCGAGTGGCTTACCTGGCTGTCAAAGGCATGCAGACGGTCCAGTGCGCTCGCCGGGTGCGCAATGCCCTGTTCGCCCTGGACGGCGTGCTGAGCGTAGATATTCTGCTCGACTTTCAGGAAGTCATTGTTGGCTATGACCTGCGGTGGGTGACGCCGGGCGATCTCATTCTGTCCCTGGCGCGTGTCGAAGAGGACGAGCAGCATCATCACTACGCCGCCCAGTTGCTGCGCGTGGCGGCGGCGGAGGAAGCGCTGGTCGTGTAAGCTCGGCCAGTCGCGTATCCTCGACGGGATAGGGGGTAAGCCATGTGGCTTACCCCTTCTGTCTATCCAACAACGCTAGCGGTGCGCCAAAATTAGCGTTTCACGCCCGCTTGCCTATACTTCCCCCCAAGTTCGACCGATCCATCTGCAACCAACGTCCACGGGTCCACAACGCAATGTAGCACCCCAGCCGGTGCATCAGGCGAATTGTGGCACACCGTGGACATTTTTGTATCCCGACACTTGGGCTAAGGAGGCTCATGCATCTGCAACGTCACCTGCTTGCGCGCCGGTTACAGACCCTCCTCCCCGCCCTCGTCTTGTCCCTCCTCGGCTTCTACGCCGTCTGGCCCTGGCTCCCCCTCCCCGCCAGCGCCGCCCCGCCCCGCACCATCGTCTTCTACGGCTTCAGTATTCTCGGTGAAGTCATGAACCAATCGGTCTTCCCGGCCTTCCAACAAGAGTGGCAGGCCCGTACCGGCGAGCGCGTCGAGTTCATCAGCTCCTTCGGCGGCTCAGGGACCGTCACCAACCAGGTCATCATGGGCGTTCCCGCCGAGTTGGCCCTCCTCTCGCTAGAGCTAGACGCCCAGCGGCTCAGTGACAATGGCGTCGTCCCCGCGCAGAGTTGGCGGCGCCTGCCCCAGGGGGGCATCGTCAACCGCACCCCCTTCGTCATCCTCGTCCGCCCTGGCAATCCCAAAGGCATTCGCGACTTTACCGACCTGACCCGCCCCGACGTAAAAGTCATCCACCCCGACCCCCTGACCTCTGGCGGCGCCAACTGGGCCATCGTCGCCGAGTATGGGGCCGGGATGCGCGGTCAGCCCGGCAATCCATCAGCAGGGTATGACCTGCTGCTCGGCGTCTGGCGCAACGTCGTCGCCCAGGCCGCGTCGGCCCGCGCCGCCCGCACCCAGTTCGACAACGGCTTCGGCGACGCCCTGATTACTTACGAGCAGGAGGCGCTGTATGACCAGGCGCGCGGCAAACTCCGCGCCGAGGTCGTCTACCCGCATAGCACCGTCCTGAGCGAACACACCCTGGTCGTCGTCGAGCGCAATATCCCCGCCCGCGACCGAGATTTGGTGGATGCCTTCGTCGCCTTCCTGTGGAGCGAGTCGGCGCAGCGCCTCTTCGTCCAGGGTGGCTTTCGCAGCGTGGACGACAAGCTGAACGCGGGCAACCCCGCCTTTGGCGTTATCGCCGACCCCTTCCGCATTGATGACCTGGGCGGCTGGGCGAAGGCGAAACGCGAGATTGTGGACGCCGTCTGGAAGAGCAAGGTCCTCAAGGAGTTAGGACGATGACGACAACCACCCTCGCCACCCCCGCCGCCCCGCGCCGCCGTCCGGCTGCCCTGGTCCCGGTCGGCATGCTGGTGCTCGTGTTACTGCCGCTACTGCTCCTGCCGCTGGCGGCCGTCTTTGTGTTTGCCTTTCGCGGCGGGCTAACCGCTTTTCTGTCCGCCTTGAATACCCAGGATGCCCGGTTCGCCCTACGGTTTAGCCTGCTCATCGCCTTTGCCACGGCCATCGTCAATGCCGTTCTCGGCACCTTCGCCGCCTACGTCCTCAGCAAGTACCGCTTCCCCGGCGAACGCCCCCTCGGCATCGTGGTCAACCTGCCCGTCGCCATTCCCACCGTCGTCGTCGGCACTTCCCTCCTGCTCCTGTGGGGACCCATCGGCCTGCTGGGCCGCCTGCTGGAACCCACAGGTTTCCAGCCCATGTTCACCCCCTTCGGCGTGCTGCTGGCCCACCTCTTCGTCACCTTCCCCTACATGCTGGGGACCATCAAGCCGCTGCTGGATGAGCTAGAGACGACCTACGAGGAGGCGGCCTACACCATTGGCGCCAACCGCTGGCAGACCTTCCGCCACATCCTCCTGCCCGCCCTGCGCGGCGGCCTGTTCACCGGCGCGCTCCTCACCTTCGCCCACTCGCTGGGCGAGTTCGGCGCGACGGTGCTGGTCTCCGGCAACCTGAGGCTGCGCACCCAGACCGCCCCGCTCTATATCTTCGCCCAGTTCGAGGCCGGCAACCTCGCCGCCGCCAACGCCGTCGCCGCCGTCCTGGCCCTGCTGTCGTTTGTCATCTTCTTTTTCCTGCTGCGCTACACCGGCCGGCGCACGGAGGGGAGGCTCTAATGTCCATCGTGCTGGACCGCCTGACCAAGCGCTTCGGCGCGCAGACCATCGTAGACCGGGTATCCCTCGAAGTGGCCGACGGGGAGTTCTTCGTGCTGCTCGGCGCGAGCGGCAGCGGCAAGAGTACCATCCTGCGCCTGATTGCCGGCTTGACCCAACCCGACGCCGGCCGCATCCTGCTCCAGGGCCGCGACGTCACCCACCTCCCGCCCCAGCAGCGCGACACGGGTTTCGTGTTCCAGAACTACTCCATCTTTCGCCACATGAGCGTCGCCGACAACATCGAGTTCGGCCTGCGTATCCGCCGCGTCCCCCCCGCCGAGCGCGCCCGCCGTCGCGAGGAGTTGTTGGACCTGGTGGACCTGGCCGGCCTGGGCGCCCGCTATGCCGACCAACTTTCCGGCGGCCAGCGGCAGCGCGTCGCCCTGGCCCGCGCCCTGGCCTACGAACCCAACGTCCTCCTGCTCGACGAGCCATTCGGCGCCTTGGACGTCAAGATTCGCGCCCAGTTGCGCCGCAGCTTGAAGGCCATCCACGACCGACTGGGCGTGACCACCATCCTGGTGACGCATGACCAGGAGGAGGCGTTTGAACTGGCGGATCGCATTGGGGTCATCGAGCGCGGACACTTACTCGAAGTGGGCGCGCCAGAGGAACTGTACACGCGCCCGCGTTCGTTGTTCGTGGCGACCTTCCTGGGCGCGGGGACGGTCTTTGTCGGCCGGGCGCGCGGCGGCCAGGCGCACTTCGGCCTGCTGGCGCTGCCCATCCCAGCGGAGACACCCCACGAGGACGATGAGCGCGTCCAGGTTCTCCTCCGCCCGGAGGAGGTGACGCTCACCCCTGACCGGCCGGCTGACGACCGACTTGTCCTGGGGCAAGGGCGCGTGGTCGAGCAGAACTTCACGGGACCGCTGCGCCGGCTGCGCCTGCGGCTCCCACAGTTGGCCGCTACCCGCCAACTCGCGCCGCCGCCGCCCTTTGGCGAAGAGGGCCTGCTGGTGGACGCCGTCCTGCCGGCCGACCTGCCCCTGCCCAGCGAAGATCTCTGGGTCGGCCTGCGGCGCTGGCACATCCTCGCCCCGCCCCACCCCCGCGTGCTGGTCTACGACACCGAGGCCGGTCCGCTGACGGCGCTGGCCTTGGCGCGCGCCCTGGCGGACCGTCTGGATGCGTCGGTGACGTTGGTGGGAGTAGCGGAGAGTGCGGACGGGGGCGAAGCCTTGCGCGCCGCCCTCCAGCGCCGCCAAGAGGAAGCCGGGCTAGCTCAGGCCGAGCTGCGGATTGCCTTTGGCAATGTCATGCAGCAATTGGCCCTGGAGCAGGGGCAGGCGCTGTACGACTTCTGCCTGCTGCCCGCCAGCGACCACCCGGCGACCCAGCCGGTCCGCCTGAGTGACACCGTCGTGAACCTTCTCAGTCGCACCATGACCCCGACCCTGGTCGTCAAGGACAAAGACTACCCGCTGGAGCGGATTCTGATCTGCACTGCCGCTGGCGAGCCGGGCAAGAGCGATGTGCGCATCGGGGGGCGGCTGGCGCGTCAGGTCGGCGCGGCGGTGACGCTCTTTCACGTCACGCGCGGCGCGAGCCAGCCCACCCCCCTCGCTCGCTCCCACCTGGAACGGGCCGCCGCGACCCTCCGCGCCCTAAATGTGCCCACCGAGGTCCGTTTCCGGCCGGCCCAGACCCCAGCCGCCGGCATCCTAGCCGAGGCGCGGGAAGGGGGGTACGGCTTGGTTGTCGTCGGCAGCCACGGCCCCCACTCGCGCTCGGTGTTCGGCCTCGACGACGTGACACGCCAGGTCTTGAGTGGGACAGACCGCCCTGTCCTCGTCGTCCCCGCCGATGAGGGGTAGGGGCTGCCCCCCTCAGACTGTGACGCCCATTCCCGCGGTAGCCGGCTCGCCTAGCTCGGCCTCCAACCGCGCCCGTACGCTGGGCCGCAGGAGGTAGACGGCATAGAGGAGCAGGATGATGGAGTTAGCGGCATCCACCAGCGGCACGGGCAGCCGGCTCATCTGGAAGAACAGGTCGTGCAGCGCATGCAGCCCGATGCCGGGCCAGACGGTGCGGGTGCGGACACGGATGGCCGCCATGCCCACGCCCCCCGTGGCCGCGCCCAGCGCTTGCAGCGCGATGAGGCCGGGGTTGCCGCGCAGGGCGATGTTCGACAGGTGGACCAGGCCAAAGAGCAGCGAAGAGACAAGGACGGCGGTCCAAATCCCCTTAGGCCGCAGCAGGCCCACGATGGCGCCCCGGTAAATGGCTTCCTCGAAGAAGGCGGTCGCGGCGTAGCCCACAATGAGCGTGAGGAGCTCGTTGGCAGGCAGCGGCTGGATGCCAGCGACAAAGGGCAGCAGCAGCGCCAGCGTCGGCAGCCAGAGCACCCGCAAGTCGCGCCACTCCGACGGGCCGACGAAGCCGGCGCGCCGCCACCAGCCTAACGCGGTCAGGAGGGCGGCGATGAGCAGAACCCCGATCAGGACGAGGACCAGGCTCTGGCTCAGCCCGCGGCCGTAGCCGGGCATGGCTGGGAACAAGACACTCAACAGCGCCGCGCCGCCCAGGACAAATACAATATCAGCGACCCAAATGATGAGCGACCCTGCCAGAGGCCGCGCGTCAAACCACGCTTTCATCACACACCTTGCCCTCCGAAGTTGTGAACAGTCTCAGCGAGCTAAATGGTACTCAATGCCGAGGCTGAAATGCAAAACGGAGGAGCTATTGCCCCTCCGTTCCCTCGTACGATTCGTCTACTTCTTCGCGCGGCTGCCGGTGGTGGCCTTCTCGCCCTTCCCCGTCTCGCCGCCTGCCTTCGTCTTGCTGCCCGACCCCGCCTGGCTCGCCTCAGCCTCAGCCCCCGTCTTCTTCAGCACGGGCAGCCCATTACTCGTCTCCGACACCGTGTAACCGCTGGGAACTTCATCCAGCCCACCCTCGCCCTGCTCCCGCTTGAAGAAGTAGAGGGTGCGCGGGCCATTCTTCGAGTGGTGCAGGTAGTAGTCGGTCCCCTTCTGGTTCGTGTATTTGAAGGCCATCTTTGTCTCCTTTGGGCGTGTCGACTCGCTCTGTCGCGTAAACCTGTCTCATCGAGGCAGGTCGTCAGGGCGTCACCCTACGCGGGGAGCAATTCTTGTGCCAGGACTAAGCCCGGCTTTGATAGAGCGCCACTAAAGCCGCGCCAATCGCCTGCGATAGGTCGCCCAGCGTGGCCGGAACGATACGTAGGCCGGCGCGCTGGGTAGGCCAGAGGTAAGGCAGGGCCGTCGCGCGGACCGTGTCCAGGTAGCGGGCGCGGAACTCGTCCGAGGTCGCGCCGGGGTCCATCAGGCCGCCGCCGATGACGACGAACTGTGGGTCGAGAGCCACAACCAGGTTGGCGATGTGCAGGCCGAGCGCGCGGGCCTGGAAGTCGAACAATTCCACGGCCAGCGGGTCGCCCTGCTGGGCCAGGCCGCGCAGCGCCAGCGCCCGCTCCTTGGGGCCGAGGGGCGACTGGGCCAGTGGGTGGTCGGGGTGTTGGGCCAGCCGGTCGGCCAGCAGGTCGGGGAGGCCGGACAGGGTAGTGTAGACCTCGACCCAGCCCCACGTCCGCCCGCAGCCGCATGGATAGGGGCGGGCATCCAGCAGGTGCAGCGGCGCGGGCATATGCCCCGCCTCCATCCCGGCCAGTGTGTCGCCGTCGAGAGGTAGGCCTGTCGCGTCCATGTAGGCCGCGCCGAGGCCAGAACCAGGGGCCAACATGAGGACG
>JAHCIP010000080.1 GCA_026129165.1 Anaerolineae bacterium
TCTCACCTTGCGATTAGTTTAGTCGCACCTTTCCAGACTCCAGCCTGTTGTTCCACCCTCCCGCAGGTGACGCCACCTGCGGGAGGGTGTGCCGTTTTCTAACCCTACTAGTCAGTCCAGCCACTTCGACGTATAATCAGGGTACGTGGCGCCTCTCGCGCTGACTGCCCTATTAAGGAGCGAGGCTGCGATGCGAGGGTCTGTCTTGGCCCTGGTCCTGCTGACCTGGCTGGGCCTCGCCCCCTTCGCCCGCGTGTCGGCCCCTGTATCCACCCAGGCCCCTCACCTGGCGGTCCTCAACCGCGAAGGTGTTGCCACCGTGCGCGTCACGGATGGCGACCAGATTCGCGTGCGCCTGACGGGCGCGCCTCGTTCGGCGCAGACCACGACCGTTTCGTTCACCCTCGAGGCTGACCCTACCCCCTTTGCCCACTGCACGCTGGTCGCGCAGAGCGAGGAGTGCCAGACGGAGCCTTTCCTGAGCCTGGGCTGGTACTGGGACCCACAGGGCCAACCCAGGCCGAACCGCCGTATCCTGGCGGCCGCGGAGGGCCGGCTCGTATCAGTCACCCTGGATGTTCAAGTCGCCCCTCGCCCAGTGGTTCTCGTCCACGGCCTGAATTCAAGCGCGGCGGCCTGGCGCAGCTATCTCGGCCCCGCTGGATTTCTGGCTCGGCTGGGTTTGTCGGGTTATGCCGTGGGGGATGGGCAGGCCGCAGGCGTGCTCAACACAGGCAGCCTCGATGCCCCTACTCGCCCCACCAATACGGTAGCCGCCAACGCCAAAATTCTGGCTGACTATATCAGCGGTGTAAAACGCGTCACCGGCGCGCAACAGGTGGACCTCGTGGCCCACAGCCTGGGCGGCCTGATCTCGCGCTACTATATCGCGCAACTCATGCCGACGCGCGATGTCGGCCAGTTGATTACACTCGGCTCGCCCCACCAGGGGACCGACTGCGCCAATCTGCCTCTCGCTCTCGGCTTTTATCTACCGGCGACATTGGAGATTCGGACCAGCTACATGCGCGACATCTTCAACCGCCTGGTCGTGCGTCGGGCGGGTGTCTCCTTTTACGCCATCGCCGGTACGCGCATCTTCGACAACGTGGGCGCGCCGTGCACCGAGGTGCCGAGTGACCTGCTGGTCGGCCAGCCAAGCGCGGCGGGCATCCAGGCGCCCTCGGCCCAGGCGCCCGTCTTGCACACCGACCTCAATGATTCCCCGCAGGTCTTTGATGATCTGGTCGCGCCTCGATTGCGCCAATCCATCGGTGGGTTTCCGAACCAGCCGGACCCCAGCCCAGACGTGCCAGCGGGCGAAGAGCTACAGTTCACCCGCATTTTTACCGGCCATGTGGCATCCGGAGCCAGCATCGTGCAGCGGGTCCACATTGACCAGGCCGCGGTCGCCAGCTTTGCCCTCTTTGATCCCACCCAGTCCCTCACCGTCACGGTACGCGGCGCGAGTGGCAATATATTACCCCTCACCCCGGCCAACAACGGCCTCATCGTGGTGGATGCGCCAGAGACCCTGGTCTACCTGGGCTATGGCTTCCGCAATCCCCGCCCTGGCCCCTGGGAAGTCACCTTGCAGGCCACCAGCCACACGCCTCCGCAGGGCGTGGATTTCGCTCTGACGGCCCGTCTCGTAGGGGGAGCGACCCTTCAGGCCACGACGAGCGCCCTGCTGCCACGCCTGGGCGAGACGGTTACGCTGAGCGCCCGCCTTGAGCTAGGCGGTCAGAATTTGTCCCTTAGTGAGGCGGTCGCCCGCATTCGACGCCCGGATGGTCAGGTCCAGGGCGTGCCGCTGGCGCAAGGGCAGGGGCAATACCAGGGGCAGTGGCGGCCTGACCAGCCTGGCCTGCACAGCGTAGATGTCGTGGTGACGGGGAGTGCGCCGGATGGCTCGCCTATCGAGCGCACGGCGTTTCTGACGGTGGAGGTTCAACCCGCCGAAGGCCAGGTGCAGACACGGCAACTGGTGGCGCTGGGGAGCTTTGCCCTCGTCCTTGTATTGGGTATTGCCCTCTGGTTGAGGCGACGGACGAGACGATAACTGGGGATACCACCATGTCATCTACCGTCTTGTATCGTATCAGCGGACTGGCCTTGCTCTTGGGTGGGCCGTTGGCGGTGGCCGGCCGACTGCTGCATCCGCCCGACCACAGCCTGATGTCCCAGACCAGCCCGATCTGGCCCCTGGCTCACCTGCTCCTCCTGCTGTCGTTCGGCCTGACGCTCCTGGGCCTGCCCGGCCTCTACGGCCGCCTGGCCGGCCAGATGGGCGTCACCGGGCTGGTGGCCTATGGTCTGACCTTCGTAGCCACCCTCGGCGCCCTCCTCAACCAGTTCCACGAGGCGCAGGTGGCGCCCATCCTCGCCGCCAACCCGGCGACGCAGGCCCTGTCCAACCAGGGCGGGGTCTTGCAGTACGCGCCTTTTGGGGCCTTCGAGCCGGTGCGCGGGCCGCTGACGGTCATCGGGTTGCTCCTGTTTGGCGTACTGACCGTCCGCACAGCGTTCGCCGGCCGTTGGGGAGGCGCGCTCGTCGCTCTCGGCGCGTTGGTTTATCTCGCCAGTCCGTTGGGAGAAGTGGTCTTTCACATCGCTGGGGCGATGATCGCACTGGGTTGGGCCTGGGCTGGCTATGGGTTGGTCACGGAACAGGCCGCCCGTCTTCCAGGTACAGCGTCTCGCCGTGCTCCCTCGCTCTAAGGGCGAAGGCGATGCGCCGGCCGAGCTTCGGGTTGAGAAGGGCCATCGCCTCGGTCAACGGGGCGAAGCGCCACACGGCCAACTCCCCAGGCGGGAGCATGATAGCCCGCGCCTCGGCCGCTGAGATGGTTCCACCATCGAATAGGAACTGCAACGCCTCGGTGATGGTCCCCTCGGCGGGCCGATACTCCAGGCACAGTAAGCGGCCCAGCGGCCGGTCCAGGCCAATCTCCTCGGCCACCTCGCGCTGGCAGGCCGCGTAGGGCGACTCGCCCGCCTCGACTGTCCCGCCTGGGACGAGCCAGTCATCCCGATACGTCGGCTTGACAATCAGCACTTCGCCCCGTTCGCTCAGCATCAGGGCCGCCGCCGCCATGCGTTTCTTGGGCAGGTTGGCGAAAAACTCCGCCTCGTTCATGGGCTACTCTCACTGTTAGGGTAGTGAATCCGTGGGCGTTTGCCCCAGGTAGACCTGCTCCAGGCGTTCGGCCAGCCTGGGCCAGGCGTAGTGCTGCTGGACCCAGGCGCGGGCTTGCCGGGCCAGCGTCGCCCGGCGCTCCTGGTTATTGAGCAACGCTACCGCCGCGTCGGCCATTGCCACCGGCGTTTCAGGGCGCACCAACACGCCGCCGACTTCATTGCCGCCCACGTAGACCGTCGCCTGGCCCACCGCGTCGGCGACGACCGGCACACCGGCGGCGAGCAGTTGCAACTGCTTGGCGGGCGACTTGGCGCGGTTGACCAGGGTATCGTCCAGGAGGTAGAGGGCCAGGTCCGACGCGGCGAAGATGTCGGGTAGGGCATCATCGCCCGGCCAGCCTGCGTAGACGATGGCCGCACGCAGCCCAGCGTGCGCCGCGGTCCGCGCCAGTAGATCCTTCTCTTCGCCGTACAGCCCATTCCCGACGACGAGAAACCTGGTATCCGGGCGAGCGGCGTGAATTGCCTGGAAAACTTCTAGGAGGCGATCCATTTTGTATTCAAAGAAACGAGTGTAAAGCAGAACGACGGGAGCGTCGGGCGGCAGGCCCCATCGCGCTCGGCCCCGCGCCCGGTCACCCGCCGGCGCGTCCGTCGGCCCGCCGTTGGGCAAGTAGACCACGCGCTCGCGGGGGACACCGTGACCCAGGACCAGGGTTTCGAGGGCGCGGCTGGCGACGGTGACGACGTCGGCGTGACGCAGCCCCCACCCCTCCTGCCAGGCGAAGACCTGTTTGGCGAGCCAGGGGTAGGGTTCCAGGTCATTCCAACCGCCCCAGCCTTCCCAATCGTCCTCGTCGAGGACGAGCCGCCCACGCCAGCGTCTTGCCCACAGGGCGGCCTGGACGAAGCCACTATACGCCTTCGGCTTGAAGCAGTGAACCACGTCGTGGCGCTGGGCGAGGACCGCGTCGAGCAGCCGGCGCGTCAACTGCAGGTGGAACAGGGGCCCTGGCGCGCGAGGCAGGACGACATTGAGGACGCGCACCCCCTCGTCTTCCCAGACCCGGCCGCTGTCCTGCGGCCAACTCCACGGCGGCAGAACCAGCGTCACCTGGTGGCCCCGCCGCGCCAGTTCCCGCGCCAGGGGCAGCGCCCGCGCCGCCATCGTTCCCTTGGGCCGCAGCCCAAACGGCCCGACCATGACGAGACGGACGACGGGGGTCATTCGACGGTCACGCTCTTGGCGAGATTGCGGGGCTGGTCCACGTCACAGCCGCGCGCGATGGCGACGTAGTAGGCGAAGAGTTGCAGGGGCACGGTATTGATAATCGGTGACAGAGCCTCCGGCGTCGCCGGCACGTAGAGCACGTGGTGGGCGTGCCTGGCGATTTCCGTGTCGCCCTCCGTCGCCAGCGCCACGACTTGCGCCCCCCGCGCCCGCACCTCCTGGATATTGCTGACCGTCTTGGCGTAGGTCGCGCTGCGCGTGGCAATCGCCAGACAGGGCAGGTCCGGGTCGAGCATGGCGATGGGGCCGTGCTTCAGTTCGCCGCTGGCATAGCCTTCGGCGTGGATATAGCTAATCTCCTTGAGCTTGAGCGCGCCTTCGAGGGCCGTCGGGTGGTTCGGCCCGCGCCCCATGTAGAAGAAGCTGCGCACGTGGGCGAACCGCCGCGCCACCCCCTCAACGCGGTCGGTGTGCGCCAGGAGGGCCTCAATCTCGTCCGGCATGGTCTGGAGGGCCTCCAGCATCTCGGCCGCCTCGTCGGCCTCCATCAGCCCGCGCTGCTGAGCCAGATACAGGGCTAGCAGGGCCAGTACACTCTGCTGCCCCAGATAGGACTTGCTGGCGGCGACGCTGATTTCCGGGCCGACGCGCAGGTAGACCGACGTATCGGCGTAGCGCGTGATGGTGCTGCCGACGACATTGGTGATGGCGACTGTCTGGGCCGCCTGCTCGCGGGCCAGGTAGAGCGAGGCCAGGGTGTCGGCGGTTTCCCCGGACTGGCTCACCAGGACGACCAGGGTATGGTCGTCAATCATCGGCTCAGCGTAGCGGAACTCGGAGCCGATAGCCGCCTCAGCGGGGAGCCGCGCCCAGCGTTCGATCAGCGTGCGGCCCATGAGACAGGCGTGGTAAGCGGTCCCGCAGGCGACCAGGCGCACACGCTTGACCCGTCGCAGGTCCAGCCCATCCAATTCCGGCAGGAGTACGCGGCCCTCGGTGATCCGCCCGCGCAGGCAGTCACGCAGTCGGTCCGGCTGCTCGTGGATTTCCTTGAGAAAGAAGTGGGGGAAGCCGCTTTTTTCGGCCGCCGCCAGGTCCCAGGTCACGGTAAACGGCTGGCGCACGACGGGCTGACCGTCCAGCGTGTAGACCTGAACGCCCCCCGGCTGCACCACCGCCAGTTCGCCGTCTTCCAGGGTCATCGCCTGACGGGTGTAGGCCAGCAGGGCCGGAATATCGGAGGCCAGGAAATTCTCGTCCTGCCCCAGCCCGATGACCAGCGGCGAGAACTGCCGCGCCCCGACGAGCAGGTTTGGCTCGTCGCGGTGGAAGGCGACCACAGCATAGGCGCCTTCCACCCGCTTCAGGGCGCGGCGCACGGCTTCAGCGAACAGGTGGGGCAGGGGGCGAAAGCCGTTGGCGCCCGCCCGCAGAGCATCGTACTCCACACCAATCAGGTGCGCCAGCACTTCGGTATCCGTCTCGGAGGCGAAGTCGTGGCCGCGCTCGGCCATCTCGGCGCGGAGCGCGGCATAGTTCTCGATGATGCCATTGTGGACCAGGACGATGTCGCCGCTGGAGTCGGTGTGCGGGTGCGCGTTGACGGTATTCGGCGCGCCGTGGGTGGCCCAGCGCGTATGGCCTACGCCCAGCACGCCGATGGGCTGGTGGCCGTCGAGCCGTTCGACCAGACGGCTGAGCTTACCCTCGGCCTTGGCAATCGCCAGGCAGCCTTCGGGGTCGAGTACGGCTACGCCGGCCGAGTCATAGCCGCGATATTCGAGGCGCTTGAGACCGTCGAGCAGGATAGGGGTAGCGGCGCGATGGCCGGCATACCCAACAATACCACACATGGGGAGTCCCTCCTGGGAAGATACGCCTTTCCTGTCTCCCCAATCGAGGGGAGGCCAGGGGGTCATGTCTCATAGACGACCGTCGTGAACGAGCCACGACACACACCGTTAGAACCTGTCGAACGCCGACAGTCATAGGCATGGGTCTGTCTTGGAGGGGAAGACAAAGGGCTGTGGCTGTAGCCCTGGAGGCATCCGCCGATCGAATCGATTTTCCCGTTTCCGGTTAGCCTCACCCTGCGGTGAGGAACCTCCTCCTCGTCAACTGGCCGGGCGGCCAGTCCAGGCGCTAGTTTCCCCTGACGATGCCTATCAGAGAGCTTACCTCATCAATCCTCCTTTCCTCGCTTAGTAGATGCAGAAGCGAGCGTCATAAATACAGGATACACCACCTTTTCTTGTTTGTCAACGGGGCGCCAGGGCGACAGGTTGCGCCTCGTCCAGATTGACGGTGTATTGGAAGGCGGGCGGCGGGCCAGCGTAGACACCGCGCTGCTCAGCCGGGAGCAACGCCGCGATGCGGTACATCATCTCGTCGGTCATGGCCTGGTGTTCTTCCTTGCTCGGCTTGGTGGGGCCGACAAACCGAAAGGCTGGCCCAAATTGGATGCGCACCGGCGTGCGCCGCAGCCGCTTGAGATTAGGGATGAGATCCTTTTGCCCCCAGATGCCGCAGGGCACGACCGCCGCCTGGGTGCGCTGGGCCATGACGACTGCGCCGACCTTGCCCTGTTGGAGTGCTCCCGTCTTGCTGCGCGTCCCTTCGGGGGCGACGTAGAGCGCGTAGCCTTCGCGCAACACCCGTAAGGCATTCTTCATCGCGCTCATGTCGGCCTCACCGCGCGCCACCGGGATGACCATGTAGTACCGCGCCAGGAAACCAAACAGGGGCATGGACATGACCTCTTGTTTGGCAAAAAGGACCATCGGACGACCCATCTCCCCATCCACCATAAACGGGTCCAGGAAGGTGGCATGATTGCAGGCGGCGATGAGGGGACCGGTAGGGGGAATATGCTCGCGCCCGACGAGCTCCAGCTTCAGGACCAGGCGAAAGAGGACGCCAAAGAGCCAGTAGCCAAAATGGCGGAGTGGCGTGGCCTTCATGAGTATACCCCTCGGTATTCAGGCGGCAGCAGGGCCGCGATCTGGCGCATCAATGTATCTATGTTGGCCATCAGGGCCGCGCGGCGGGCAGCCGCATCCAGGTCCGGTGGCAGGGTGAGAGCGACAGGCTGACCAAATCGCACTTGGATAGTCGGGCGGCGCAGGCGCTGCCACTGGGCGGCGGCCTGATAGGCGCCGGCAATCGCCATCGGCAGCACGGGCGCGCCACTGCGAGCGGCCAGCCAGGCCACCCCCTGGCGCGCCGGCATCAGCGCGCCTGTGGGGCTGCGCCCTGCTTCCGGCGCCATCCACACGGCCTGCCCTCGGTCCAGCGCCGCCAGGCATTGCCTGACCACTTCGCGGTCCAATTCATCGCGGCGCACCCAGATCGCGCCGTAGGCTCCGATCACCGTCCGCGTGATGGGCACGTCGCGCAAATCGGCCAGGGCCACAAATTCGATCTCGCGGGGGACGGTCGCCACAGCCGTCGGGGGGTCCAGATGACTGGTGTGATTACAGGCAATGAGCAACGGCCCGGACAGGGGGACATGCTCGACGCCCTGGACTTCCAAATGTGCGAACGTATGCAGCAACCCCCGTGCCAGAGCACGCAGAATCGAGCGCGTGCGCGGTCGCTGGGAGAAGGTCAGCGCGGGTTGGTCAGGCATGAACCCTCATTAGTCTTGCATGTGGCGTCGCCGTCCCTGCTCAATCAACCCCAGCACATACTCAACCACCTGGTCAATCGTCATCGTCGTGGTGTCAATCAGAATCGCATCGGCGGCCGGCTTCATAGGCGCGACTTCCCGGCCGCCGTCAATCTGGTCGCGCCGCCGCATATCGTCCAGGATGGCCCGGTAGGTGGCGGGGCGGCCGCGGGCGCGCTGCTCGGCCAGCCGGCGCCGCGCCCGCACCTCCAGGGCGGCATCTAGGTAGATTTTGAGCGGCGCATCGGGCAGGACCACCGTCCCAATGTCGCGGCCGACCATCACCAGCCCGCCCTCGGCCGCGATGCGGCGCTGCTGAGGAATGAGCGCGGCCCGCACGCCCGCATGCTTGGACACCTCGGATACATTGACGTCCACTTCGGGTCGCCGTAGATCCCAGGTGATGTCCTCGCCGTCCACTTCCACTGTGTAGGGGCGGCCGTCAGCCTGGGTGGCCGGCCGCACGACCACGTCCATCCGTTCCGCCACCGCCACCAGGGTGGCCCCGTCGCTCAGCCCGATACCTTGACGCAAGGCGAGCCAGGTCAGGGCGCGGTACAAAATGCCTGAATCAAAAAACAGGTAGCCCAACTGGTGAGCCACCCGAGCGCCAATGGTACTCTTGCCCGACCCGGCTGGCCCATCCATGGTAACCACGGCGGGCCAGCGGGTCACGGTTTGGGGTTGGGCGATTCTTGCTTCAAAGGTCATGCATCCGTCCGTGTGGCGTGCCACAGCCGTAGAGACATGACAAAACGCCCCGTAATCGGGGTTGGTCACGTCTCTACCCAGGTGTGGTGCGGACTAGCGTGGTTTAGAGCGGCGTTGACCGGGCCGTGGCCCCGCGCCGCCCGCTGGTTTGCCGGACCGTGTCCCACCCTGCGCTGGGCGGCTGGACGGACCTCGGCCCGCTGGCCGCGCCGCCGCGGTTCCCGGCCGGCCCGCCGATGGGCCGCGCCCCGGTGTTTCGCCGGGCCGTCCCGCTGCGTTGGCAGGGCGCGACCGCCGGGGCGCCTCGGGTCGGCCCTGGTTGGGTTTCCCGCCAGGTCGTGGACTGGCCCGCCGTGTCTCGCCCGTCGTTCGGCTCCGCTGGCGCTCCGTGGGCTGCATCCAGTCGTCTTCTTCTTCATCCTCCTGGATCGGCCGCCGCGCCGGGCCAGTGGGTCGCGCGGTCCGAGGCGGGGGAGGCGGCTCGAACCGGGTAGACTTACCGCCTGGTCGGCTGCCCGGTCCCGTCGGGCGTGTGCCCCTACCGCCTGGTCCACGTTCAACCCGCTCTTGGCGGCCGCCGCTCTCCTCGCGGTCTCGGCGGTCGGTCGTACCTCGCGCCGGCCGGGTCTCGTCTTGGGCCGCGCGGCCGCGGCCCCTTGCCTCGCGCGTCGGATGGTCCGCTGAGCCTCGGACCGGGCCTCGGTCAGCCTGGGACGACCGGCTGCTCGTTGTCTGGTCACGGCTGGAGCGCTCCGCTGGGCGTCGCGTGGCGCCGCGCTCGTCTCGCTCCGGGCGGCCCCCTGCCCCCGACTCGCTACGTGGTCGCTCCGTCGTTGGCCGCCCACCGGGCTTCGCCGCCGTGGTCCTGCCTGGCTTTGCCGCCGGTATGGCGCGCTGTGGTCCACGGGCCCCGCCCTTGGCGGGCTTGGTAGCTGGTGTAGTGCGCTGCGGCCCTCGGCCTACGCCCTTGACCGGCTTGCCTCGAACTGGCTCGTCCACCCCCAGCGATTGGTTGGCAATCATGGGCGGCGTCACCGGCTCGACGGCGTAGCCATCCGCCATCCGGCGCAGGGCCTGGACCTCACGGGCCGACAGCCGCCGCCAATCGCCCTCGGGCAGGTTGCCGAGTTGGATGGGGCCAACGCGCACGCGGAGCAGGTCACGCACCGGGTGCTCCAGCGCGTCGAACATGCGGCGTAACTGGCGCTTGCGGCCTTCATGGAGGACGACCCGCAGCCAAGTAGCATCGCGCAGCCGTTCCTGGACCGCGATTTCGGCGGGCGCGGTCAGTCCATCTTCCAGCAGGATACCCTGACGGAACTGATTGAAGGCCGTCTGGCCCGGCTGACCGGCCACTTTGACGCGGTACTCTTTCTCGTGTTCATAGGAGGGGTGCATGAGCTTATGGGCCAGGTCGCCGTCGTTGGTCAACAGAACCAGGCCCCGGCTGTCCATGTCCAGCCGGCCGACGGGATAGACGCGGCCCAACTCGGCCGGGACGAGGTCAAGAATGGTGGGGCGGCCCTCTGGGTCATCGGCGGTGGTAACGACACCCTCGGGCTTGTGGACGGCCAGGTAGACTTTGGTTTCGGGCGATAGGGGGCGACCATCCACTTCGACCCGGTCGCGCTCCGGGTCCACCTTGACGCCCATCTCGCGCACGACTTCACCGTTGATGGTCACGCGGCCCTGGGCAATTAACTCCTCGGCCCGCCGCCGGGACGCGACACCCGCCGCCGCCATGACTTTCTGCAATCGTTCTTCGGCCATTCCGCCTCCTCGTCCGCCGTAGCTCGCCCACGCCGGTCCCAATTATACATCGGAGGTTGCCCAAGCAGGAATCAAGCCGAGGGCGGAGCGTGGGGGTAGCCTCGATTCCGCACATCGTCTATAATTCTCACATGCGATACTACACCCTCCTGCTCATTCTCGGCTGGCTGCTTGCCGCCTGCCAGCCGGCGCCCACGATGACGCTGGCGACGACCGCGCCGCCCACCCCACCTCCCTGCCTGGCGGCGGAGAAAGGCACGCCAATGGACAAGAATCGGGCGCTGATGGACGCGGCGGAGCGCGGCGACCTGGCGCTTGTCAACTGCTGGCTGGATCAGGGCGCGAGTGTCAAGGTGGTCGACGAGCAAGGCCGCACGGCGCTCATCGCGGCGGCCTACCGCAACCACCTCGATGTGGCCCGCCGTTTGATCCAGGTGGGCGCGGACGTTAACACCAAGGACCAGACCCAGCAGAGCGCCTACCTGATTACCACGTCGGAGGGGTATGCCGACCTGCTACGGCTGACCCTGGAGAACGGGGCGGATGTCCACAGTCTGGATAGTTATAACGGGACGGGGCTGATTCGGGCGGCGGATCGGGGGCATGTGGACGTGATCCGCGAGTTGCTCAAGACCGGCATCAAGGTAGATCACATCAACCGGCTGGGCTGGACGGCGCTGCTCGAGGCGATTATCCTGGGCGACGGCGGTGCCCGCCATACTGAGGTGGTGCGGCTGCTGGTGGCGGCGGGCGCGGACGTGAACCTGGCCGACCGCAACGGCGTGACACCCCTGGCCCACGCCCGGCAGCGCGGCTTTGCGGAGATCATTCGTATTTTAGAGACCGCTGGCGCTCGTTAGCCCGTGGACTCCTCCAGCGGCGGCAGGCTGCCCAGGTCGGGCAGGCCGAAGTGCTCTAGAAACCGGGCGGTGGGCGCGTACAGGATAGGCCGCCCTACGCCCTCGGCGCGGCCGGCCTCCTCGATCAGCCCCCGCGCCAGCAGAGTGCGCACCGCGTGGTCGGCGCTGACGCCGCGAATGCCTTCGATTTGGGGCTTGGTGATGGGCTGGCGGTAAGCGATGATCGCCATCGTCTCCAAGACAGCCGGAGAGAGCGGCGCGTCCTGGCCCAGGCCGAGGAACCGCTGGACCCACCGCGATGTGTCCGGCGCGGTCGTCAGCCGCACCCGCTCGCCGTGGCGTTGTAGCCGGACGCCGCGCCCCCGCAGCGCCTCCGCCAGCGCCGTCAATCCCGCTTCCACTGCTTCCACCGGCTCCTCAGCCGCCTGGGCCAGGCTCTCCACCGTCACCGGCCCGGTCGCCACAAACAGCAGGCTCTCCAGAATCAGGACCAGCGGCGTCTCATCCACCTTGCCGTGAGGCGGCATCGTCTCCTGGCTCAGCTTACTCTACCTCCATCGCCACTACCACCAGGCGGTGGGTATTCGTCCAGGCGGGCCAGCACGTCACCAGCGTCAGCCGGCTATCCGACGTCGGCTCCATCCAGCGAGCATTTGCCAGTCGCGTCGCCAGGGGCATCCCTTCTTCGGGCAGAATCAGGCGTTGGGTGACGACGTAATGGCGCTCGACATTCCCCGACCACAAGGTGATCGGCGCGCCGACGCCCAGGTTGACCAGGCTGCCGAACACGCGGCCATAGATGTTGTGGTGGCCGGACAGGACGGTATTGCCCTGGCCCGGCAGGGACGTGTCGTTGTGCCAGCCGGCGCTATACGGCGGCACGTACTGCTGGCGGACCAGTTGGCCGCCGATCCAGGCCATATAGGAACTGGAGGCGGTGACAGGAGTATTCAGGCCGATGGCCGGGATGACCAGGCGTGTCGGGGGCGCAGTTGCCGTTGGGGGCGCGGCGGGCGCCGGGGCCGGGGCGGCCGCGCCGCCGTCGGGGATACGCAGCGTTTGGCCGACCATAATCAGGTTGCGGTTGACCAGACCGTTGGCCTGAGCCAGGTCATCGAGATGGACGCCGAAGTGGGCGGCGATCCCGGACAGCGTATCACCGGCCTGGACGACGTAGGCCCCGTCGCTCGAAGCCGGGCGGGCGGCCAGGAATAGTAGCATCCCGAGGGCGATGAGCGTCAACCATAGCGGGCGGTAGGGGTGGCGGCGCACGAACAGGGCAGGCATGGCATCCTCCTTGGGTGATGCCGTGACGGACGCGGTGGGAGCTAACCGTATTGTACCCGCCTGGCGGTGAGATGCAAGCCCCATGGGGTGAGGTTCGGTTTTTTCGCCGCTGACCTATCTTAGCCCGATGGCGCGTAGCGCAATTGCCCCGGATACGTTATTATCAGTAGTCAGTAGTCGGTAGTCGGTAGTCGGTAGTCAGTAGTCAGTAGTCGGTGGTTCGTAATCTTTAATCCTTATCCCAATCCGGAAGCCCCATGCGATCTATCCTCTTGGCCCTGGCCGTCCTGGCGGGCCTGGCTCTGTGTCTGACCCGCGCCCTCCCAACGCCGCTGGCTGCTCCAGCCGCGTCGCTGGCCGCGCCCGCCGCGACTGGCTTCGACTTTGTCCCGGCCAGCCTCACTGTCGCGCCCGGCGGCGCGGCCGTGGTGAACCTGCGATTGCGCGACGCGGTGGACCTGGCCGCCTACGAAGTCCAACTGGCCTTCGACCCGGCCATCATCGCTGTGGATCGGGTGGATCGGCTGGTCGGGACGGGCAACCCGCCCCCGGCCGGCCGTACCTGGTTTTCGCTCCCCCTGTCCGCCGACCCCAACGTCACCTTTACGCCCCTCGCGCCCGGTGTCATCGCCTTTGGCGCCTATAGCTATGGCGACGCGGCGGCGGCGCTGGATGGCGACGTACTCCTGGCGCGGCTCACAGTCCACGCGGTAGGGACGGGGACGAGCGCGCTGCACCTGAACACGGTCCTGGTCTCCAACCCTGACGCGCAGGGGAGCCAGCCGCCCAGTACGGACGGCTCGGTGACCATCAGCGGCGGCCAGTGCGTGACGGGCACGGTCCATCTTCAGAGTCGGTCTGACGACAGCGGGGCCACCATCAGCTCCGGTCCGCTGACGACAGTGACAGCCAGCGATGGCCGCTTCGCCCTGTGCGGCTTGGGCCCGGGGACCTACACTGTCACGGCCAGCCACCCCAGCTTCCTGGCCCAGTCGGCCAGCAACGTGACCCTCTCAGGCGGCGTGTCCCAGGTCTCCTTGCCAGGCATTACCTTGCTCGGCGGCGACATCTACAAGGATCAGGCCAATAAGATCAATATCCTGGACCTGATTACCATTGCCAGCGTCTACGGCTCGCTGGCGGCGACGCGGCCGGCGGCTGACATCAATGGCGATGGTCAAATCGGCCTCACCGACCTCATCATGGTGGGGGCGAACTATAACCGTACCGCGCAGGTGTGGGGCGCGGCGGGCCTCGCCAAGCGGGCGGCCGCCGAGGACGAGCGGCAGACGCTCGCTCAAAAGCGGGCCGCATCCGTGACGCTCGCCCAGCCGCCGACGGTCAAGGCGGGTGAGGTCTTTGCGGTCCAGGCGCGGGTGAGTGGGGCGGTCGGGCTGGCGGGCGCCGACGTGAGCCTTCGATTTGACCCGGCGCGGCTAGAGTCCCTCGGCCCGGCTGACACGGGCGACGTCTGGCCCACGGACGGCGTGTTTGTCGCGGCGAATCGCGTGGACGAGGCGGCGGGTGAGGCCCACTTCGCCGCTACCGCGCTTGATAGCCGCGCCGCGAGCCAGGGAACCATGCTCACGCTGCGCTTCCGCGCCCGCCGCGAAGGCCCGCCCGACGTTCGGTTAGGCCAGGCGCATCTGGTCGACGAAGAAGGAACCCCACTTCTGGTCAACGTAGCTTCGAAGTGAATTAGGCTGTCAAAGCTGTACCGATCGCTGACCTAACCCCCCGACCCCCTCCCCTGGTAAGCAAGGGGGAGAAGACAATGCTCCCCCCTTACCAGGGGAGGGGAGGGGGAGAGGGTTCTCGGATCCAGGGGGGGCATGCAGCGCAGGGGGTATCTTAGAGCCGCCGGTCTGCTCCTGGCTGTCGGCCTGGCCGCGCTCGTTCTGGCGTCGCCCAGACCGGAACCGGCGCGAGCGCAAGGCGGCGCACCGGTAGACGGACAGCCGATCGAGCCGAGCGTCGTCGCATTGGTGGACTGGGCGCGGCTGGCCGAGCGGCAGCGCCTCACCCTGCCTACTCCCGCCCCCACCGGCGTCATCCCACGCCCCGGCCGGCCCGCCTCTCAACCGTCCCCTCCTCCAACCCACTCCCCGCCCTCCACTACCGACCCATCCCGCCTTGACGAGACAGCGAGCGCCCTCGCCGCCTCGCCCCCACCCAGCGCCAGCTTCCAGGCGCTCACCGACTACACTACCCTCATCCCCCCCGACACGATGGGCGCGGTCGGTCCGACCCACGTCATGACCATGCTCAATACCCAGGTCGCGGTCCAGAACCGGAGCGGGGGCTTCCTCAGCGCCCTCCCCCTCGACAGCTTCTGGACCTTTGTCCTGCCACGCGGCCAGGGCGCCTTTGACCCGCGCCTGGTCTACGACCCCTATGGCGGGCGGTGGATCGCGGCGGTCGCAGCCGACAGCGCCCGGCCGACCTCGGCGGTGTGCGTGGGCGTCTCGCGGACGGGCGACCCGACGGGTCTGTGGACTCAGGCTTGCTTCGACGCCGACGCGGCTAATCAATGGTGGGCCGATTACCCCACCCTCGGCTTCAACAAGGACTGGATCGTCGTCGCGGCGAATATGTTTGGCGGCGGGTTCCACGGCACGCGGCTGCTTGTCCTGGACAAGGCGCGTTTCTATGCCGGCCTGACGACCGCCTACACCTTCACCGCCGGCCTGGAGCAGGTATTCACCCTTGTCCCGGCCACCACCCTCGACACCACCCTCAACACCGTCCTCCTGTTGCGCCTGGTGGACAACAATCCAGGCACACTCGCCAAGTCGGTACTGACGGGCGTGCCACCGGCCGCGCCGCAACTCCTCATTGACACCGCCTCCATCACCTCGCCCCAGCCCTGGAACAGTATCCCGGTGGACTTCGCCCCGCAGGCCAACAGCTTTGTCAGCATTGACGCGGGCGACGAACGGCTGCACAACGTGGTCTATCGCCACGGCAGCCTGTGGACCTCCCATACCATCGGCCTGCCCGCCGACGTCTTCCCCGAACGCACGGCCATCCAGTGGTGGCAGGTGGACGGCTCGCCTACTGGGACGGCCATCCTCCAGCGCGGCCGGCTGGACGACCCAACGGCCACCTTCACCAATGGCGGCCTGTTCTACGGCTTTCCGAGTCTGGCGGTCAACCGCTTCGGGGATGTCTTGCTGGGCTACAGCCGCTTTAGCGCCTTTAGCTACGCCAGCGCCGGCTATGCCCTGCGCTCGTGGTCCGACCCGCCCAATACCCTGCGCGATGGCGTCCTGCTCAAGGCGGGCCAGGGCGTCTACTGGCGGACCAACGGCGGCACGGAGAACCGCTGGGGTGACTACAGCCACACCGTAGTGGACCCCCTGGACGACCTCAGCCTGTGGACGATCCAGGAGTATGCCCTCCCGCCCTCCGGGACAGGACAAAACTCCGGGCGTTGGGCGACGTGGTGGGGGCAGGTCAGCCCGCCGCTGGTGAACACTTACACCCCCACACCCACCGCCACCGTGACATCCACCTCCACCGCCACACCGACCGTCACCCTGACGCCGACGACGACCGCCACGCCCACTGACACGGCTACGCCCACCGTTACCCTGACGCCGACGACCACGGCCACGCCCACCAGCACGGCCACGCCCACCGTCACAGCGACCGCCCCAACCCCGACCGTCACCCAAACCCCGACTATAACGGCAACCTTCCCTACGCCCACCCCCACGGAAACCCCCACCGTGACGGCGACTATCCCTACTCCCACAGCCACTGAGACGCCGACCGTGACGGCGACCGTCCCCACCGTCCCCGGCACGCTCACGCCAACGGCCACCGCCACCCGCACCGCTACCCTGACCCCGACGCCTACCCCCCTGCGTCCCGCCCGGCCGGCCGTCTTCCGCGCTGGCGTCTTCTACCTGCGCGACACGCTGACAAGCGGCCTGGCCGACCGGAGCATGGCCTACGGCCTGCCTACCGACATCCCGTTGCTGTGCGACTGGGATGGTGACGGGGTGCGTACCCTCGGCGTCTACCGCCCGGCCACCTCGGCCTTCTACCTCCGTAACAGCACTACTGCTGGCTTCTCCGACCTTGACTTCCTATTCGGTCTACCGGGCGACAAGCCGGTGTGCGGCGATTGGGATGGCGATGGGCTCGAGACGGTGGGCGTCTTCCGCCCCGCGACGGCGGCGGTCTATCTGCGCAACAGCCACACGGCCGGTCCGGCCGACCTGGCCTTCCTGTATGGTGCGCCGGGTGATACGCTCGTGGTGGGGGACTGGAACGGGGATGGGATAGCGACGGTGGGCGTGCGGCGGGGAGCCGTCTGGTTCCTGAAGAACACCCATACCGACGGCCAGGCCGACCTGGTCTTCGACTTCGGCCTGGCCGCCGACCGGACCCTTGTGGGGGACTGGGACACGAATGGAACGAGCACGCCTGGCGTCTTCCGCGCGGGCGTCTGGTTCCTACGCCACAGCGCCACGAGCGGCGTGGCCGAGGCCGCCTTCGCCTACGGCGCCGCCGACGATGTCCCGCTGGTCTGGCGGTAACCTGTAACCGACCTGGGTCTTCTTGCGTCGGCTCGCGCTCCATGCTAGAATCTAGTCATGCCCTTCTACCAGGAGACGTGCGACCGCTGCGGCCACCTGCTGGAGCCGCGCCAGTGCAGAGAGGTCTGCCCTCGTTGCGGGGCGCGCCTCGACTGCTCCGACATGCCCAGCGTCTTCCGCCCGCCTGCGGAGGAGGGCGGTCGGCAGACGGATGATTGATGATTGCTCATTGCCGACTACCGATTACCGACTACCGACTACCGACTACCGACTACCGACTACTGACTACCGACCGGAGCGCCTGTGTATAACCGCAACTCGAACCTCGGCCCAAGCTGGCAGCCCGCCCTCGACGTCAGTGAGACGGCGGAAGCGTACTTGATCCATCTCGAGGTGCCAGGGGTCAGCACGAGCGAAATTGACGTGGACCTAGCGAACAATATCTTGACCATTGTGGGCGAGAAACGGCGGCCCTACGAGGCCAACAGTACCCGCATGTACCGCATCGAGCGCGGCTATGGCCCCTTCGAGCGCAAGGTACAATTACCCGAGGACATTGATCCAGAGGCCGTCGAGGCGACGCTGGAGAAGGGCGTCCTGACCTTGCGTATTGCCAAGCGGGCCGAGGGGGCGGCGGTCCACATTCCGGTCAAGCGGCGCGGCGAGAGCGAGGAATGACGGTCCAGGTGACAGTCTTTGGCGACCCGGCGCGCGAAGTCTGCCTTATCAGCGGCTGCGGCTCGCGCGTATCCTCAGCCGAGGCCTGGCCTGAGACATCCACCGCGCTCAGGGACCTGTTTGGCGACTACCTGACGCTGCGCTACTATGATCTGGGCGACCCAACGCTGCGTTCGCGGTTCGCGGGAGTGGTCGCCGGCGCGCAGGCGCGGGGTTTGCGGTTTCCACTGGTGGCGGTCAACGGAACCATTGTCACCGGCGCGGACGAGGCCGCCCCCTATCCGCTGTCCGTCGAGCGCCTGGTCCAACTCATCAACGCCGCCCTATGAAGCTTCCCTGGTGGTGGCCCTTTAGCCGCGTGCCCGAAGTGACGCCGCGCTCCCTGGCGCTGGAACTGAGCGCCGTGCCGCCCCAGTTGCTGGATGTGCGGACTCCGCTCGAATTTGAGCAGGGACACATCGCCGGCGCGGTCAATGTCCCGATCTACGACCTGCGTGACCGATTGCCCGGCCTGACCCTCGACCCGGCGCGACCTGTCGTCGCTATCTGCCTGACAGGACATCGCAGCGTCCCCGCCGTGCGGCTACTGGCCGAACACGGCTTCCAGGTCCGTCAGTTGGCGGGCGGCATGACCGCCTGGTGGCGGGCCAGACTGCCCGATGTCAAAGCCTGACCCCTGATACCCTGCTTCCTCACTGGTCTAAAACCTGCTATAGTTATAGCCCTTCGACCCACCCGGTATCGGTGTGGGAGCATCTAATCTACGAAGGAGAGAATTCGGCATGGATTGGCTTACCAACCCTCAAAGCTGGATTGGCCTGCTGACCCTGGCCGCCCTGGAAATCGTCCTGGGTATTGACAACATCATCTTTATCTCGATTCTGGCGGGCAAGCTGCCCGCCGACCAGCAGCACCGCGCCCGTCAAATCGGCCTGTTGCTCGCCATGGTCACGCGCATTCTCCTGTTGTTCTCGCTGTCCTTCATCGTGCGCCTGACCAACCCGCTGTTTACGGTGTTTGGCTTAGATATTTCGGGCCGCGACCTGATTCTCATCGTGGGCGGGTTGTTCCTGCTGGGCAAATCCACGTTTGAGATTCACGAGCGATTGGAAGGCGTGGAAGGGCACGGCTCGCAGCGGGTGGCCGCCTCGTTCACCAGCGTCATCATTCAGATTATGCTGCTGGACATTGTCTTTTCCCTCGACTCGGTCATTACAGCTGTCGGCATGGTCAACGAGTTGACGATTATGATCGCGGCGGTGGTCATCGCCGTCGGCATCATGCTATTCTTCGCCCGCCCGGTCAGCGAGTTTGTGGAGAAGCACCCCACCGTCAAGATGCTGGCCCTGAGCTTCCTGCTCCTGATCGGCTTCAACCTGCTGGTCGAGGGGATTCACGTCCACATCCCCAAGGGCTATGTCTACTTTGCCATGGGCTTCTCCGTGTTCGTGGAGATGCTCAACCTGCGCCTGCGCTCCAGGGGGGCGCCGGTCAAGCTGCGCGAGCCGTATGTGCCGGACCGACCGAGCGCGGCGGGCGCGGCGGGCGACTAGAGGTAACAGTAAAGAGGAGGGCAGCCCTCCTCTTTACTGTTTAGCACGACCAAAGAATCTCGTAGGTGGTGATGGGGTCGAAGGCGATATCAGCCGCCTGGAACTGCTCCCGCAGTCGCATCATCTCCGGCAGGCGGCCCAGTTGTGAAGCATGGTCCGGCGTATCCCACAGACTGACGGCGATCATCCAGTGGTCGCGGTCATCCAGGCCGGTGTAGTAACCGTGGAATCCTGGCAGCGGCCGTAGCGCCGGGCTGAGGATGGCTTCGGACTCGGCCAACATCCGCCGCACTGTCTCGGCGCGGTCCGCCGCGAAATGCCCACGCGAAATGCGCAGTACCATTACCCCCTCCTGAAGGGTCGCTGCCCCCGGACACTCACCCGGTCACGGAAGCGGTAGACGACTTCCACCTGCTCGAAGCCAGCGCTCGTTAGCTCGGCCAGCCACTCCCGCATCTGGAGCCGCCGCACCGGGCCGTCCAGCGGCCCCCCTTCCCACGCAATCGCCAGCGTCTCAATGGCATACAGCCAGCCGCCCGGCTTGAGCAGGGCCAACACGTCGGCCAGCCCGCGCCGGGTCCAGGCCAGGCCGTCGGCGAGCGTCTCGCCGCGCAGCAGCATGGTGGGCATGAAGACACTGCCGACGGTGACATAGTCACCGACACTGGCGGGTAAGTCTTGCCCCTCGCCCAATGAAGCCGGTAGGCTTTCGATGCGGGCGTGGGGCACTAACTCGCGCAGCCGGGTCTCGGCCCGCGCCAGCTTGACGGCATTCGGTTCTATGAGCGTCAGGCGGCCCAGGTTGGGGTAGCTGCGGGCGATGAGGGCGGCGAGCTTGCCCGTCCCCGCGCCCACGTCTACCAGGTGGTCGGCGTGGTCCAAGGGCGGGAGCGCAAGCATCGTCTCGCGGTAATGCTCCGGCTCGCGCTCGCTGCCCGCCGTCCAGGCTGTATCATGCAAGTCGTACCAGTCGGGGTGTTCGTAGGGAGGGTGTAGGCTCATCTAGTCACTCTCACTAGCCAACTGTAGAGCTACCTGATATAGACGATCGCTTAGAAAGAAACCCGCAGTCTGACGAAGAGCTATCAGGTGCGGCTTGAGTGTGTCAATAAATCCTCTGGCTTTGCCTTCCAGAAGAATTCCGACTACCCCAACCGTGTTAAGGCCCAGGCGTTGGGCGGATCGGCGTCCCTTCTGTTCATCCATGAGAACCAATTCGGCTTTCAGTTCGAGCGCGAGGGCTATGGCTTCCGCTTCGCCATAATCCAGGTCTTGCCGCAGCGCCATCACCAAAGCCTGATTCGTAGCACCCTGTTGTCTTATCCAAGACGCGTCTGCCACCTCATCTCGTCCCGGCCAGACACCACCAGGCGCATTTAGCTCTGCCCAGACCGCAGGCGGAATGAAAACTTCCCCATATAGCTGGCGCAGCAGGTCAAACTGATGGATGGCGGCCAGGTTGGTGAGGGGCGAAGTATCGCTCACGGCAATCATAACCGTCCTAAGCGACGTAGAGTCTCAACATCCTGTTCCAAATCCTCCACGTCGTAATGAGGCGGAATACGGCGGGAGGCAAGGATTTGACGGAATTCCCACAGGGAGAGCCCGGCTAGCTCACGGGCCTTACCCAGACTCAGCCGCCGTTGAGCATAAAGTGAAATAGCTAATTCAAGCTTGGCCTCTTCGACGGTCATGCGGGCCGAGTCCAACACATCGCCCGGAATCTCCAACACTCGCATGTCGGTCATCGTACCTCCCTCTGATAGGCTTCGTCCAGCAGGAGGATGGGG
>JAHCIP010000081.1 GCA_026129165.1 Anaerolineae bacterium
CCCGCTGTTTTAGGTGCCCCGCCCCCGGCCCGCCCCCGGGGGGGGGGGCGCAGGTGGCCTACGGGCCGCTGATCTACCGCGAGCAGTACGGCTGGGACAGTCGCGTCTATGTCCAGAACATGTCGGGGGTGACGGCGGCCAAGGTCAAGGTCTACTTCCTGGACCATAACGGCGGCATCATCACGACCATTGTGGACTGGGTCTGCCCGCGCGGGGAGCAGACGTTTTTCCTACCCCTGGTCAACAACCTGCCGGGCCAGTACGTCGGCCAGATCCGCGTCGAGAGCCAGGCGTGGCAAAGCCCAGGTGACCCGTTGGTGGAAGCGCCGAACATCGCTGGCGTGGCCGAGTTGGTGCAGTACAGCAGCCCCGCCCGCACGCAGCCCTTCCAGGCCATCGCCTACAACCTGACGCCGGAAACTCAGGGCTACATCTGGCAACTCGGCGCCGGACAGGGCGGCACCACGTCGGGCGTGGGTCTCATCGGCATCCCCGGCCTGCTCCAGCGCGGCAACTCGCTGGGAATGGTGACAGAGTTGGCGGTCCAGAACATCGCGCCAGCGCCCGGCGTCACCGACTTTGTCATCTACATCTACGACCAGAACGGCCTGCTTGACTATGTGTGTGAAAAGCTCAACCAGCGGCAGGTCGAGTATATTGACTTGAGTCGCTGGGGGATCATCAACCCTGGCTTCAAGGGCAGCGCGGTCATCAGCGCGGTCTACTGGGACCATGCCGTCTTTGACCCGGTAGGGGGACTGGTCCGCACGGTGGTCGGCCTGGCCGCCCTGAAAATCCAGCGCGTCATCCCGACCAGCAGCCTACCCCTGCCCGGCGATGTGGCGGCTGGCTCGGAGGGCTTCCCCATCCCGCCCATCCACGCCGGTTACGCGACGTTCGACTTCGCGGGTTTCCCCGCCGTCTGCCCGGGTGTGCCGAACGCGCCCGGCGGCTGCGGCCTGGTGACGCTGGCCCTCACGATCTGCCCGCCGAACTCGTCCACCACGGCGTCCGTCTATGCCGGCGCGACGATCCGCTTGCGCGACCCGAACAACACTGTCGTCGCCACTGGGGTAGTTGGCGCCAACGGCCAGGCCGTCTTCGCCACCATTCGGTCCGGGCTGCGCTACACCGTCGAAGTGACGCCTGTGCGTCAAACGGTGGGGGGCGACCAGATTGATCTCGCCGGCTTCATCGCCTCACTGGTGGTGTCGTGTCAGACGCAGGCCAACGTGGTGTATCCGGCTACCCTGACACCGCCGCCGGGCGTCATCGCCGCCTACCTGGTGGCCTCGTGCGGGCAAATCAACGTCGCACGGCAGCGCGAGGTCCAGCTCTGGCTACCACCCAGCGATGGTAACCCGGCTGGGACGCTCCTGCAGGCCGCCACATCCAACGCGGACGGCTATTTTGAGTTCCGTGGCCTCAACCCGTGTATCGTGTATGAGTTAAAGATTCTCCAGGGGTCGGTCGTGACCGTCCTTTCGGGTATCCTGGCAGGGGCGGCAACCGTGCAGACAGGACCAACAGCAGGCCAGCCGCAGACGTACATCCTCAGCGACGAGACGGGCGCGGTCTGCAACGTGCTGCCCGACCCACCGTGAGGGAATAGGGAACAGGAAGTACGGAATAGAGACGAGGGAGTTGCAATCTAGGGCCGAGGTGATTAGAATAGAGGACAAGACTATGGAGCGAGGGAACGCGCTTATGCGAGATCGTCGTATCCTGCTGCTGGCTCTCCTGTCGCTGCTGGCCGGTCTGACCGTAGGCTACCTGCAAGGCGGACAGGCAGCCACCGCCAGTGACCACACCGCGGCCTCGGTGATATCGGTCCAGTCGGTAGACGGTGGCCCGACATTCAGTGCGCTCAAATCCTACCCGGCCATTGTGGCGGAGCCCCTGCCCAACGCGGCGGCTTCTCGCCAGTTGTCTACCCTAGCCGATACAAGTGGCGCGATGTGCGATACCCAGTAACCCGCTGTGACGCCGCTGGGTGGCTCAACTGATGGACACTACCCGTTTTCCCCGCGAAAACGGGTTTTTGATGAGTAGGAGACCGTGGTTATGCCTGCCTCCCCTCTCTATGACGTCATTGTTGTGGGCAGTGGCCCCAGCGGCAGCACCGCCGCGCTGGAACTGGCGCGACGCGGCTGGCGAGTCCTGATTCTCGAACGTGACCACCTGCCGCGCGTCAAGACCTGCGCTGGGGGGCTGCCGCGCAAGTCGGTCGCCATGCTGCGGGTAGATGTCTCCGATGTCTACGAGGCCGCCATCCAGCATGGCCTGGTCACGTACCGCGCCGAGCGCCCCATCGCCCTGGACTTTGAACGCCCGGCGGGCTGGACGGTCATGCGTGCCCGCTTCGACCACAAGCTGGCGCAGGCGGCAGTAGGCGCGGGCGCCGACCTGGTCGAACGCTGTCGGGTGCGTGAGGTGAAACTGAGCGACGACCGCGTGACGGTGACAACGGAGGGGGGAACGTTCGCAGGGCGCTACCTGGTGGGCGCGGACGGGGTCAACTCCAGCGTGGCGCGGGCGGTGGGTCTCATGGCCGACCGCCGTTCGGCCATCGCCTTCGAGGCCGAGTTGCCCGTGTCGGACAGCCGGCTGGCGCAGTATAAGGATACGCTCGTCTTCGACTTTGGTCTGGTGCCGCAGGGCTACGCCTGGATTTTCGCCAAGTCGGACCACCTGTCCGTCGGCGCGGCGGTGTTCCACGACCGAGGCGACCGCGCCATCCGCCAGTACGTGATAGACTACGCCGTGCGCGCGGGCCTGATGGCGCCAGGCCAACCCCTCGACTGCCCGTGCAAGGGCCATCACATCCCGCTGGGCGGCGGCTATCGCCCGCTGCACCGCGACCGTGTCCTGCTCGTCGGTGACGCGGCGGGGCTGGCCGACCCCTTCCTGGGCGAAGGCATCTACTACGCCATCCGCAGCGGCCGACTGGCGGGCGAGACGCTCCACCGCGTTCTGGGCGGCGAGGACGCGCTGGCCGACTACAGTATGGCAGTCCACACTGAGCTAATGACCGAGTTTGCCTACGCCCAGAAGTTCGCCGACTGGTGCTATCGTTTCCCCCGCGCCGCCCACTGGATGTTCGCCCACTTCCCCAAGCTGCGCGGCGCGCTATCGCGCATGATCGAAGGCGACGGGACGTGGCAGGAACTCTGGCACGACGGCCTGCGCACCCTGCTGCCCTTCCTCCCCCGCGAGAAGGCCCTCCCGCCAGCGCCGTTATCGAGAGTAGGACAGTAGCCAGTAGTCGGTAGTCAGTAGTGAGAACAGAGAAGAGAGAAGGCAGCGGCTTCTTCAGACCGCTGCCTTTTTAGTCCTAGATTTCTTACTGACTACCGACGACTGACTACTGTGTACTCTCTATCCCCCCGTCGCCGTCTTGAGCAGGTCGTCCCACTTGTCCCAGCCCAGGTCGCCCTCGATCTTCTGCCCATTGACGAAGAAGGTCGGCGTGCCGGTGAGCTTGAGCGTATTCTGCCCATCCTGGGTCGAGGCTTTGACGGCCGGCAAGTAGCGGCCGCTGTCCAGGCACTGATTGTACAGGTCAGGCCGAAGGCGGCCTACCTCAGTAGCGAACCCCTTGAGCTTGTCCGCCGCAAACGCGCCCTCGTTCTGGCCCTGCTGGCGCATGTAGAGCAGGTCGTGGTAGGCCCAGAAGCGGCCCTGCTCGTGGGCGCACAGCGCCGCCGCGCCAGCCGACTCGCTCTCCGGGCCGCGAATCGCCATGTCGCGCCAGATGATGCGCACCTTACCCGTGTTGATGTACTTCTCCCGCAGCCTGGGCAGCACGTCCTGGGCGAACATGCGGCAATAGGGGCACTGGAAGTCGGAGAACTCCAGGATGGTCACGGGCGCATTGGCCGGACCGTCGGCGGGGAAGCCTTCGGGCGTCGAGTCCGGGCGGTTCGCGCCGCTCGGGTAGACCACTTGGCCCGGCTGTACCTGGATGGGGCCGCCGCCGGCGGGAATCTGTTGCACCTGACCGCTGCTAGCCTGCACCTGGAGGCCCTGGCCCGCACTGGCGGGCGGGGGCGCGGAGGCGGTCTGAGGCTGGCCTTCGTAGTAGGCCGTCAACACCAGCAGCCCGGCCGCCACCAAGATGATGACCAGGGCCGTCACGAGCAAATGGATGGGTTTAATGGTAATATCGCGGGAACGGGCAGGCGGCGGGGGAGGAGCAGCGGGTCCACGCGATGGGCGGGACATCTTGCGAGCCATAATCGTCTTTCTACAGGTTTACTTAGCGACCACCTCGGTCAACAGGCGCTCGATCTGGTCGGCGTTGCCGAACGCGCCGCGCCGCAACTGGCGCAGGTTGCCCTCACGGTCCACGAGCCACGTCGTCGGGTAGCCCGTGATACGGTACAGCCGGCCGATGGACAGGTCCATGTCGAGAACGGCCGTGAAGCTCAGCCCGTAGGTCTGCATGTACTGACCGACCTTATCCGCCGATTCGGCTTCATTGACGGCCAGGACGACTAGCCCCTGGTCCTTGTACTTGGCGTAGACCTGTTCGAGGGCTGGCATTTCGACCAGGCAGGGGGCACACCAGGTGGCCCAGAAATTGACGAGCACGGGGCGGCCTTTGAAGTCGCTCAACCGCACGGTCTGACCGTCGGCTGTCTTCAGGGTGAAGTCGGGGGCGGGCTGGCCGAAGGTCAGTTTGGGGCCAGGTTCCGAAGCCCTGCTCGTCGTACTCGCGCTATCGTTGATGGCGACGATGGGCGAGGAGTCGGGGAGGCGCGCGATGCTATTAACCGACCGCGCCGGCAGTTCTACCACATCTGGCTCATCGGCCAGCAGGTGCTTACCCAAATAGAAACCCGTCGCCAGCACTCCAATCAGAGCCACGACGATAGCTGGCGCCCAGAGGTAACGGCTCAGGCGAGGAACAACTGGAGTCGTCTGCGAACCTAACGTGGTATCGGTCATGCGTCCTTCCCTCAACAACACACAGCCGTCGCAGGGGCGGCGGTTGCTGCTGTATGTAACGCATGATAGGACGCGGAGATACGGGCTACGAGGTTTTCTTGCCGACCTTGAAGGTGGCCTGGGTGGGGACGTACTCGCTGAGGAAACGCTCGCGGCTGACGACCTGCCCGCCCTGCTTGATGACGCGGAAGAGTTCCACATCCATGCCTTCGCGGGCGACCTCGACCTGTTTTTGCTGGCCCAACGGCAGCGTCGGGTCGTCCTGGTAGACTGGCGGGCCAGCCGGAACGCGCTTGAGGATACGCGGACCGTCCAGACTGACCTCGCGCTGCGGCTTAGTGCCGTAGAAGCGCACTGTCAGGCTGGCGTTGGTTGGGTTGACGACGGTGTGGACCAGGATGGCCGCGCCTGTATCGTTCTTAAAGCGGAGGTCCACGTCGGGTGTAAAGATAGCGGCTTCGAGGCCGAGTGGCTTGCCCCCCTGCTCATAATAACTGACGCGGTAGGCGTGGGCGTAGCGCTCCACAAAGGGCAGCCCAGTCCAGAAGGCGGCGCGAAAAACTGTCGTCGACACCTGACAGACGCCGCCGCCAGCCCCGCGCACCGTCTGGTTGTCCAGGATAATCAGCGTCTGGTCGTAGCCGGTGGCCGCGCTCACCTCGCCCACGGTATCGTTAAACGAGAACACGGCCTGCGGCGGGATGACCACGCCGTCGAAGCGGGCCGCCGCCAACTGGATATTGCGCACTCGCCCAGGTTCCGACCCCTGGAACAGGCTCGTCTCTTCCCAGATCAACTCGCGGATGCCCAGGCGGTCCAGCTGGCTCTCATCCACCGCCGGCGTTCGGCGCTTGACCACCGCCTCCACCCGCCGTTCGCTGGTCGGCAGGCCGGAGGACGCCAGACTGGAGCGGGCCGCGTCGAGGAGGCGGTCGGTGGAGGCAAACACATCCAACGCCAGTCCCACCTGGCCGGGTTGGACCACAACCGGACGGTTGGTGGCCCCATCCCAGCGCAAACGCGCATCCTGCGCCGGACGGTCAATCTCAGGCGAGAGCCGCGCCGCCCAGGCTTGCAGCCGCGTCTTGTCCAGGCTCACGGTCAACCGGCCGGCCTCGTCAAGCGCATAGACGAGCATGGCCTGGAGGTCCGCCGGGCTGAGTGACCAGGCTTTGTCCGCATAGGCCAGAGTGAGGGGCGCGCCGACCAGTCGCGCCGCCTGCTGCGCCGCCTCGTTGGAGTCAGTGACTTGGGGCAAGGCTTCGGTGAAGGGGAGTTCAATCGCCGCCGTCGCGCCCTGGCGCAGGATCGTCTGGAGTTGGGCGACCAGAGTGGGGATATCCAGATGACGGCCAGCTTGAGCGGGTACCGCGTAAGTGGTCGTACCCGCCACCGCGACCGAAGCATTTTGCGGGTTCACCATCGTCTCAGCGGTCAACCGAGCGAGATAGGCGTTAAAGGCTGAGGCGTCCATCAGGACCACCGGCGGTAAGGCGATGGGCGATACCATTAACCCTAACGCCCGCAGAAATGCCAGCGGCTGTTCGCGCCCCACGCCATACGCGCCCTCGGCCGTGGCGACAGGGTCCAGACGCGCGCCCAGGTCGGTGTAAGTCGGCGCCCAGAAACGGGCGCCAGCGCGCAGGGTGATGGTGCGCACGGCCAGTGAGGGCTGCGCCTGACGGCGCAACAGGTCGGCCGCCTGCGCCCTCGTCAACCCGCCCAGGTCATACCCCGCCGCGTGAACGCCGAGGTAGACCCGGTCGCGATAGACGACAAAATAGCTGGCAACCGCCAGCCCAAGGAAAAAGGTCAGAGCCAGGAGTACGCGTCTCACACGACTAATTTTATGAGAAGGCCGATTAGCTGTCAAGGGGTAATTGGGCTAATGCTACTAAAGGTCTGCGCTACCTGTGTGTAAAGCCAAGGGGTGTCTGAACCACTCTTGTATCCAGGGCGACACACGGCCGCTAGGCAAGCGGCCCTTATTATATAGTTTGACACGTTTTACGTACCTCCTTCGTACTTGTGTGAGAGTACGATAACTAATGATTCATCTTCTTCACATTTATCATATTTTCTTCATATTGACTTCACATTTTGATTGTGCTACAATCCGGCTATCGCCGTCCCGACGAGCCAGGGCGCCCGCCGGCCATTACTAATAGAGCAAAACGCACGAGCCATGCCACTATTTCCCCAGCTTGAGGTGGACGTCCATCTCACTCACCAGCTTATCCTCGCCCGCGAGTTGCTTGCCCTATCCGCCGACGATCTAGCCCTGCGGGTTGACGCCGAGATCGCCAGCAACCCGGCCCTCGACTGGGTCAGCCCCACCGCCCGCCGCCCCATGCCCGCCTCTTCGAACCGAGGTGACGATGAACATGCCACCGATCGGCTCCCCGCCTCGCCCAGCCTCGAAGAGTATCTCTTGGACCAGCTTCGCCTCCAAATCGCCGCCCAGGATGTCCCCATTGGTCTCGAACTCATTGGCAGCCTGGACCGGCGCGGCTGGCTGAGCGAAACAGCTGAGGCGGTGGCGGAGCGGCTGGACGCGCCGGCCGAGCGTGTCTTCGCTGTCCTGCGCGTCCTCCAATCGCTGGACCCACCGGGCATCGGCGCACGGAACGCCCGCGAAGCCCTGCTCCTGCAACTGGATCAACTGGACTCCGCGCCGCCCGCCCGTGTTGCCCTGGCGCGGCGGCTGATCGCTGAGCGCCTGGATGACCTGGCGGGCCAGGCGTGGGCGCGGCTGGCGCGAGCGTTAGGCGTGTCCGTGACCGAGATCGAGGCCACCGCCGCTTTCATCCGCGACAATCTGATCCCCTATCCAGCGTATACCTATTGGGGCGACGAGACCGAGGGAGTCACCCCGGAACCAGACGTGATGATCACGCTTAACCGTGACCATCCTGCTGAGCCGCCGAGCGTTACCGTCGTCGAGGCCGAACGCTACGCGCTGCGTATTGCCCCCTCAGCCTCCCGTACCGCATCCAGCCTGCCAGAGATGGGCATCCACCTTCAACGGGCGCGGCTCTTCCTGGCCAGTCTACGCCAGCGCTGGCGCACCCTGGCCCAGGTGACAACGGCATTGGTCGCGGCGCAACCGGACTACGTCCGGGCGGGCCGCCCGCAGGCCCGGCGGGTCCTGACCCAGACCGACCTGGCCCTGGCCCTGGAAGTCCACCCTTCCACCATCAGCCGTACCGTGCGCGACAAGTATGCCCAATTGCCCGGCGGCCGCATCGTCGCCCTGGCGGCGTTTTTTACCGTAGACGCGCCTGCCAAGTCTGCCCTGCAGGCCCTCGTTGCCTCGGAGGTAAAGCCCCTCACAGACCATGCCCTGTGTATGGCCCTAGCTCAGCAGGGCTTTCAACTGTCGCGGCGAACGGTCGCCCACTACCGCGCCGAGTTAGGTATTGCCTCGACGCATCATCGCACGGCGCGGGTACGGTGAGTATGACACGCCGTTGGGTGTGGCTGGTCTGCCTCGGGCTGGCGCTGGCGCCGCTGCCAGCCGCCGCTCAGTCGCCCACACCGACGGCTGGCCCCCTGGCCTCAGTAGGCAGTCTCAGCGGCGAGGGGCAGCTCTACGCGGCGGCCCGTGGCGTCAGCCCGACCCGGCGCCTGGCAGCGGGCACGCCGGTCTTGGGCATCATCGCGCGCACTGCCGACGGCTGGCTGTGGGTGGTGTTGTCGGATGACCTAGGGTGGCTGCCGCCCGACGCTCCTTTCCGTTTGACCGTCAGCCTGGACAGTGTGCCCATCCTGCCCCTCGAGGAAGCGGCCTCTCCGACGCCGCGCGGCCCGCCGGCAGCCCAGCCCACGGGACCGGCTCCCCCTCCGACACCCGAACTCTTGGCTACCTCCACCGGCGCCAGCATCGGCCTCAGCGCCGCCTGGCTGACGCCATTATGGGTGGGCGGCGGTGTCCTGTTTCTGGCTGCTGTTGTCCTCGCCTGGAACAATGGCCGCTTGCGCCGCCGCCTGGCCGACGAGGCGAGTCAGCGCCAGACGAGTGAAACCCAACTCCACGAGCTAACCCTCTATCCCGGCGACGCTATTGTGCTGGCCGACCTGAGCGGCCAGCTTCTCGACGCGACCGACCCGGCCAGCCAACTCGTAGGCCAGACCCCTCTGGTCGGGGCCAACCTGCGTGATCTCTTCAACGCCGACCTGGGACCGTTCATCGAGGAGGCGCTGGTCATGGGGCGCGCTCAACGGGAAGGCGTCGGGCTGCTCAACGATCCGACGCGGCTGGTGAGCGTCGAGGCGCGGCTGGTGACACACCAGGGCCGCCAGGTCGCGCGGCTCCAATTCCGCGAAGTAAGCCATAGTGGCGGCGAGGATGCCCTGTCGCGGCGGCGGGACCTGGCGCTCTACGACATCGCCATCACCATCAGCCGTTCTCTGGATCGCGATAAGGTGCTGGAAACCGCCCTCGACCGGCTCATGCGGCTCGCCAGCGCTGAAGCGGGGGCCATCTTCCTCCGCAATGGTCACACCCAACTCTGGGCGGTCCAGGGCCTCAGTGTGGCCTTTACTCGTCAGGTTGAGGGCATCACCGACGACAGCGGTCTAATGCGGCAGGTGATGCACAGCGCCACGCCCTGGCTGCTGCCCCACCTGCCGGTCACGCCCGACGCCCTGACCCAGGCTCTCGCCGCCGAAGGCATCGCCAGCCTGGCTGT
This sequence comes from Anaerolineae bacterium, assembly GCA_026129165.1. GTDB lineage: Bacteria > Chloroflexota > Anaerolineae > Epilineales > JAHCIE01 > JAHCIE01. Next base: position 9,642 of record JAHCIP010000081.1, read on the forward strand.
TATCCCACTCATGGCCCACGGGGAGGACACGGGCATCGTCCTGCTTGGCTCCCGCCGGCCGCAAGCCTTCGCCCCGCGCGATGTGCCACTGTTCGAGGTGATCGGCGCGCACATCGGGGTGGCCGTAGAGAACGCCCGCTTGTTCCGCGAAGTGGGTGAGAACTTACGCTCGCTGGAGCAGGTACGCCGCTTCAGCGAGAGCGTGTTCCAGAATATGAGCGCTGGGGTCATCACGTTGGACGCGGGTGGCCGCGTCACTTCCATGAACCACGCGGCCGAGCATATGCTCCAGACGCCCCTCGCCAGCGCGATGGAACAGCCGCTCGCGCAAGTCCTGGACGCCCCGTCCAGCCTGGTGGACATGCTACAACATGTGCAGCGTCTCGGCACGACGTTTACTGGGCATGAGTTGATCATCGAGAGGTCGAACGCGCCCGCCATCCCGCTGCGCCTCAGCCTCGCGCCCCTGCGGGACGACAAGAGCCTGATTATCGGCGCGGTTCTAGTCTTTGACGACCTCACCGAGCAGCGCACGATGGAGGAGGAGCGCCAACGACTGGACCGCCTGGCGCTGTTGGGTGAGATGACGGCGGTGATTGCGCATGAGTTACGCAACCCGCTGGCCAGCATCTCCAGCGGCGTGCAGTACCTGATCCAACAGACCCAACCCCACGAGCCATCCTACGAGGCCCTGGCGCTGATCCTCCGCGAGAGCACGCGCCTGAACCAGCTTCTCGAAGACATCCTGGAGGTCTCCCGCACCCCGCGCATCCAACTGACCGCCCATGATGTGATCGAGATCCTGGACGAGGTGCTAAGCCGCTGGTCGCAAACTGCGGCCCTCCACCGCGTGCGGCTGGTCAAGGACTACGCGCCCAACACACCAGCGGTCCCCTGTGACCCGCTCCGCATCGAGCAAGCGTTCTCCAACCTTATCATGAACGCGATCCAGGCGATGACCGAGGGGGGGGTGCTCACCGTGCGCACGGGGGTGGAGCCGATGATGGGGGGCCGCAATGGGTCAGCCAATGCCCTGGTGGTCGAGATTGCCGATACAGGCATCGGTATTCCCGCCACTGTCCTACCCAAGCTCTTCACGCCGTTCTTTACGACCAAGGGCAAGGGGACAGGACTGGGCCTGACCATCACCCAACGCATTATCAACGAGCACGGCGGCGAAGTGGCCGTCGCCAGCGCCGAGGGGCAGGGCGCCATCTTTACCGTGCGCCTGCCCATTGCCCGCTAGCCATGCGCTGGCCCGTAATCTCGGCCTTAACATTTTGAGCGTAAGATGGGGCGCAGGTTGGTGTGGTGTAAATAATGCTCAAAACGTGTTAACTGATTGACATGGCCTCACCGTCCAGCTTAACATGGCTGGCGAGGCAAGGCACAACTGGAATGGGCCATCAAACTGTCTGGGCTGAGGCGAGTCCGGGTGGGGGGAATATGCCGGCGTCCATCCTGGTGGTTGACGATGAGGTAACGCTCCGTTATTTTCTCGAACGGTCGCTACGCGACCAGGGCTATGAGACACTCTCGGCCGGGACGGTGGCCGACGCGCTAGACCTGGTGTACACGCGCCAGATTGACTGCGCGTTGCTCGACCAGCACCTACCCGATGGCGTGGGATTTGACGTCTTGCGCGCGCTTAAAGAGGTGGACGCCGACCTGCCGATTATCGTCCTGACCGGCTACGGCTCCCTCGATAGCGTCAAGACCGCCTTCCGTTACGGCGTGTTCGACTACCTGACCAAGCCGCCGGACCTGGTGGAACTGAAACGCCTGGTCGGCCAGGCGCTACAAAGCGTTGACATGCGCCGGGCCGTGCGCCGCCACCAGGCAGCCCCATCGCCGCCCTCGGCGGATCTGGTCATGGGCCGCAACCGGACGATGCGCGAGATTGTGCGGCTGGTCCAGCGCGTCGCCGTCCAATCCACTAATGTCTTGATCCAGGGCGAAAGCGGCACCGGCAAGGATGTGGTCGCCAACCTGGTCCATCGTCTAAGCCCCCGCGCCGAGCGCAAATTCGTCGCCATCAATTGCGCCGCCATCCCCGACCACCTGCTGGAGAGTGAGTTATTCGGCTACGAAGCCGGCGCGTTCACCGGCGCTCGCCGTCAGAAGAAGGGGCTGATCGAGGAAGCCGACAAGGGCACCCTGTTCCTGGACGAAATCGGCGCTATGCGCCCCGACCTCCAGGCCAAATTACTGCGCGTGCTGGAAAGCCGTGAGTTCCGCCGCCTCGGTGGGACGACCGACATCCGCGTAGACGTGCGGCTTGTCTCGGCCACCAACCGCGACCTACAGGCGGCCGTGGCGGCCGGCGAGTTCCGCGAAGACCTGTACTGGCGGCTGAGTGTCATCCCGATCCATCTGCCTCCGCTCCGCGAGCGCCTGGAAGACATTGACCTCCTCATCGCCAAGTTTATCTCTGAGTTCGCCCGCCTGTTTGGCAAAGAGATTCACGGTGTCGCGCCGGAGGCCCTTCAGGCGCTCCACAGCCACCATTGGCCAGGCAATATCCGCGAGCTGCGCAATGTCATCGAGCGCGCCGCCATCCTGTGTGACGGCCCGGAGCTCACCACCGCGCATCTGCCCTCTGACCTGATGACTTCGCCTCCCCGCCCCCAGGTCGTGGGACGGTCGGACAGCCCGCAGCTTCCCCCCACCGGCCTCGATCTCAAGAGCGTCGTGGCCGACCTGGAGCTAGACCTGATTCACCAGGCCCTGGAACGGGCAGGGGGCAACCAGACCCTCGCCGCCCAGTTACTCCATATCTCGCGCGACGAACTCCGCTACCGCCTCAAGAAGTACAACAAGGCCCAGAGCGAGCCTTAACACCTACTCCCCAACCCCCGAAGGTTGTGAACCTTCGGGGGTTCCGTTACTGTGCACAGATCTGACAGGTTTTGAAAACCTGTCAGATCTTTTATCTGTTGCGGAAAATTCCCCACCCGGCCGGGTGGGGAATTTTCCGCGTCTGGGCAAAATTCCCCGCGTCGCGTATCCCCCCAGGCCATTTTGTATCCCCTCTTCCTCACGCCATGCCGTTCACGGCGTGGTCTTCGCCCCTTCACCTCCGCCAGGGGGGCGGGTGTCGTCCTTTCATACAAGCGAGGGGGCGATCACCGTGCCCGTGAACCACGCCGGACGGAGAAAATTCGCTCCGACCCGCCCCAGCCAAATCATTTTTTGTGATTTTCTCAAAAATCCCCCTACAACGCCGTGTTTGGCAATCGCTGTGCATACCTATACAGGGTGAACCCGCAGAATGGAGGCTGTATGAACGCCCATATTCTCATCGTGGATGATGAGGTCACCCTCTCCCTGTTCCTCCAGCGCTATCTCAGCGCCATGCGGCCGGGCGACCAGGTTGAAACGGTCACGACGGCGGCCTCGGCCTTCCATCGCCTGGAGCGCGTCCACTATGACCTGGTCATCGTGGACCATATCCTGCCGGACGCCAGCGGCTTTAGCGTGATTGATTACGCGCGGCAGCAGCAGCCGACGACCGAAGGCATTCTGATTACCGGCTATTCATCCCCAGCCCTGATGCACGCCGCCCGCGCGATGGGCGTCGCCTGGCTGACCAAGCCCTTTGACCTACGGGCGATGCTCCAGCTTGTCACCACCTACCTGGGTGAAGCTGCCGCCCCAGCCCCCATCGCGCTGCCCGTGGCCGCGGTCGCCGCGGACTAAGGATCCACCTCTATGATCGTCGGAGTGCAGCTTCTCATGGCTATCATCCTCTTCACCCTGGGCATCGCCGCCTGCCTGGGCGGTCTGTGGACCATCCTGGCCCGCGAGTACCAGGCGACGCTCCGCAGCCTGTCGGCCCAATCGGCCCTGCTGGGCAACAAGGCCGTCGCCGATGCGGCGCTGGCGCCTATTCTCGACTCCGTCTCGCGGCTGATTGATGCAGTGAGCCAGCTGATTCGCACCGCTGTCGGCGTCGGTGTTTTCCTCTGCCTGGCGGGCCTGACCATGTGCCTCGCCTCGTTCTGGATGCTACACAACCTGTAGTACCTAGACGCACTCCCCTGTCTTGTCGGTCGAGTGAGGCTGAGTCCAACGTAGACAGCCCTAGAGGTCTACGTCCGAACTCCAAGGAGATGACATGGGTTCTGAGACCGTGCGGAGTATCCCCCTGCCCAGTCGCCGTGCCGACTGCCAGCACGCTCCCGTCCAACCAGATACATCCCGCCGTCTGACGGCGAGCGCCGCTCAGCGCCTGAGGCGACCGCCTGGCCCACTCACCGTCGTCATCGCGCCGCCCGGCGGGGGTAAGTCCAGCGTGCTGCGCGCCTGGCTGGCGGCCGAGACCCACACGCCGACGCGACTGCTGGACCTGGCCCAGGACCGCGCCGACCTGAGCGTGGTCGAGCCACCCTTGTCACCGACAAGCGAGGCCAGCCGATGTCAGACCGTGCTAGGGGTGGATCACCTGGAAGACGTGCCCCACGACGACCCCTTTGTCGGGCGTCTGGCCCAGCTGGCTGCGTCCGGGGTCACCGTTGTCGCAGCGTGCCGTCAGAGCGAATGGCCCAAGTATGAGTCTGTTCTGCTCCACGCCCACGTCGTCGAAGTGACCGGGCTTACGCCAGCGGAGGTCAACGATCACCTGGCCGACTTGCCCGCGCCGCGTCGAGGCTGGGCGATGGCCCTGGTGGCCCGTGACCCGGCCCTGGCCGACCTGGCCTGCCAACCGTTTGGCCTTCAGGCCGTGCGCCGCGTCGCGGAGCAGGCGACCTGCGCCGAGGATGTGACTCGCGCCCGTGTGGCAGCGGAAGCCAGCCGCAGCCTGGCCGGGCGGCCTGTTCCCCCAGTCTGGGAGAACCTGCTGGGCAGTCTTGCCCTGGCCCAGGCGCTTAGTGGACGCCCCCACCTGTCCGATGTCCTGGCCGTGTCCGACGTGTGTGACACGGATACCCTGGCGGCCGTTCGGGCTGCCGGCCTCGTTCATGGCGAGGCGTTTACCTCCAACGTCCTGGCCGATTACTGGGCCGCGCTGGTCATTCTAGAACGCGGCGCGGTCGGGTATCTGTTGGCCCAGTGGGGGCCGGCCGCCACCGAGATTTTCCGCCAGGTCTTCGACCTCAGCCCCGACCGGCGCGGCCTGCTCGCCCAACTCTTGACGACGCTCGGTCTAGCGGGTGTCGCCACCGCCGCGGCATGCCTCGCCGGCTCGCCGGGCCTGGCCCAGGCGCTGGCCCACGACGGCCTGCCAGCCGACTGCCTCCTGGCCCTCGCCGAGGCGCTGGAACCTGCCGACCCGCCGGGCGCGGCCGCCTTGTTAGCTTCCATCCAGCCCGCTACCCCCAGCCTGCTGGGCGCGCCGGACCTGATGGCCGCCGCCGTCCATCAGGCCAACCAGGGCGTGCTCCAGTGGCGGCAGGGTCAGCCGGATGCGTCCGTGGTCAGCCTGCGGCATGCGCTGGACGGTCTGGAGCGGGTCGCTGGCTATATCCGCGCCAATCTGGGCTGGGCCGAACTGGAGCGCGGCTATCCCCTTACTGCCGAGCAGGAATTCACCCGCGCGCAGGAAAGCGCGGACGAGCCGTTGACCCAGTACGGCCACGGCGCGGCGCGGGCCGCGCTGGGTCAGGAGATGGCCCTGGCCCACTTACAGCAGGCGGCTGACCAGATGCCCCCGGACCACCCACGCCGCCCGGCCCTATGGCTGGACCTGGCGCGGGCCTATCACGCTGCTGGCTGGACCGACGAGGCCTATGCCGCGCACTGCCAGGCGCTGGCCGCCCGCCCCTACGTGGCCGAATGGCGCCGTGAGGTCGCCGCCCTGGCCGAAGCTCTCAACGACGCTGAGACGGCCCGCGTCCAACTGCAATATGCCCTGGCCCTTGCGCCTGACCGCCCCGCCTGGCATGCCGCGCTGGCGCGACTGTATGGGGCGGCTGGCCGTTGGGAGGCCGCCGCGGACGCCCTCGACACCGCGATTCGCCTCGCACCCCAGGAGGCCGCCTACCACGCGGAGTTGGGTCGCGCTTACACCAGCCTGGGTCACTGGCAGTCAGCCGTGCAGGCTCTGCGGGCAGCCCTGGCCCTCGAACCGACGGTAGCCGATTGGCACGGCTGGTGCGCCGATGCCCTGGTCCAGTGGCGTCAGGCCGAGGCCGAGACTCAGGCGGTCTCAGCCAGCGCCACGTCCGGCGCCCTGGCGGCGGCGCTCGAACATGCCCGTCAGGCGCTCGACCTGGCCCCTGATCACAGCGGGCATCATCGGCGGCTGGGTCATCTTCTCCTGAGCAGTGGCGACCCTGAGGCCGCCCGTCAGGCCTTGGCAGCCGCCATCGCCCACGCCCCGCAGGACGCCGATCTGTATGCCGACCTGGCCCGCGCCTGCGAGGCGGCGGGCGACCTGGACGCCGCGCTGGCCGCCTATGAGCAGGCGTGCCAGTTGAATCCTGGCTCGGCGGCCGCCCGCGCCGCCGCCGCCCGCGCCCAGGCCGCGCAGGGCGACTTTGCCGCCGCCGCTATCCTGTTGCAGGGGCTGAGCCTGGACGAGGTCACGGAAGCGCAGCGCATGGGCTATCAGGCCGAGATTGAGGTGGCCGCCGGTGCGCCCGACCAGGCTATGGACCTACTGGCGCGCGCCGTGACACTGGACCCCGAGGCCGCCCACCTCTATACCCGCTATGGCTCGCTCGCCCTCCATCAGGGCCAGCTCGAGACCGCCATGCCAATTCTGGAACGAGCGGTCGCCCTCAACCCCGGCCAGGCTGACGCCCACCTCGACCTGGGCCGCGCCCTGGTCCACGCCGACCGCCCCCAGGGGGCTCTCGGCCCCCTGCGTCGGGCCATTGCCCTGCTCAAGCGCGAGGTCGAGCCAGGGGTCCCCACTACCTTGCCGCGTCTGTCGCTGGCCTACACCCTGCTAGCCGAGGCTGCCCTCCGCGTCGGCCGTGTCAACGAAGCCGAGGCCGCGACTCAGCGCGCCCTCCGTCTCGCGCCGACCGCCGCCACCTTCGTGGCCCAGGCCGACCTGGCCGCCGGCCGTGGTCAACTCAACGCGGCTGTGACCTGGCTGCGGCGGGCCGTGGAGGCCGACCCAGGTGAACGCCGCTGGCGGCTGACCCTGGCCGAGCATCTGATCACCTTGGGGCAGACTGACGACGCCATCACCGAACTCGAAGCCGCGCTCGCCCTTGCTCCTGACGACGCCGATAGCCTCGGCCGGCTGGGGGGTCTCTACCTGGCGCAGGGCGACACCCTCGCCGCCCGCTATGCCCTTAGCGCGGCGGTCGCCTACGCCCCTGATGTCGCCGCCTATCACGGCCAGTTGGCCGCCGCCCTGCGCCAGTTGGGTGAACCCGCCGAAGCCCTTAGCGCGGCCCGCCGCGCTGTCGAACTGGACGGGTCACTCGCCGCAGCCCACTACGAAGCCGGCCGGGCCAGCTTAATGCTCGGCGACTACCCCCGCGCCTTTGCCGAACTCGTCCTGACCACCCAACTCCGTCCGGACTGGGCCGAAGCGCTGTTCTACCTGGCCGATGTCCGTCAGCGGCGCGGCGACCTGAACGGCGCGGCGGATGACCTGGGCCGCGTGCTGGCGCTGGAGCCAGCCTGGGCGCACGCCCACTACCGTCTGGGTCAGATTGAGGGCGCCCGCCAGGACTGGACCTCTGCCCTGGGGCGCTACGAAGCCGCCCTGGCCTGCGACCCATCGCACCTGGAGTATGCCAGCGCCGCCGCCGAGGCGGCTCTCGCCCTCGGTGAGTGGGAGACGGCCAGCGACCTGCTCGCCACGACCCTGGTGAACCAGCCCGACTGGGCGGCCGGCCAGGCCATGCTCGGCGCGGTCTATGCCACACGCGGCTGGTGGCCGGAAGCAGAAGACGCTTACCGCCAAGCCAGCGCCCTCTACGATGAGACCGAGACGGAGAGCCGGCGGCTGGCCCTCCGCCGGGCCCTGGCCGACGCCCTGGCCGCCCAGGAGAAGTGGGCCGAGGCCGCCGCGCTCTACGAGTTGGTCGTGGCATCCAGAGGAGAAGACCAGGCCCAGGCCGCGCTGGGGCTGGGCCGCTGCCGCCGCGCCCTGGGGCAGTCAGACGAGGCGCTCGCCGCTTTCGAGCTGGCGCACAGTCTCGGCGCGGACCCGGTCGAGGTCACGCCCCTATTGGCCGAGGCGCTGGAAATGGCGGGCAAGCTGGACCAGGCGGCCGAAGCCTGGCACGCCGCCGCCCGTCTGACGCCTCACCAGACAGCCCCCTGGCGCAAGGCCAGCGCCCTCTGGCTATCCCTAGGCGACAGCCAGGCCGCCCTGGCGACCCTCAAGCGTGTCGTCGAGCAATCGCCCGACGACGGCGCGGCCCACGCTGACCTGGCACGCGCGGCGATGACGGCCGGTGAGACCGACACGGCCATCGCTGCGTGGGAGCGGGCCGCCGAGCTTGGCATCACCCCGGCCACGGCCTATTCGGCCCTGGCGAGCCTATACCAGGCGACAGGGCAGACCGAGAAAGCCCGCGCCGCCCTCGAAAAGTCAGTCGCGTTGGACCGCCACCAGGCCGACCTGTACGGCCAGTTGGGCCGCATGTACGTGGGCGAGCAGGCGTGGGACAAGGCCATCAACGCCCTCACCCGCGCGGTCGAGCTAGAGCCGACCCGCGCCGACCTCTACCGTGACATGGGACAAACCCTGCTCGCCGCCGGCCAGGCCGACCGCGCCTGCGCCGTCCTGTCCCACGCCCTCAGCCTCGACCCGCGCGACGCCCAGACAACCTATCGCCTCGCGCTGGCCCTGGCCCAGGCTGGACGGCCTCAGTTGGCCATCGAAGCGGGTCTGGCCGCCGCCGCCCTGGCGCCAACCGACCCCGAGGCGCTCCGCCTCTTACCGCGCCTGCTCACGGCCCTGGCCGAGCGCGATGGCGTCGCCGCCCTCCGCGAACCGGCTCTGCATGCGACTGAACGCGCCCTGTGCCGCGCCATCGCCTTCACGGACGCGACCGCCGAGGACTTCCGCGCCGCTGGCTGGCTGCACCTGGTGCGCGGCCGCCACGCCGAGGCTGCGCCCGCCCTAGAAGAAGCCGTCGCCCTAAACGGAGACGACGCTAAGAGCCTGTGTTACCTGGGGCAAGCTCTGGGCGCGCTGGGCCGCACCGCCGCCAGCCTCGCCGCCCTCCGCCAGGCGACGGCCCTCGCTCCCGATGATCCGGCCCCCCTGGCCGCACTGGCCCAGGCGCTCTCCGCGGCGGGCAAGCCCCAGGATGCCCTCGCCGCGGCCAGCCGCGCCACGGCCCTCGCGCCCAACGCCGCCGCCGGTCGCTACGCCTATGCCCTGGCCGACCTGCTGTTGGCGTCCAGTCGGCACGATGAGGCTGTCCAGGTGCTGACCCAGGCGCTCGCCGCCGAGCCGGACCGCGCCGACTACCATGCGCGCCTGGCCGAGGCGCACTGGCTGGCGGGCCGTCGGGTGGCCGCCCTCAACGCCTTCCGCGCGGCCGTCGAACGCAATCCCCAGGAGCCGCGTTATCTGCGCTCCCTGGCGGCGCTCTATGGTGAATTGGGTCAAGCCGATGTCGCCGCCGCTACCCTCGAACGGGCACTGGCTCTCGCGCCCGACCGCGCTGACTGGTACGCCGAGTTAGGCGACCTGTATCACGCCGCCGGCCAACTAGAATCGTCCCGCGCCGCCTTCCATCGCGCCCGCACGCTCGACGCCGGCGCCCCCGCCTATCACCTGCGCTATGCTCAGGCGGCGACGGCACTGGGCGACACCAACGAGGCCGAGCAGGCATTGACAACCGCCCTTCAGTTGGACCCCAACGCCGCCACCATCCATAGCGCCCTGGCCGACCTCTACACCGCGACCGACCGCCTGGAAGAGGCGCTCACCGAGTACCAGCACGCGCTGGCCCTCGCCCCCAACCAAACGACCCTGCTGGCCGCCGGCCGGCTGTCCCGCCGCCTGGGTTACACCAACGAGGCGCTGCGCCTGCTCACCCGCGCCGCGCAGACTGCCCCTTCCGCTGAAGTCTACGCCGAATTGGGCCAGGTCTTTGAGACCGAACAGCGGCTAGACGAAGCCCTGCAAGCCTACCAGCAGGCCATTGTCGCCGCCCCAGAGCGCGCCGCCCTGCACCTGCTCATTGGCCGCCTCTGTCTGAAGCTGGAGAACATCGAGAAGGCCGCGGCCCACTTCCGCCGCGCGACGGCCCTCGCCCCCACCGACGCCGCCGCCCACGCTGAGCTTGCCCGCTGCTACGAGGCGCAACAACGCCTGGACCAGGCCCTCCTGGAGTATCGCCGCGCCATTGAGTGCGCCCCCGACGAACCGGCCCTCTACCTGGGCGCGGGCCTGGCGCTCAAGCACCTCAAAGACTACGCCGAGGCGACTGAGATGTTCCGCGCCGTCGTCCGCTTGCATCCCGGCCACCCTGAAGCCTACCGCCAGCTCGCCGCCGTCGGCGCGCTCGGCTTCCTGGACCGACGGTCGCGGCGGATAGGGAAGGAAGCCTAGCCATGCTCGACCTCGACACCGCCCGCTTCAGCCTGGACGACCTCGCCTGGGGCCTGGCCCGTAGCACCCCGCTGCGCCGACCGACGGACGATCTCATCCTCGGTAGTCGGCAAGCCCTGGAGCGCAAGTTTGGTCCGGCCAGCTTTCACATGATCAACCACGAGTTGCTGCGCCTGGCCCAACTGACTGGCCGCGACCTGGTCTACCTGGACGACCCGGTCAGCCTGGCCCCCTATGGCGCACAGGTCATCGGCTGCCGGGACCGAGCGACCGACTGGGGCATCTGGCTGGACGGCTTCGCGCCCCACGCCCGCAGCCTGCTGCTCGTCGGCGGGCCAGACATTACGCCTTTCAGCCGCGTCGTTAACCCCAGCGACGACGACGACGGTCCTCTGGCGAGCGATGCCCCACTGGCGGGTCCACGGCTGCTGGCCCCCGACCGCGCCGTGGGCCGCCTGCCCGACGCGGACAACGCCGCCTTCCTCACGCGGCTGGTCCAGGCCACCTGTGAGGCTCATGTGGCTGCGCAGCGGGTTCGGGCGCGCTGGTCTCTGCCCCAGAACCGCCCGTCCCTGCCGCCCGCCATCGGCTACACCGCCTCAGTGTGGCGGCACTCAGCCCGCGCCGTCTTCGCCAGCCTGGACTCGCCCCAGCGCCTGCGCATGTCGCCGCCGCTGGACCACCAGCAAGCGCCCACCGTCCTGGCCGACGGCTTCTGCCCGGCCTACTTCAACCTGCACGGCCTGCCCGAT
>JAHCIP010000082.1 GCA_026129165.1 Anaerolineae bacterium
TCATAGGCGCTGATGGCCTGCTTCTTGATGACTGGCACGCGGTGAACCTCGTAGTACTCGCCCACGCGGGCTGTGCCCTGCGCCCACAGGCGGCCTTGCTCGCTGCCCTGGCGGATTTCCCCCAGCGCCTTGAGCATAAAGGGCACATCGCCAAAGGCCCCCAGCCCGGCCTCCATGAGCACGCCCAGCGTCGCGCCCGTCTCAATGGTGTCAATGCCCAGGTCGTTGGCGACGTAGTTGAGCAAGGCCAGGTGATCGGGGTCGCCCACGCCGCAGTTGGTGCCGAGCAGGCCCAGCGTCTCGTACTCGACCGGCGAGACGACCTCCTTGCCCTCGGCGTCGGCGTAGATATTGCTGCACTGGATGACGCAGCCGGGCATGCAGGCGTGGGTGTGGTTGCCGCCGCGCGAACGGTTCAGCGGGGCGATGTAGTCGCCGCCCATCTTGAACTCTTCGCCCGCCTTGACATTGGCGAACTGCCCTGACGTGAAGTTGCGGGTCGGCAGGCCGCCAATGAGGTTCTGGAAGTCGGCCATACCCATGGTGCCGACGGCGGCGTAGAAGCCGGTCACGATGTCGTCGTTGAGCAGGAGCTTGGCGTAGTTCTTGACGGCATCGCGGACGCCCTTGGGGTCGTGGAACTGGGGCACGCGATCCAGGTCCAGCACAATGGCCTTGACGCGCTTGCTGCCCATGACCGCCCCAACGCCGCCTCGCGCGGCGAGACGCGATGGGCGGAGGTCAATGTCGCTAAAGGCGATGCCGGCCAACAGGCCCTGGTACTCGCCCACGGGACCGCACAGGGCGATGGCTACCTTGCGGCCATACTTCTGGTAGAGCAGGCTGGCCGCCTCGAAGTTGCCCTGGCCGAGATAGGGCGCCGCGTCGTCGAACTCGACCCCGCCGTCCTTCTTGAAGTGGATGACGGTCCAGTCGGGCGACGCGTCGTGCAGGACCAGGGTGCTGATGCCTAACTGGCCCAGGCCGTAGCCAAACGTGCCGCCGCCGTTAGCCTCCTTGATGCCGCCGGTCAGCGGGCTTTTGCAGCCGACGCTCGTCCGGTTCGCGTTGGAGAAGCTGCTGCCGGCGAACGGCCCTGCCGAGAAGAGCAGTTTGTTGGCGGGCGACAGCGGGTCCACCGTGGCGATGCCCGCCTCCAGCATGGTTTTGGCAATCAGATACCGCCCCGCCTGGGCGAGTTCCTCGCCATTCACCTCGCGGGTCTGGACGGTATGAGTCCTAAGATCAATATCAATATATTTCCGCATGGCTCGTTGGATCCCTCCGCGCCACTGTCAATGGGCTACAGATATGTGCTTCATTTTACCCCGAGATGGGGGAGAGGGCAAACGCAAGGACTGTATCCTGATCCGTCCATCCTCCCCATCCGTGTTCTGTCATGGGCGCCTTTGACACCTTGGGGCTGGCAAACGCGACATTGCTAGAACATCTGTTTGGGTGTATAATTTAATCAGGTATGCTAGACAGGAGGTAGGTTTATGTGTGGACGCTATGGATTAGCCATCTCGAATTCGGCGGATTTGCAGCCCCGCTTCCAGGTCGAAGGGCTGCCTGAAGCGGTCGAGCCGCGCTACAATGCCGCGCCCGGCCAGGTTTTGCCGGTGGTGACACGCAACAGCCCCAACCAACTGCGGGGCATGGTCTGGGGGCTGATTCCGTTCTGGGCCAAGGACGATCCGGCCAAGTACAAGATGATCAACGCGCGGGCGGAGGGCATCGAGACGAAGGCCAGCTTCAAGCGGCCGCTGCGTTCGCAGCGCTGCCTGGTCCCGGCCACCGGCTTCTACGAGTGGGATAAGTCGGTCAAGCCGTCCGTGCCCTACTACTTCACCGTCCCCGACAGCCCCATCTTCGCCTTCGCCGGCCTCTACGACCGCTGGAAAGACCCGGCCAGTGGCGAGGACGTCTATACCTACACCATCATCACCACCGAGGCCAATGGCGTTGTCGCGCCGGTCCACAACCGCATGCCGGTCATCCTGCGGCCGGAGGACGAGGACCGCTGGCTCGACCCCGACGAGACCGAGCCGCTGCACCTGCTGCCGCTGCTCAAGCCCTTGCCGGCCGAGCGGATGCGGGCGCACATCGTGGGGCGGGGCGTCAATAACGTCAAGCTAGACGAACCATCGCTCATCGAGCCGATCAAGCTCAACTCGGCGTAGAGCTATGTCTTTCCCATAACCTCCGACTGGAAGTCGGGGCTACAGGGCGCACCGCCGAACGTCCGCCTGCGCGGACGTAATCTCCGTCGGCGAAGGCCGACGGTCAGCCGAAGGCTCCCCAGCCCCGATTTCAATCGGTGGTTCCTGTGGACGTGACAGGGCGCTGCTTCTGTGCTATGCTAAGGGTCGGAAGACAGGATAACGCATGTTACCGACCCACACCGTTACCTTCTTGATGACCGACATCGAAGGCTCGACGCGGTTGCTCCAGCACCTCGGCGACCAATACGCCGGTGTTCTGGGTGACCACAGTCGGCTGCTGCGTGATGCCTTCGCGGCCTTCAACGGCTATGTCGTGGACACCCAGGGCGACGCCTTCTGTGCCGCTTTCAGTCGGGCGACCGACGCTGTCAATGCCGCCGTCGCGGCCCAGCGCGCCCTCTACGAGTACGACGGAGGACCGAAGACGGAAGACGGACGAGAGACGGAGGGTGGAGGACAGACGATAGATGCCTCTCCGTCGTCCGTCGTCCGTCCTCCGTCGCCTGTCGGTCTCCGCGTTCGCATGGGAATTCACACGGGCGAGCCAACGCTGGTAGGCGACCGCTACGTGGGCATCGACCTGCACCGCGCGGCTCGCATCTGCGCCGCCGGCCATGGCGGCCAGGTGCTGCTGTCCGAGGCGACGTATGCCCTGGTCGAGGGCAGCCTGCCCGACGGCGTTACGAGCCGTGACCTGGGCCAGCACTGGCTCAAGGACCTGCGCCGCCCGCGCCGCCTCCTCCAACTCGTCATCGAGGGGCTGCCGAGCGACTTCCCGCCCCTCAAGACACGTAGTGACACGGCTACCAATCTCCCCGCCGCGCCCACCCTCCTGGTGGACCGCCACCCCGAACGCACGTCTATCACCGACCTGCTCGCCCGGCCCGAGGTACGCGTTGTCACGCTGACCGGGCCCGGCGGTGTCGGCAAAACCCGGCTCGCCCTTGCCCTGGCCGAAGCGGTTCTGGCGCAGTTCCCCGACGGTGTCTACTGGGTCAACCTGGCCGTTGTCACCGACCCGGCCCTGGTGATGGCCGAAATCGCTCAGACGCTTGGCATGCGCGAGATTGGGTCTCAGACGCTGGCCGCCTTGCTCCAGACCAGCCTGCGCGACAAGCAGGTACTGCTCGTCCTGGACAACTTTGAGCAGGTGACAGAGGCGGCGCCCCACATCGCCGCCCTCCTGGCGGCCTGCCCAGGAGTAAAAGCCCTCGTTACCAGCCGCGAGCCGCTTCGGGTGCGGGGCGAACACCAGATGGCCCTCTCCCCCCTCGACCTTCCCCCTACGGCCCCGGCGGGCGTCGGGAAGCTGGGGGAGGAGGCGCTGGCGCGGCTGTCGCAGTACGCCTCGGTCGAGTTGTTTATCCAGCGCGCGGTGGCCGTCAAGCCCGACTTCCAGGTGACGAACGCCAATGCGCCGGCCGTGGCCGAAATCTGCGCCCGGCTGGACGGCCTGCCGCTAGCGATTGAGTTAGCGGCGGCGCGGGTCAAGGTTATGACGCCCCAGGCGCTCCTATCGCGCCTGGACCAACGCTTGCGCCTGTTGACGGGCGGCGCCCGCGACCTCCCCGCTCGCCACCAGACCCTCCGGGCCACCATCGAGTGGAGCGACAACCTGCTGACGCCCGACGAGAAGACGCTCTTCCGCCGGCTGTCGGTCTTCGCTGGCGGCTGCACCTTTGAGGCAGCGGAGGCAGTGTGCGCCGACGATGAAGGACAGACGATAGAGGGCGAAAGGGATTCTGGTTCTGGCCGCGGTCTTCCGTCTTCCGTCCTCGGTCCAGACGAAGTCTTCGAGGGTATCGCCTCACTGGTGGACAAGAGCCTGCTGCGGCAGCTTGAACCGACGGATGAGGACGGCGACGAGATTCGTTTTGCTATGTTGGAGACGGTCCGCGAGTACGCATCGGGCCAGCTTGAGCAGAGTGGCGAAGCCGACACGCGCCGCGCTCAGCACGCCACTTATTATCTCGGCGTGGTTGAGCAATGGGGCCCGCAGTTACGAGGACGCGAGCAGGCGCGGGCCTATGCTCGGTTGGAGGGTGAATACCCCAATCTCCGCGCCGCCTTGCGCTGGAGCCTGGATCGGACGGAAGACGTAGCGCCGGATGCGCCTCCGAGTGCTGCATTGGACATCGCGTTACGCTTGCTGACAGGTCTTCATCTGTTCTGGACGCAACGCGGTCACTTCCAGGAGGCGCGCGGCTGGATTGAGGAGCTACTGGCCCGGCCCATGCCTGGCCGCGACACGCCGCTGTGGGTACGCACCATCAGTACCGCCGGCTCGCTGGCGACCTCGCAGGGCGACCTGGCCGCCGGCCAACGCTGGCTGGAGCAGGCCATCACCCTGGCGCGCCAGATTGGCGACTCACGTGGGTTGGCCGAGGCATTGACGCGACTGGGCGACGCGGCCATGCCCCAGGGGCGGCACCAGGCGGCGCGGCAGTACCACACCGAGAGCGTGGCCCTCTTTCGGCAACTCGGGGACCAGTGGGGATTGGCGCTGGCGCTAAACAACCTGGGGGATGTGTTGTTCCGCCAGGGAGAGCGCGAGGCAGCGGACACGGCCTTCGCTGAGAGTGATGCTCTGTTCCAGCGTTTGGGCGACACCTGGACCCGCTCCATGGCCTTGAGTAACTGGGCCATCGTCGCCCTGGCGGCGGACGACACCGCAGTGGCCGAGGCGCGGCTTCAGGCAGCCGTCGCCATCGCCCGCGCCAGCGGTAACAAGTGGCGGCTGGGCTATACCCTGCTCGTGCTGGGCGAGGTCGAACGCGCCAAGGGTGACTACGACCGCGCCAGCCAGTGTTACGAGGAGGGCCTCGGCCTCTACCGCGACCTGGGCCACCCCGGCAACATTGTCGTCAGCCAGATCAACCTGGCCTATGTGCGTCAGCAGCGGGGCGAGTTCGACGCCGCCGAGACATTGCTGCGCGACAGTCTCCAACTGGCCCAGACGCAGGGCAACCGGCGGGGCGTCACTGAGTGCCTGGCCGCGCTGATTGGCGTGGCGGTGGGCCGGGGGCAGTCGGAGCGCGCGGCGCAGCTGTTGGGGGCCGTGGAAGGTATCCGCGAAGCCTTCGGCGCGTTGGCCTCGCCGGTGGACCGCGCCCACTACGACCACACCGCCACCGACCTCCGCGCTCAGTTGGGCGACGACGCTTATACGGCCGCCTGGGAGGCTGGCCGCGCCCTCACCCTCGACCAGGCCGTCGCTTTCGCTCTGACTGCCACGTAGAGCCAGACTAACTCAACAGAATCCACAGAATTGGGGTGTTTCCATGTCTCTGCCCCTGTCCCTCCCCTCGCGGCGCTACGCTATTGTCCTCTTCTTCGGGCTGACCTTTGCCCTCACCTGGGGCCTGTGGATACCCTCGGCTCTGGCGGCGCAGGGGCGGCTCGCTTTTCCCATTCCGGCGACCCTGGCGGGCCTGCTGGGCGCCTGGGCGCCGAGCCTGGTAGCCCTCGTCTTGACCCTGGTTCTCGACGGCAGGAGAGGGATGCGGCTCCTGCTGCGCCGGCTGACCCTCTGGCGCGTAGGGTGGCCTCCGACCCTGTTCGCGCTGGGCTGGCCCGCCCTCCTCTCGCTGGCTGTGACCGGCCTGACGGTCCTCTCGGGCAGCCCGCCGCCTGACTTCGCCCACCCGCCGGTCGTGCGGGTCTATCCCGCGCCGCCGGAGGCGTTTCAAGCCGGCTTTTTGCCTCTCCTGCCGCTGGTCTTTTTGACTCAGTTGTTCGGGAGTTCGCTGGGGGAGGAAATGGGCTGGCGGGGCTTTGCCCTGCCGCGCTTGCAGGCGCGCATGAGTGCCCTGCAAGCCAGCCTGGTGATAGGTCTGCTATGGGGTCTGTGGCACTTCCCGCGCCAGTGGACGCCGGGCCAGCCGTTCGATGGGGGCGGCTTCGGCTGGCTGGTCCTGGCGCTCGTCCTCAACGCAGTGCTCTACACGTGGTTGTTCAACATAGTAGGCGGTAGTCTCGTCCCCGCCCTATTGCTACACACCTCACAAGCGGTGACGGGCCTCTTCCTGGCGGCGACCCCCCACCCGCCCCTGGAAGGCGCGCTCACGGCCCTCGTCGCCTTGCTCCTTGTGCGCCGCTATCGGTCGCCTTTGGCGGGTGGGGGCTGAACGGCCAGGAAGTCGCCAACGAAACGCCCGCCGTACTCGGCCAGCAGGGCTTGGACGCGGTCGGGGTCAGGCGAGGCGACGAGCAGCCCGGCGTGGTGATCGCTGTTCAGCCGCCACACGACTTCCGAGGCATCGTAAGCGGTCAAGTCTGGACTCTCCTGCCGCGCCAGGCAGATGAGCAGCCCGGCATAGTCCTCACGCGCCGACGGCAGGTGATACGTTTCCCCCCGCAGCGAGGTCAATTCCAGCCGCGCCCACTCCGTCCACGGGTTCAGCCCCGTCGCCGCCTCGATGAGCCGATCGAGATGCGCCCCGCCGACACGCGCCGCCGTCTCCAGGAAGAACAGCCGCCCGCCCGCCCGGCGCCGGATAAACTCGGTGTGCGCCACGCCGCGTTCCAGCCCCATGGCCGTGACGACCTCGCGGCCCAGTAAGGTGAGAGCCTGGGCGGTTTCTGAACGGCGCGGCAGGGTGAAGCTGGAGAAGATGCCGCCCTGGTGCAGGACGCTCATCGGCGGCCGGCCGTACTGGTTGACAACGGTGAACAGGACGCGGCCCTCGGCCACGATGGAGTCGACGTGGAAGACGTCGCCCTCGATGAACTGCTCCAGCAGGTAGTAGGAATAACGGTCGCCCAGCGTGTTCAGGCTGTCCCATACCTCCTGCTCCGTATGCAGCTTGCGAATACCGATGGCTCCGGCCTCGTCGCGCGGCTTGAGCATCCACGGCGGCGAGACACGGCGGAGAAAATCGGCAATCTCCGCGCCGTTGACGGCGCGGACAAAGTCGGGGACGAGGATGCCCGCCTGCCGGGCCTGGACGCGCATTGCCAGCTTGTCGCGGAAGCGGCGGGCCGTTGTTTCCAACATCCCGTCTATCTGCAGGTGGCCGCGCAGGGCGGCGACCATTTCCACGTCGTAGTCGTCCAGGGCGATGATCTGATCGAGGCGGCGCTGGCGGGCCAGGCTTGCGACATGCAGAGTTACGTCGGGCTGGGTCCGCAAGTCGGGGCGGAAGTGGACCTCGTCCAGGCTGTCCCAGGGCCAGTCGGCCCCTCGCCACTTGTCACGAGTGAGCAGGATGACATACGCGCCCTGGCGTTTGCACTCCTGGAGCAGCGGAAAGCCCTTGGGGTCGGTCGCCAGGCAGAGAATGGTAAAGGAATAGTCTGTCATGGCTATGGATTATACTCGCTTGGCGCGCGGGGGCAACCCTGGCGCATACGGGCCGCCTGACAAATTCTCACACTTTCTTCACGCCAACGCCTGTTTCGGGCGTAGAACTCTGCGCTGGCATCCGTTGTAATGGTTGCACGTCGAGTGAGGGGGATCAGGGACTCGACGCTGTGCGCCCCTCGTTGTTCCACCTGGGATAACGAGGGGCGGTAGGCGTCCCTTAGACCCTACTCACGGAGGTCGTGTATGCTATCGCTACGTCAGGTGTGGATTATCCCCGTTGCCCTCGTTCTCTGCCTCGGTTTCAGCTTTAGCGTCCAGGCCGGCCCGCCCGCCCAAGGTGACGCGGGACGCGGCAAGTACCTCATGAATGCCGCCGGGTGCTGGGGCTGTCACGGCCAGAACCTGGCCGGCTATCAGGATGGCCGCGCCGCCAGCCAGCCCGACTCCGCGCCCTACGGCCAGGCATTTCAGGGGCCGTTTGGCGTGATCACCGCCAAGAACCTCACGTCAGACCCAGAGACTGGGCTTGGCGCCTGGTCAGACAGCGACATCGAGCAGGCTCTACGGGCTGGCAAGAGTAAGTCGGGCCGCCAGCTTCACCCCATCATGCCCTATCCCAACTTCGCCGGCATGTCTGAGCAGGACATGAAGGACTTGATCGCCTACCTACGCACGGCGCCGGCGGTCAAGAACGCGGTACCGGCGACACGGCTTACCAGCGCGGCGCCGCCGGCCCCGCCAGGGCGCGGCTTCCCGGCCTCCGCGCCGACGTCGGGCGTGGCGCGGGGCGAGTATCTGGTGGTCAACGTGGCCGGCTGCGGCGACTGCCACACGCCCAGCGACGCCCAGGGCGCGCCCGACCGCACCAAGTGGCTGGCCGGGAATGCCGTGCCCGGCGAGACAGGCTTCCAGATTGCGCCCAACATTACTCCCTCCCAGAAGACGGGCATCGGCGGTTGGACCGAAGCGCAAATCGCCCAGCTGCTCAGGACAGGTGAACGGCCCGGCCGCAGCCCGGTCGTCGGCCTGATGGCAGAGGTCATCGGCATCGGCCATCCCGCCTTCCAGGGCTTTGGCTTTAGCCAACTGAACGATCTCGACCGCCTGGCGATTGCCCAATATCTCAAGTCAATCCCGGCGGTGGAGAATGTGCCGCAGCCGCCGGCCGCGCCCGCCCCGGCCCAACCCCAGCCGCAGGCAACCACAGCGGCGACGGCCGTGCCCACCACCGCGCCCACCACCGCGCCCACGGCGGCGGCGACCACGACTGGCAGCGGCGCGCCGACGGCCGCCCCGACGGCGGCTGCCACCGCGACAGCCATCACCCCCTCGCGTCCGCCCAGCGCTGGCGCCGGTGGCGCTGCGCCGCCCGAGACGCTGCCAGTCACTGGGAGCCTGCCCGTCCAACTGGCCGAACTAGTCGGTGGACTAGGCGCGCTGGTGAGCTTCCTGATGATCGCCTGGCGGAGGGCACGTATGTGAGTGTCGGGTGACGGGTGACAAGTGAGAAGAGGAAACCATATTCGTCACTTGTCACCCGTCACCTTCCACCCATCACACCCATGGAGAGGGTAAGGCGCGGGGCGAGGGACTCGAGGGGATGTCCTCTGTCTCGCTGGCCCCCCTCTTTCAACATGACGCGGCTGAACCCACCACTGGGTCCAGCCGCGTTTCAGTTCGGGTTCACCTATGTCATGCCGGGTAAAGCGAGGCATCTGCTCTGGCACACGCTCTCAGAGTAGATCCCTCACACTGTTTGGGATGACCACTACACCCGCCAGGGCCGGCGCCAGTCCGCGCTGTGCCCTGTTCATGGGACCGGGAATTGCTCAGTCAGGCTGTGAACTTCGCCCCGGATGCGCGTCTTGAGTGTCTCGTCCGTCGGGCTGTGCAGCACCTGGCTGATCCAGTGGGCGATGTGGTCCATCTCCGGCAAGCCAAAGCCGCGCGTCGTAACGGCCGGCGTGCCGACGCGGATGCCGCTGGTGACAAAGGGCGTGCGCGTGTCGTAGGGGATCATATTCTTGTTGACGGTAATGGAGACCTCGTCCAGCAGCTTCTCGGCCGCCTTGCCAGTCACCGGCGTCGAGGTCAGGTCCACCAGCATCAGGTGGTTCTCGGTCCCGCCCGACACGATGCGCAGCCCGGCGCGCTGGAGGGCGGCGGCCAGGGCGCTCGCGTTCTCCACCACGGCGTGGGCATAGTCCCGGAATTCTGGCCGCGAGGCCAACGCCAGGGCGACGGCCTTGCCGGCGATGATGTGCATCAGCGGGCCGCCCTGCGTGCCGGGGAAGTTGGTCTTGTCCACCGCCTTAGCGTGCTCCTCGCGGCACAGGATAATGCCGCCGCGCGGGCCGCGAAGCGTCTTGTGGGTCGTCGAGGTGACAACGTCGCAGTAGGGCACCGGGCTGGGATGCGCGCCGCCCGCGACGAGGCCGGCGAAGTGGGCCATGTCACACAGTAGATAGGCGCCGACGCGGTCGGCAATCGCGCGGAAAGCGGCGAAGTCCCACAGGCGCGGGTAAGCCGTCGCGCCCGTGACGATGATTCTGGGCTTATGTTGCTCGGCCAGGTCGGCCACCTGGTTCATGTCAATGGTCTCGGTCCCCTGGCTGACGCCGTAGTGGACGATTTTGAACAGTTGGCCGGAGAAGTTGACCGGACTGCCGTGGGTCAGGTGGCCGCCATGGGCCAGGTCCATCGCCATGATGGTGTCACCCGGCTGGGCCAGCGCCAGGTAAGCCGTCATGTTGGCCTGCGAGCCGGAGTGGGGCTGGACATTGGCGTGGTCCGCGCCAAACAGCCGCTTGGCGCGCTCCCGCGCCAGGTCCTCAGCCACGTCCACATGCTCACAGCCGCCGTAGTAGCGCTTGCCAGGGTAGCCCTCGGCGTACTTGTTGGTCAGCACGCTGGCGGTCGCCTCACGGACGGCGCGGCTGGTATAATTCTCCGAGGCAATCAGCTCGATATTATTGCGCTGGCGGTTCTCTTCGGCGCGAATGGCGGCCGCTAACTCTGGGTCAACGTCAGCCAGGGACGCGGAGAGGATGTCAACGGCAGGGCGAACGAGTGTAGCCATAGGTGTACCTCCTTAAGCTGGGAGTTTCAAGTATAGCGGGGCCGGGGCGGATGTCAAAAAGCAGAAGAGGAGGAGGGGGGATGCAGGCCATTCTGCGGACCGAGGCCGAGCAACGCGGGTTGCGCCTGAGCGAGGCGCAACTGGCTCAATTTGAGACGTACACGACCGAGTTGGTGGAGTGGAATAGCCGCTTCAACCTGACGCGCATCACCGACTACGACGCCGTCCAGACTCAGCATTTCCTCGACTCGCTGGCCGTCCTGGTCGGCGCGGCCGACCTGTTTCCGCCGGGCGGCCGCGTCATTGATGTGGGATCGGGAGCCGGGCTGCCCGGCCTGGCCCTCAAGATCGTACGCCCTGACCTGCGTGTGACCCTGGCCGACGCCGTTGGCAAGAAGGTCCAATTCCTCGCCCACCTGGTCCAGCGCCTGGGGTTGACGGAGACGACCGCCATCCACGCCCGTGCCGAGGAGTTGGGCCGCGCCCGCGCCCACCGCGCCGCCTATGATGTGGCCCTGGCGCGAGCCGTCGCTGACCTGGCCGTGCTGGCCGAGTACCTGCTGCCGCTGGTGCGGGTCGACGGGACGGCCATCGCGCAGAAAGGCGCGCGTGTGGAGGAGGAAATAGCGCGGGCCGCGAAGGCCATCCGGATACTGGGGGGCGGCCCTCCTCGTATCACCCCCTATCGCCTGCCCGGCCTGGACGAGGCCCGCAGCCTGGTCCTCATCCCGAAGCTGCGCCCGACGCCGCCGGCCTATCCTCGGCGGCCTGGCGTTCCCAGCCAGACACCTCTCACATAATTTTTATGTGAGGTACTTGACAGAATGCCCTGGCATGGGGTAGAATGGAGATGACACGGGACACGTGCCATGTTTGCACCCCATCATATCCAGGGAGGACACTCGTATGACCATCGCCATCACTGAAATCAAGGGCATGTCGACAGAGACTGCTGACAAGCTCAAGGCCAAGAACATCAAGGACTCGGCGGGGTTGCTGGCGGCGGCGGGCAAGGCCGCCGATCGCCGCCTGCTAGCGAAGGAATTGGGCATCGAGGCGGCGCAGTTGCTTGAGTACGTCAACCGGGCGGACCTTGTCCGTATCAAGGGGGTCGGGGCGCAGTACTCGAACCTGCTGGAAGACGCGGGCGTCGACAGCGTCAAGGAACTCGCCCACCGCAAGCCCGAGAATCTCCACGTTAAGCTGACCGAGGCGGCTGCCTCTAGCGGCATCAAGCGGGTACCGAGGCTAGACGAGGTCCAGGCGTGGGTCGCCGAGGCCAAGACTATGGAAGCGGCGGTGACGCACTAAACTCAGTCCAGGGTGAGATTACCCTCCCATCCCCCCGCCTGCGGGGGAGCCGGGGGGGGGGAAGTTCGTGCCTCGGCAATTCCATCATGGGATTAGTTTAGGGCAAAAAAGACCTGACAGGTTTTCAAAACCTGTCAGGTCTTTTCGTTGTACCGAGCGTTAGCGCCAGGCGAGTGGCTTGTCCCCGGTCTGTCCATAGAGGAACTGGACATCTGCCCCGCCAGAGTTATTGCTGTTCCGCACATACCACGTCCCGTCGCGGAACACCGCCGGGGTGTCGATGGCGTCACGGTTCCAATCCCCCACCACCGGCCGATCGCTGGCGAGGCCGTAGTAGAAAATCGTGTCGGCCGGGCCAGAGGTATTGCTGTTGCGCAAATGCCAGGCCCCAGCGCGGACAATACCGGGCGTATCCCGGCCGTCGCCATCCCAGTCGCCTACAATGGGCACATCCCCCACCGTCCCGTAGCTCAAGATAATATCGGCCGGGCCAGAGGTATTACTGTTGCGTAGGTACCAGGCTCCGAAGCGGAACACGCCGATGGTGTCCTTGCCATCGCCGTCCCAGTCGCCGCAGACGGGGATATCCGTCGCCAGGCCAAACGACACCTCCACATCACTGATGCCCGAGGTGTTGCTGTTGCGCAGGAACCAGGCTCCCACCTTATTCGGGCCGACACGGAAGACCCCGACGGTCTTGACGCCGTCGCCATCCCAGTCACACATGAGCGGCGTGTCGGACGCATAGCCGTAGTTGACCACCTGCTCGGCGGGGCCAGTGATGAGACTGGAGCGCAGGAAGAAGTTGGCCGCCCGCCAGATCGCTGGCTTGGCCGGACCCGGAATCGGCGTATACAACGGTGTCACCGTCACCGTCGGTGTCTCGGTGGGCGTGACGATGATGGTCGGGGTGGCCGTGTCGGTCGGGGTGGCCGTGTCAGTTGGCGTAGCGGTGTCGGTCGGGGTGGCCGTGATCGTCGGGGTGGCCATGTCGGTCGGCGTGGCCGTGATCGTCGCCGTGGACGATGGCCCACTGGCTGTCGGCGTCGAGGTCAGGGTCACTGTCACCGGGCCGATCTTGGGGGTCACCGTGGGTGTCGCCGTTCGAGTGGCGGTCCGGGTCAGGGTGGGGGAGAGCAGCGGCGTCGCCGTTAGGGTTGGCGTGTGCGTAGGCGTTCCCGTCTCAGCGGGCACAGCCGTGATCGTCGCCGTAGAGGTCGCCCCACTGGCGGTGGCGGTCGCAGTGAGGGTCAGTGTGACCGGGCCGACCTTGGGCGTGACGGTCGTTGTCACGGTCGGCGTGGCAGTTCGCGTGACCGTCGGGGTCGGCGTGCGGGTGGGTGCCGCCGTGCTGCTCGCTGTCGGAGTGGCCGTGTCGGTGCGGGTCGGGGTGATGGTGGCCGTACTCGTCACGGTCCGGGTGGGCGTCGGCGTATTGCTAGGCACGGGCGTTGTGGTCGGCGTGCGTGTCTGGGTGGGCGCTACCGTGTTCGTCTCTGTCGGCGTACTCGTCACCGAAGGCACAGGTGTCTCCGTCACTGTCGGGGTGATGGTAGGCGTCAGAGTATCCGTCGGGGTCGCCGTGATAGTAGGCGTGAGAGTATCCGTCGGCGTGGCCGTAGCGGTGCCGGTGGGCGTGACGGTAGGGGTGATGGTCGGGGTCAGGGTGTCAGTCGGCGTCGCCGTACTGGTAGGAGTCGAGGTCCCGGTCGGGGTGGCCGTCGCGGTTGGGGTCGCTGTGACGGTAGGGGAGATGGTGGGAGTCAGGGTATCCGTCGGGGTCGCCGTGCCGGTGGCGGTGCCAGTAGCCGTCGCGGTAGGGGTGGCTGTCTCGGTAGGTGTGGTAGTGGCGGTGGGCGTCAGCGTGCCAAACGAGCAGGCGTTTAGGAAGATGGAGACACTATTGAGGGCGCTGTTGACACTGGCTACGTCCAGGTCGCCGTCCGTGTCGAAGTCACCGAGCGCCGTAGCGAAGGGGCTGCTGCCCGCGCCTGGGCTCAGGTTGGTGGCGACGGTGAACGTCCCATCGCCATTGCCGGTAAAGATACGAATATTGTTGACGTTCGGCGTGGTCACAGAGAGGTCGGGCTTGCCATCCTGGTTCAGATCACCGGCGACCACGGAGAAGGGTAAGCCGCCCGCCGCCAGCCCTGTCCCCGAGGTAAAGCTCCCCGTGCCCGTGCCCAACAGGATGCTGACGGAGGACGCGCCAAAGTTCGCCACAGCCAGGTCGAGCTTACCGTCCAGGTTGTAGTCGGCCATGGCGATGGAGTAAGGCTGGGTACTCACGTTGAAGTCGGTGGGGGGGCCAAAGCCGCCCAGACCGTTGCCGAGCAGGATGCTGACATTGGCCGATAGGAGGTTTGCCACAGCCAGGTCAGGCTTGCTATCCTGGTTAAAGTCGCCCGCGACGACCGCTGTAGGATTGCTGCCGGCCGTCACCGTCGTGGGCGTCCCAAAGGTTCCATTGCCATTGCCCAGTAGAATGCTTACGTCCGAGGAGCCGTTATTGGCGACGGCGAGATCGGGGTTCGTATCCTGGTTGAAGTCGCCCACCGCAATAGACGAGGGATCGGTGCCGACGGTGTAGTTCGTCGCCGCGCCAAACGTGCCGTTGCCATTGCCGAGGAGGATGCTGATGGAGGCGCCACCGTTGTTGGCGACTGCAAGGTCACGCTTGCCATCCTTGTTAAAGTCGCCGACGGTGATGGCGATGGGCGTGCTGCCAACGGTGTAATCAGTCGCCGCGCCAAAGCTGCCCAGGCCATTCCCCAGCAGGATGCTCACTTTTCCGGCATTGGAATTGGCCGTCGCCAGGTCTAGATAGCCGTCGCCGTTGAAGTCGGCGGTCGCGATGGCCCACGGCTGATCGCCCACAGCATAGCCGGTGGGGCTGCCAAAGGTGGGGGACGCGCAGGCCGCGACGGAGGCGAAGGCTGGCGCGGCGCTATCAGGCGTGGGGACAACCTGGGCGGTCTGCGCCAGTCTGGGCAGTGCCAGGAGTGAGAAGACCATAAGGAGCCGAACCAGACCCGTGAGTAGGCTGGACCGACGTGGTAACAGAGGCGTACGCATTTTCCCCCCAGACTTAGGCACGCCGCGAGGCCGACGATAGCGATGTGTTATGTGGTTGGCGTCCAAGCTAAACAGCCGCGGCGAACAGAGACGCGGAACTTATCTATTCTAACGCTTGGCGGGGGGCTACGTTACGCTCTGACACCCGTTTCAAGGCCGAGTGAGAGGAGTGGCGGGATAAAAAGCCCCCTTTACCTCGTGTAGGAAGGGGGCTTCATCTGAGCTTGCGCTCATCCACCATCATTGCAAGACCTGACAGGTTGAAAAAATTTGTCAGGTCCCTTCAGCTTACGCGCCGACAGCCACCTCAGCGGCCAGATTGGCCTCGCGGCGCAGGATGTCGGCCTTGTCGGTACGCTCCCAGGGGGCATCAATATCGGTGCGGCCAAAGTGGCCGTAGGCGGCGGTCGCCTTGTAGATCGGACGGCGCAGGTTCAGGTCGCGGATGATGGCTCCAGGTCGCAGGTCGAAGTGGGCGTGGATGAGGTCGAGGATGGTCTCCTCGGACACACGCGCCGTGCCAAACGTCTCGCAGGTGATGGAGACCGGGTGGGCCACACCGATGGCATAGGCAATCTGGACCTCAAAGCGGTCGGCCAGGCCCGCCGCGACGATGTTCTTGGCGACGTAGCGAGCGGCATACGCGGCCGAACGGTCCACTTTCGTCGGGTCCTTGCCGGAGAACGCGCCGCCGCCGTGGCGGGCCATGCCACCATAGGTGTCAGCGATGATCTTGCGGCCGGTCACGCCCGAGTCGCCCATGGGGCCGCCGGTCACGAAGCGGCCGGTCGGGTTGATGTAGTAGCGGGTGTTGCGATCCAGCATCTCAGGGGGCAGTGACCGCTTGACCACCAACTCGATGATCGCGTCGCGCAGATCATTCTGCGCGATATCGGGGCTGTGCTGAGTCGAGACGACGACAGTATCCACCCGCACCGGCTTGCCATACTGGTACTCCACCGTCACCTGCGACTTGCCATCGGGGCGGAGGAAGTCTAGTTCGCCCACCTTGCGGAGGTAGGCCAGGCGGCGGGTGATGTTGTGGGCAAAGTGGATGGGCATGGGCATCAGGGTGTCAGTTTCGCTGCAGGCGAAGCCGAACATCATCCCCTGGTCGCCGGCGCCGATGGCCTCAATCTGGTCGTCGGTCATCTCGCCGTCTTTGGCCTCCAGGGCCTTGTCCACGCCGAGGGCGATGTCGGCCGACTGCTCATGGATCGAAGTGATGACCGAGCAGGTTTGGTAGTCGAAGCCGTAGTCGGCGTGGGTGTAGCCGATGCCCTTGACCGTGTCGCGGATGATGGTCGGGATGTCGGCGTAGGCGCTGGTCGTCACCTCGCCGATGACCATGACGAGGCCGGTGGTGGTCGCCGTCTCGCAGGCAACGCGGGCATCCGGGTCTTCCGCAATCAAGGCATCCAGGATGGCATCAGACACCTGGTCGCACAGCTTGTCAGGGTGGCCTTCGGTTACCGACTCAGAGGTAAACACGAAGTGGGGCGCGGACATGAAAGAGTTGCTCATAGATTTCCTCAGTAGGTGAGTAGTCAGTCGTCGGTAGTCAGTAGCCAGTGGTCGGTGATCATTTCTGACTACCGACGGCTGACTACGAACTACTGATTAAGTTCCTTCTTGCCAGCTCGACAGGTAACGCGCCTGTTCAGGGGTGAGGGTGTCAATCTGGATACCCATCGCCTCGAGCTTCAGGCGAGCGATCTCGCGGTCAATCTCTAGGGGGACGCGGTAGACATCGGGCTTGAGGTGGGTGGCGTTGTTCTGCATGTACTCGGCGGCCAGAGCCTGGTTGGCGAAGCTCATGTCCATGACGCTGGCTGGGTGGCCCTCGGCGGTCGCCAGGTTCACCAGGCGGCCCTCACCCAGTACGTTCAGCCGGCGGCCGTCCTGCAGGACATACTGCTGGATAAAGTGGCGCGGCTCGCGCACCTCGGTTGCCAGCGCCTCCAGGGCGGGCAGGTTGATCTCGACGTTGAAGTGGCCGGAGTTGCACAGAATCGCGCCGTCCTTCATAACCGCGTAGTGCGGCGTATCCAGGACGTGGATGTCACCGGTGGCGGTGACGAAGACATCGCCAATGGCGGCCGCGTCGAGCATGGGCAGAACGCGGTAGCCGTCCATGACGGCTTCGAGGGCCTTGAGCGGGTCTATTTCGGTGACGATGACCTGGGCGCCCATGCCGCGCGCGCGGCTGGCGATGCCTCGGCTGCACCAGCCGTAGCCGCCCACGACGATGTTCTTGCCGGCCAGCAGCAGGTTGGTGGCGCGGATGATGCCGTCAATGGTGGACTGGCCGGTGCCGTAGCGGTTGTCGAACAGGTGCTTGGTGTCGGCCTCGTTGACGGCAACGACGGGGTACTTGAGCGCGCCGTCCTGGGCCATCGCCCGCAGGCGGATGACGCCGGTCGTGGTCTCCTCGGTGCCGCCGATGATGCCCTGGAGCAGGTCGGGGCGCTGCTGGTGCAGGACGTTGAGCAGGTCCGCGCCGTCGTCCATGGTCATGTGGGGGTGGGCGTCCAGCACGGCGTTGATGTGCTTGTAGTACGTCTCGTGGTCTTCGCCCTTGATGGCGAAGGTGGGGATGCCGTACTCGGCCACGAGAGCGGCCGCCACGTCATCTTGGGTGGACAGCGGGTTGGACGCGCACAGGTAGACGTCCGCGCCGCCCGCCTTGAGCGTAATCGCCAGGTTGGCGGTCTCGGTGGTGACATGCAGACACGCGCCCAGCCGCGTACCTCGCAGCGGCTGCTCCTGTGCAAAGCGCTCGCGGATGAGCCGCAGCACAGGCATCTCCTGCGCCGCCCACTCGATGCGGCGCTTGCCCTCGGCGGCCAGCCCCAGGTCCTTCACATCATGGTCCACTAGCGTCTCAGTCAGCATTCGTTCTCCTTGTTACGTAGTGCGTAGTGCGTAGTGCGTATTGCGTAATCTTTCCCCGTGCGCCTCATAGAAGGCGCGATGTTCGCGGAAGCCCAGGCGGCGGTAGGCGGCAATGGCCGGGGCGTTGCGGCTGTCCACGTTCAGCACGACATCGCGGATGCCCAGGTCGAAGCAGTGGACAACGACGGCGCTGGTACATAGCTGCGCCAGCCCTCGCCCTCGGTGCGCCCGGTCGGTGTAGACATTGCCGACCGCCGCGACGCCCTGGCTCGGCGCGACGAGGTGTGTGCCGGCTGCCGCTACCAGCCGGCCGTCGAGTTCAACGCCGTAGAACACGCCCTGCTCGATCTGGAAGGGCGCGAATGCTCCTGGCGTCTCACCGCCCGCATAGAGCGTGTTGAGCGCGTCCAGGTCAGCCGGGGTGATGGGGCGGGGGATTGAATCCCTTATCCCCCACCCCCTTCCCCCACTCAAGGGGGAAGGGGAGTCTTCACTCCCCCTCTCCACTTGTAGGAGAGGGGGCTGGGGGGTGAGGGTCTTCGGCCTGAACGTCGTGACGTCCACGACCATCCGCAGCATTGGGTCCAACGCCCCTATCTCATACAACTCGCGCAGCGCCGCCAGGTGCTCCGTTGCTATCATAAAGAAAACGTGGGCGGGCTGAAGAGCTTCACTTAGGATAGCGATTGCGCCCTGCGGGTCGCCAAAGGTTAGCAGGCCGGGGGGCGTGAGCGCCTGGAATAGCAGGACCAGCGCCACGTCGCCCCGCGCATCCGAGGCGACGCCCCATAGGCAGTGCGGGAACAAGGCCGGCTCCAGGTCGCCCAGCGCATAGGCGCCCCACAGTCGGTCGCGCTCTAGGAAGGCGCGAATGCGAGCTTTGTCCTGCGTCAGTTCTACCGTAAACAATGTCATTCGCCTCCAGCCCGGTTGGGTAGCCACAGGGGGCTACCCCTACGCTGCGCCGTTCAGGGCGCGGTCCCTGTCCCGTGCTGCCTTCTGCCTTCTGCCTTCCGCCCTGGGTCCTCCGTCCTCCGTCGCCTCACGGCCCAGCATAGCGAATGTCATAAGGCGGCGCCACCACCGCGCCCAGATACTCGCGGTGCAGGTCCGCCAACTGGCGGATATGCCACAGGTCGTGGGCGACCCACGACAGGAGCAGATCGCCGGCGCGCAGGGTAAAGCCGGCCGGGTGGCGGCGGCCCTGGTCCCAATCGGGCGCGTCGAGGGACTGGAGCCAGGCCAGCGAGGCTTGACGTTCGGCCAGGAAGACGTCCAGCATCGCCGCTAGGTCGCGCGAGTTGTAGTCACGCGCTGTCACCCAGCCCTGGGGGTCAATGGGCGGCCACTCCTGAGTCGGGTCTTCCAGGGTGAGACGCACCCGTTGGCGAAAGTCCTCGCGCTCCTCGTCGTAGAGGTGACACACGACTTCCAGGACAGACCACTCGGTCGGCGCGGGCTTCCACGGCCCCTGCGCCTCGGAGACGCCCCGCGCCAGCCGTTCGATGACCTGCCCGCTGGCTGTCAGACGCGCAATGCAGTCGTTCAAGTCAATTTGGCTCATTGTAGCGTTACCACCATGACCAGGGATTGCCCCCCAACACGATTCGTGATGCGGTCCACCACCACAAAGCCGTGGCGCTCGTAGATCCGCCGGGCCGGGTTGTCGTCGCGCACGCTCAGGACAATGGACGGGTAGACCGGGCGGGCCGCACCCAGTAAGGCTGCCAGGAGGCGTGTCCCAATACCCAGGCCAATGTACTCTGGCCGAACGGCAATGGCTAATTCCGGTACTGTGTCATCAACGACGTCGTAGCTGCGTTGCGGGCCGGTTAACAGCCGCACCCACGCCGCGCCCACCGGCCGCCCACTCACGGTGTCCACCGCCGCCAGTCCGAGGTCGCCGTCCAGGCCCCAGCCCTGGACAAACTTCGCCAGGAAGGGGTCGCGCGGGGCGTCGGCCGGTGTCTTGTCACCCTCGTCGTCCATGTGAGCCGCATAGTAGAGCATCTCCCACAGGAAGCCCTCATCGGCGGGTGTCAACGGTCGCAGTGAAAAGGTCATCAGTCGTCAGTAATCGGTAGTCAGTCGTCAGTCGTCAGTCGTCGGTAGTCGGTAGTCAGTCATCAGTAGTCAGTCTTTAGTCTTCAGTCTTCCGCTCTCTGCCTACTGCTTACTGCCTACTGCCCCCCGTCCTCCGTCCTCCGCCCCACCGCCAACTGCTCCCACATCTTGCCGCTGGGCCGGCGCTCGCTGGCGAAGCGGTCGAAGTGGGTGAAGTGCTTGAAGTCTTCGTAGCGCTGCTCCAATTCTTCGTGAGTCAGCGTCTTGAGGCGGTTGAGGCTGAAGTCCTCGACGACAAACGAGGCGACGACGCTGCCGGTGACAATGGCCCGCTTCATGGCGCCGATACTCAGATGATCCGCCCGCGCCAGCGATCCCATGAAACCACCAGCAAAGGAGTCGCCCGCCCCGGTCGGGTCCTGGATCTTCTCCAGGGGGTAGGCCGGCACAAAGAAGTAGGATGAGATGGGGTCGTCGCCGTCAGCGAACATACTCGCGCCGTATTCGCCGCGCTTGATGACCAGCACCTTTGGCCCCAGGTCCAGAATCTTGCGGGCGCCCCGGATGAGACTAAACGTCTTGCCAAACTGCCGCGTCTCCGCCTCGTTGATGATGATGACGTCGGCCAGCTTGAAGGCCTCGGTCAGCGCCTCGCGCTTGTAGTCAATCCAGTAGTTCATCGTGTCGAGGA
>JAHCIP010000083.1 GCA_026129165.1 Anaerolineae bacterium
GGAACTGCCCCAGGGCGGCCGCCGCTTGGACGGTGTCCTCGGCCCGCATCGTGAAGTCGAACAGCGGCGCGAAGAAGGGTGAGAAGGGATCGTAGTGGGGGAGCTTGGTCGCCAGGCGCAGCAGACCATCGCTGGTGACGGCCAGGGCGTGGACCTGGCGCGGCAGCACGCGCACCTCGAAACGGTTGAGGGCATTGCGCATCGTCAACAGCATGACCTCGTTGGCGTACTCGCCGCGCTGCGGGTGGGCAACAAGCTCCAGCCGTCCATCCCCATTGGAGATGACGGCGACCGAGTCGCCAATGTGACCGACGGCCAATGCCTCATCGGTGGCCACCAGGCAGGTCAACGTGGTAGAGAGGTCACGCAGCCGCAAGCGGCGGTTGCGCGCCCGCTTAACGAGGGCATCCCGCGCCTCGTGAAAGGCTTCCTCCATCAACTGCGCCCATTCTAGGCTATCGCCCGGCCGCCTGGCCTCCAACTGCGCCTCCAGCCAGGCCACGACACGCTGGCTGGCGAGCCGCGCGCCGTCCGCCGCGTGCGATGCCGACCCCGCGCCATCGGCCACGGCTACCAGTAGCCCGCCATCCGGCAGGTGCGCGAAGGCGTACGCATCCTGACACGGGATGCCCCGCGTCAGGTGCGCCGTACCCGGAACCGATGTGCCGATCACTCGCCAGTGGTTCATTACGATACGACGGAGGACGAAAGACCGAGGACGGAAGACGAAGAGCCATTCCTGCCTCCGTCGTCCGTCTTCCGTCCTTAATGCGAGGTATCCACCGCTGCCCAGCCGACGGGCGGGAGCGGGGCTTGCTGGCCCGGCTGCGAGTTGGCGACGGTCGAGAGGCTCTTGGACAGCCAGGTGAACAGTTCGCGGAAGGCCAGTCCCTTGAGCTTGACGGGCGGCCGCTGGTCCGAGAACTTCGCCAGCGTCTTCAGGTCCGCGCCCTCGACGCCGACGGCATAGAACGACAGGCCCTTGCGGCCCTCCTCCTGACGCGCCTGCTCGGCCACGGCCTCCCAGCCGTTGTCAGTCGGCCGGCCATCGGTAATCAGAAACACCCAGGGTCGGAAATAGTCCAGGCTGGCCTGCTTGTAGATTTCCTTGCGCTCCTGCACCAACGCCATGGCCCGCTGCACCGCCTCGCCCATGGGCGTCTCACCCTGCGCGTCGAGCGTCGGGGCCTGGAAGCGGTCGGCCGTCACAAACGCCTGGTGGGCGTCAAAGGGAATGCCCTTCTGCCCGCCGCCTGTCACGTCCAATGCCTGCACTTTGCCGCCAAACGTCAGGACGGCGATCTCGACACGCAGCGCGGCGAGATTATCATTCTTGAGTGTCTGCTCAAACTCTTTCAACCCGGCGTTCAACTCCGCAATGGCCTTGCCCGCCATCGAGCCGGATGTATCCAGCAACAGGGCCACCGGACAGCGTGGCTCCGGGTTCTGCTCAAACTCTACCTGCTCCAACTGGGGAAAAGCCAGGGACTGGTCCGTCATTCGGGTCTCCTCCGCCGCGCAGGATACGCGGCGCACTGGGGTACAAATCGTTGCCTCTGTGTACCAGTACGTCAGCTAGCGGCGAAAGTTTCAGCGACGCCCCCACGCATCGCCCGGTGGTAAACACGCCCAGGGCTGAAGCCCTGGTCTACTCAAGCGAAGCCCTACGGGCTAAACGCCCAGCCCCTTGGGCTTCGCCCACCTGGCGCGGGTCTTCAGGCCCGCGCGCCACTCGTCACCGCCGTCACGAAGGCCGCCACGCGCTCGATGACCGCGTCGCGCTCCTGGTCCATCAGCAGCAGGTGTCCCGACTGCTCGAACCAAACGAGTTCCTTCTGGGCCGCACCAAGCAGCCCGTAGAGAAGATTGGCGTCGCCGGGGTGGGTCACGCGGTCCTGGCGCCCCTGGAGGACCAGCGAAGGGGCCGACACAAACGGCGTCCGCCGCCGGGTGTAGTGGACCAACTGCATCAGCTCGTCCAGCGCCCCGAAGGGGATGCGAATCTGGTCGCCGAGGGCCTGGCGCGTCGTAGGGTCGTCCAGGTCCGCACCCGGCGCGAAGCTCAGGACGGCTTCGCGCACCATGCGGTCGTCCCAGTCAGCAAACTTGTAGGGGTACCAGTACGGCAGCACGGGCCGAAACAGGGGCACGAGCCGCGCCCGCCAGTCGGGCACCTGCAAGGGCGCTGCCATGGTCACCAACCCTGCCGCCGGCCGCCGCGTCGCCACCAGGATGCCCAGCGTGCCGCCCATGCTCTGTCCGACCACCACCACCTGCCGGCAGCGGGCGCTCAGCGTGTCGAAGGCGCGTTCGGCGCTCCGCTGCCACGCCTGCCAGGGCACGCCGAGTAGAGCCTCGGGCAGGCCGCCGTGGCCCGGCAGGACGGGGGCATGTACGGTGTAGCCGCGTTGGTGAAGCGCATCGGCCAGCGGACGCATCTCATCGGGGCGGCCGGTAAAGCCGTGCATCAACAGCGCGCCCACCGGCCCGCCATCGAGAGTATACGCATCGTGTGACATGGGCCTGTGTCCTAATTCAAATACGTCTTAAAGAAGTCTACCACCCGCCGCTCGTACTCCTGGGGGCGCAGGCGGGCCGCCTCGCGGTGGCCGGCTTCCGGCACAATCCATAATGCCTTGGGCGGGCGGGCGGCGCGGTAGAGGGCGCGGATGCTATCCATCGGGACATACGCGTCTTGCGCGCCATGGATCAGGAGCATGGCCCTCGGCGCCAGGTCACCAACCACCCGTAGCGGGTCAGCCTGGGCCAGGGTGGCCGCGACGCGCCAGCCGATGGCCTGGAGCATGGCCCACGCCAGCCAGGGTGTCAGCGGGCCGGGGGTGTACCGTTCACGCAGGCCGCCCTCGATGAGGGTGCGGACCTGGGCGAATGCCCCATCGGCCACGACGACGCGGATCAATGGGTGGAGCGGGGCCGTGCTGAGGGCCACCGCGCCCCCCATACTGAAACCCAGGACACCGACACGGGCAACACTCCGACTCTGGAGCCAATCCACCGCGCCCAGTAAGTCCTGGCGTTCGTGATACCCCAGGCTGACCACGTGGCCGTCGCTGCGGCCGTGCCCCCGAAAATCGAAGGCCAGCACGCCAAAACCGGCGCGGTTCAGTAGCGGCGCGATCTTAAGGTCTGGGTCAAGGCTGCCATTGTAGCCGTGACACAGGACAATAGTCGGCGCGGGCGATGGCGCGTCTGGCAAGTCACCGGGCGCGGGCATCCAGTAGCCCTGCAAGGGGAGGCCGTCGCGAGCGGTGAAGCTCACCGCCTCGTAGCGCAGCCCGTAGTCGGCTGGAGTCGCCGGTAAGTCGGGCCGCCGGCGCTGCACGATCTGGTCCGCGCCGTACCACGCGACCAGGGCCACACCCATGACGAGCACAGCCACCGCCGCCACGAGAGCCAGCCCGAGGCCCGTCAATCCCCCGTTCCTTCCTCCAGCCAGCGGGGACGAGCGGTGAGGCGGATGAGCAGCGCAGCCAGCAAGACGAGCAGGAGCGCCGCGCCGACGACACCAATAATGTCGGCCGCGAAGACATCATAAGCGGGTTCCTGGGTCGCGGTGGGGCCAGGGGGGATGTTGGCGACCAGGGCGCGGGCGATGCCGCCCATATTCCAGAAGGCATGCAGTGCGACGGCCACCAGGTAGCCGATGACTAGGTTCAGCGGGCGACGCCGCGCCTGCCCCCGCCACCACATGACCCCCACCAGCGCGGCGCACATGCCCTGCACCAGGGCCGCGCCAGCCAACCCCAGGAGGGACGGCCACCACACGCCCGCTTCAAGCGCTGGCCGCATCACTAGCAGGCCCTCGGTCAAGGCAAAGCCTAGCCCTGCCGCCAGCCCCCAGGCCAGCGCCCGCGCCTGGCCCGGCTCCCAGCCCGCCCACCAGGGGATGGTCAGCGCCTTGGCCGCCTCTTCCACCAGCGGAACCAGCAGGACACGCGCCACGATTACCAGGGTCAGCAGGGCCGGGGCGGCGCGCAGGTCGCCCAACACGGCCAGGTTGCCGCTGACGAGCGACTGGACGAAGGTCATCAGGCTGGCTCCTGGCCCAAAAAGCGCGGCCGCGATGGCGCCAAGCGCTAGCAGAAGCCCAACCTCGATGCCCAGACTGAGCAGGAAGGCGGCCGTCCCGCCGTAGGCGAACTGGACGGCCAGCCGCCCGGCTGGCGCGCGGGAACGCTGCGCCCCGATGGCGAGCAGCGCCATCACCGGCAGGGCGACGGCCAGAACGTGTAGCGGCGGGAAGACCCAGGCCGCGAAGGTGTCTCCTTCCACGCCCGCCAGGTTCAACGTGCCGATAATTAGCACCCCGGCCCACAACAGGAGCAGAATCCAGACTGGCGGCCAGGGCGCGGTGGCATCCTGGCCGCGAAACGCCTGGACGAACAGAAGCAAGCCGTACAGCAGCCCCAGGGCGGCTCCGCCGGCGATGAGAGTGTTGGTGGCGACGGAGTTGTCCCGCCAGATGAAGGGGGCGACGGCCCACAGGGCGGCCAGCGCCAGTCCCACCAGCGCCAGCGCGCCCCCGGTCACCGCCATGATGATACGTAGAATGTCACGCATAGGTCTATCCCAAACTGTAGTTGAGTCTCGCTCAAACGCCAAAGACGCCAAGAGCGCCTTACAGCCTTGGCGTCGCCATGTTGCGGACAGTATCAGCAGTTCTGACAGAATTAACAGAATTTGAAGAATTTACAGTTAAAACCATTCTGTTCATTCTATTAATTCTGTCCAACCCTTCCGACCTAATTCCCTTCCTTGTCCCCGACGAGGTGGCAGGCGATCCAGTGTTCGCGCGTCTGGCCGACATTACGGAAGGCTGGAATCTCCTTGTCGCACAATCCCTTCTGGGCGATGGGGCAGCGCGTATGGAATACGCAGCCGGGCGGCGGCCGCAACGGCGAAGGCACATCGCCCTTGAGGATGATGCGCTCGCGCTTCAGGTTAGGATCGGGGATGGGGATGGCCGACATGAGGGCTTTGGTGTAGGGGTGCAGCGGGTTGCTGTACATCTCCTCGCGGTCGGCCAACTCCATCATCTTGCCCAGGTACATGACGCCCACCCGGTCGCTGATATGCTCGACCACGCTCAGGTTGTGGGCCACGAACATATAGGTCAGGCCATACTGCCGCTGGAGCGAGCGCAGAATGTTGAGCACCTGCGACTGGATGGACACGTCCAACGCCGACACCGGCTCGTCGCATACGATGAACTTGGGCCGCAGCGCCAGGGCGCGGGCAATGCCGATGCGCTGGCGCTGCCCGCCGGAGAACTCGTGGGGATAGCGGCGGGCGTGTTCGGGGTGGAGGCCGACATCGCGCAGCACCCGCAGCACCGTCTGCTCGCGCTCGCGGGCCGTGCCGATGCCATGCGCCACCAGCCCCTCGGCGATGCTCTCACCGATGACCATGCGCGGGTCAAGCGACGAATAGGGGTCCTGAAAGATGATTTGCATGTCGCGGCGCAGCCGTTTCATCTCGCCCGCCTTAGCCTTCGCGATGTCCTTGCCCTCGAAGAAGACCTGGCCCGCCGTCGGCTCAATGAGCCGTAGAATGGTGCGGCCGGCCGTCGTCTTGCCGCAGCCGCTTTCCCCCACCAGCCCAAAGGTTTCGCCCTTGCGAATAGTGAAGGAGATGTCGTCCACGGCCTTGACCTGGGCGACCACCCGCTTGAGGAGACCCCCGCGCACTGGGAAATACTTCTTGAGATGCTTGACCACCAGCAAGTCGCGCTGACTGTCGCTCTGCGTTGTCGGCGCCTGGCTTACAGTCGCTTCCACGTTTCCTCCTCCTACGCCCGAGCTGGGGTCGCGCTTGGTTCCAGGCGCGGCTCGGCGGCGATGCCTGTGCTATGGGGCGCGACATAGTTGAGCGACGGGCAGTCGTGGTACAGCCAGCAGCGGACCTTGTGTGTCGTGCTGCCGACGGGCAACAGTTGCGGCTCGGCCTGCTCGCAGATGGTCAGCCCGTGCTCGACCCGCGCCCGGCAGCGCGGCGCGAAGCGGCAGGCGTTGGGCGGGTCCACCAGGTTGGGCACGGTGCCCGGAATCGAGTCGAGTTCGTCCTTGATAACGCCGAGCACCGGGATGGAGCCAAGCAGCCCCTGGGTGTAGGGCATCTTCGGCTCGCGGAAGATGGTTCCGACGTCGGTGTATTCGACAATCTGCCCGGCGTACATTACCGCCACGTGGTCGGCCATCTCAGCGACGACGCCGAGGTCGTGGGTGATAAACACGATGGACATGCCGATGCGTTCTTTGAGGGCGCGCATCAGGTCCAAAATCTGCGCCTGGATGGTCACGTCCAGGGCCGTCGTCGGCTCGTCGGCGATGAGCAACTCCGGTGTCATCGCCAGCCCCATCGCGATCATGACACGCTGGGCCATGCCGCCTGACATCTCATGGGGGTACGACTCGGCGCGGCGTTTGGCGTCGGGGATGCCGACCTGGGCCAGCATCTCGACCGCCCGCTGGACCGCCTGCTCATGGTTCAGCCCCTGGTGCGTCTCGAACACTTCGGCCACCTGGTCGCCCACCTTAAAGACCGGGTTGAGCGAGCTGATGGGCTGCTGGAAGATCATGGCAATCTTGTTGCCGCGAATCTGGACCATCTCGCTTTCGGGCAACTCCAGCAGGCTCTGGCCGTTGAAGACCACGTTGCCTTCGACGATGCGGCCGGGCATACCCACCAGCCGCAGGACGGACATAAAGGTGACGCTCTTGCCGCAGCCGCTTTCGCCGACCACGCCGAGCGTCTCGCCGCGCCGCACCTCCAGGTCTACCCCGTCCACCGCATGGACCTCGCCATCTTCGGTGAAGAAGTAGGTCTTCAGGTTATGGATTTCAAGAATGTTGTCTACCGTTTCCACACTTCCTCCACCTAGAGAGCGTAGCCCAACTGACGTAGCGCGTTCACGATCGGTTCGACGGTATCGAGATGCACCGCTCCCGCCGCAAGCTCATCGCCGTCCAGGCCCCAGACCGGGCGCGTCTCGCTGTGGCGGCCTGTCAGGGGGAGGAACAGGCCGGCATACGGACCATAGCGGTACTGGGTGTGAATGTTCACCTTATGACTGTAACGCACGGCCAGGGCTACCTCGCGCTGGCGGTAGTCGGCCGCCGACTCGGGCGAGACGCCGAGGGTGGACCAGCCGTTGCGGCGGCTAAACGACTGGTTGAAGGCTTGCGTCAATTCCGCAAAGCCCTTTTGCCCGGGCGTAAACTCTACGACCTGCCCGCGATAGTAGAGCGTGATGGCGGTCGGCGTCTCATCAAAGGGACTCCAGAACCAGAGCGGGTCACCGTGGCCTGACGCGCCAATGGCCCACCACACGACAACGCCAAATCCCACGATGACCGCGAAGAGGCGCAGCAGGCTGATTTTGGGTAGGGGTTCAGAGTACATAGGACAGAGGACGGAAGACGAAAGACGGAAGGCGGACGAAGAGGACAAGGTCTTTCCTCCGTCCTCCGTCCTTCGTCATCGGTCAGATTTTTAGCCTCGGGTCCAGCGCGTCACGCAGGCCGTCGCCCAGGAAGTTAAACGACAGGGACGTCAGGAAGATGAACAGGCCGGGATAGAGCGCCTTCCACGGGTAGAGCCACAGGTCGTTCTGCGCGTTCTGCAGCAGGTTGCCCCAGGTCGGGATGGGCGGCTGGATGCCGAAGCCCAGGAAGCTCAAGGCGGCTTCGACGACGATGACGCCGCCCACGGACAGCGTCGAGGCCACAATCAGCGGCGCCAGGGCGTTGGGAATCATGTGGCGGGTGATAATGCGCGTGTGCGACACGCCGAGGGCACGCGACGCCTCAGTGAAGGTCTGCTCGCGCAACGAGAGGATGACGCCGCGAATCAGGCGCGCCTCGCTGGTCCAGCCGAGCAGGGCCAGGATGAGAATAATGTACAACACCTGCTGGATGGATTTGATGTCCGAGACGGCCATGATCCAGCCAAAGAAGCGCAGCACCGACTCGGGAAACTGGATGATAAAGCCGCCCGACGACAGAATCTTGGACATGACCAGGAGCAGCGGCAGGCTGGGGATGGTCAGCATAAAGTCCACCAGGCGCATCGCCAGGTTATCTACCCAGCCGCCGAAGTAGCCCGACACCGAGCCGATGGTCATGCCGATGAGGGTCGTCAGGAAGGTGACGGCAAAGCCGACCGTCAGCGAGATGCGCGCGGCAAAAGCGATGCGCGTGAACATATCGCGCCCCAACTCGTCCGTGCCGAGCCAGTGCAGCCCGCTTGGCGACAGGTTAATGTCCGCCGTCGGCTCGTCGCGCTCGTACGGCGTGAGGTAGGACGAGAACGCGCCCATGAGAATCAGGCTCAGGATAATGACCAGCCCCAGCACGGCCATCTTGTGACGGCGGAAGCGCCGCCAGATGACGTGGAGCTGGCTTTCCTGTTTGGTCGTTAAGAGTTCTTCGGCGGTGGCGGAATAGGTCGCCATACATCCCCCCTGATTAACTCAAGCGGATACGCGGGTCCACAAAGGTATACATCACATCGGCCAGCAGGTTGGAGACGACGGTGAGCACAGCGGTAATAAAAAGCAGTGACATGACCAGCGGCCAGTCGCCCGCGTTGAGGCCGCTA
Organism: Anaerolineae bacterium; assembly: GCA_026129165.1. Taxonomy (GTDB): domain Bacteria; phylum Chloroflexota; class Anaerolineae; order Epilineales; family JAHCIE01; genus JAHCIE01. The sequence goes on from JAHCIP010000083.1 coordinate 8,620, forward strand.
ATGTAGAGGCGGCCCATGCCCGGCCAGTTGAAGACCGTTTCGGTGAGAATAGCCCCTCCAAACAGACCGGGTATCTGGAGCGCGATAATCGTGACCAGGGGGATGAGGGCGTTGCGGAGCGCGTGCTTGGAGATGACCAGGCGTTCGACCAGGCCCTTGGCGCGGGCCGTGCGCACGTAGTCCTGGCGCAGCACTTCGAGCATCGAGGTCCGGGTGTAGCGGCTCCAGGCCGCCATGTAGAGCAGGCTCAAGACAATGGTGGGCAGCACCAGGTGCAGGCCGCGGTCGAGTATGGTTTCAGGGAGCACTGTCCCCAGGAAGGGGACATCGTAGGGTCTTAATGCGACGGCGTTACCCGTCGGTAAATAAAACCAGCCTAACTGCTTGAAGTAGTAGGCAAAGATCATAATCATCATCATGCCGAACCAGAAGACCGGCATGGCCGTGCCGAAGAAAGCGCCGGTCGTCGCCAGGTAGTCGAAGGCGGAGTACTGGCGCACGGCGGCGTTGATGCCGATGGGAATCGCCACCAGCAGGGAGAGCAGGGTAGCGCTGGTCATCAGGAGGAGGGTGTTGCCCAGGCGGCTCTGAATCAGGCTGGCGACGCTCTGCCCACGCGCGACCTGCCACGAGTCGCCCAGGTCGCCAAAGAGGATGCCCCCGCGATTGGGGCGGTCGGCCAGCTTGGGCCAGCCAATGAGCCAGCGCAAGTAACTTTGCCACACCGGCAGGTCTAGGTCGAAGTCGCGCTGGAGCCGCGCCATGTCCGACGCCACGTTGGCGCCGGTCGCGCCGCGTGTGTTGATCAACTCCTGGCGGACGCCGGACAGCGGCCCACCGGGCACCGCATTGAGTAGCGCGTAGATGACCATCGTCGCCAGGAGAATGACGACCGCCAGTTGCAAGAAGCGCCGGACCAGGTAGGTTCCCATACCCCCTCCTCTCGCTCAGCCGATACCGCCCAGGGCTGAAGCCCTGGTCTACTCAGGCGAAGCCCTGCGGGCTAATTCTCTTAGCCCCCCTTGGGGCTTCGCCTGTCCAGCGCGGGGGTTTAGCCCCGTGCCACCACGAACCAAACGACGCCAAACCGCATATACATGTCAGTACCAGCCGCGTCAGGCTAACCACCTGCGACGCGGTTGGCCCACGGCCTCCCCTGGCCTCACCGAGGGCGCGGCGGGGCCGGGGAGGACCGAGGACGGTGGACGGTGGACGGATGGCGGTTTCGCCGCAAACTTACGTTCATCCCCCCTACCTCCCCACCCCTCGTAGGGGAGGGGCCGGGGGAGGTGTTCTTCCGTCGCCCTCCGTCCTCCGTCACGAAGCTCAACCCTTCTCCCACTCCGCGATGTTCCAGGTAGCATACTCAGTCGCGTTGGGCTTGGCGTTCTTCAGCTTGGGCGATGAGCCACTGATCTCCAGGCGCTGGAACAGGGGCAGGCTGATCATGTCCTCGGTGAACTCCTTCTGTACAATCGCGTACTGCTTCTTGCGGTCGTCGCGCTTGAGTTCGGAGTTCGCGGCGAGGATGGCCTTGCTGGCGGTCTCATTGCACCAGCCCATGTAGTTCTGGCCTTCCCACTTGTTGTCCGGCGTGGGGATCTGGTCGCAGGCATAGAGCGTATCGCCACCGGGATCGGCCTGGCCGACCCAGGCGAAGATGCCGAGTTCGAAGTCGCCCACCGCCAGGCCCGTATCCTCACCGAACCAAACGGTGGAGGGAACCAACTCGATAGTCACATCAATGCCGCACTTGGCAAGCTGCGCCTTGATGAGCTGCGTGCTCCGCTCGCGCAGGACGTTGCCGGAGGTCGAGCGCAGGTTCAACTGCATCTTGACCCCGCCCTTGGCGCGAATCTTATCCGCGCCCATCGCCCAGCCGGCGTCGTCGAGCATCTTGTTGGCGGCCGCCTCGTCGTACTTGTAGATTTTGATGTTGGCGTCACCGGCGTAGGCCCAGTGCTCCTTGGGGATCATGGTATTCATGACCGTCGACTTGCCAGAATACAGGTTATTGACGATGGCCTGACGGTCAATGCAGGTGGCAATCGCCTGGCGCACGGTCTTGTCGCCCAGGAGCGGATGGGGCGCCTTGCGCTCCTTCGAGTCCTTGTTGGTGCGGGCGAGTGTGTTGAAGTCCATGTGTTCCCAGGTCGGCGAGGAGATTTCGTAGATCTTGATCAGCCCCTGCTTCTGGAACTGGTCATACAGCGCGTACTGCGTCGCCTGGAGGCCGTCCGAAGTGGCAAAGTCAATATCGCCCGAGGCGAGCTGAGCCAGGAGCTGGTTGGTGTCGGGGATGATGCGGTAGATCAGGTTCTTGACCTTGGGGAAGCCGGCCTTATAGTAGTTGGGGTTGGCCTGGAGTACGATGCGGTCGCCCGCCACCCACTCCTTGACCATGTACGGCCCCCACCCGCACGCCATGCGCGTGTAGTCGGCGTCCTTCTGCAGGGCTTCGGGCGTCTTGCCCTTCAGGCGGTGCTCAGGCAGGGGCGAGAAGTAGTTGGCGAAGTAGAGCGAATCGGTCTCCCCCGCCTTGTAGGTCATGACAAAGGTACGGTCATCCGGCGCAGCGACCTTGTCAATCTTGTTGAGGAATACGCGCGAGGTGACGCCCGACTTCTCGTCCTTTTGGGTGTTATACATGAAGACCATGTCGCTGGCCTTCACCGGCTGGCCGTCGCACCACTTCAGACCGGCCTTGAGCTTGAAGGTCACTTCGAGGACATCGTCCTTGGGGTCGGTGTTGCCCTTGGTATCGAGCTTAGCGCCGCCGTTTTCGAGCGTCGGCAGCGTCTCGACCAGGTTCGGCTGGAAGTCGTAGTCGAGCGTCGTGACCAGCGGCTCATAGACGGCTTCCTGGACCTGGCGCGCCACGGCCATGGAGCCGACGAACTGGTGCAGCGTGCTCGGTTCCTGGCTCATGCCAATGATGAGGGTGTCGGCGCCCTTGGCGGGCGCGGGCGTGGTCGTGACGACCACCTGCTTCTCGACAGGCTTCTCGACGACCTTTTCAACAACCTTCTCAACGGGTTTTTCGACAATGACGGTTTGAACTACAGGGGCAGAGGTAGGGGCAGGCGCGGGGGCAGCAGCTTGCTGGCACGCGGCGAGCAAGACCAGGAGTGTGGCGAGCGACAGGACAAGCAGAGTCTTTTTCATGACAGGTTCTCCTCCGGTGGTAGGAAAAGCGGCTGAGTCAGAATCAGGATAGGAATCTGGTCAGGCTGAGAAACCGCGTCATCACCTCCTTTCGTGGGCGACCGCTAAGCGAGAGGGCACTCACGAACGAGCGGGGCGAAGCCACTGACTCGAACGAACAGCGTATGCAGTTGAACGGCGAGCGTTCCCGAGGAATGCTGACATAGCATTGACATCCGGGGTCAACACCTGTCCACGCCGTTGTGGAGAGCGGTCGGCGCCCGTGACAGCCATCGGCCGGCGGGTAGTCAGGCCTGGGAGAAGCGATCCTTTACCAAGCATAAGGCTGTCCTCGTAGCAGGACAGCCTTATGATTCCAGAAAACCCCTATTTTGTCAAGCGCACTGCGGAGACCATCAGGGTTCTTTCAAAGTCCCATATCTTGAGAGAGTTACACACTGTCAACGGATTCGGGGAACGAATTCGAGCCACCCATCCGCTCAATCCGTTCCCCGAATCCGTTGACAGCATGGGGTCGGCTAAGACCCTCCATCCGTCCAGCCTCCTCATCCGTGCACTGTCATAGACGACTCTGCAATAGCCCTGAGAAGCCTACTTCCCCAGCGCCTTGCGCTTAGCCTCCCAGTCCAGCTTCCACTCGTCGAAGTTCTGCCCCCCGAAGACGGTGAACTGCCGGCTCAGCCAGGGCTGCTTGACCCAGGGCGCAGCCGAGGCGAAGAGGGGCGCCACTCGCGCTTCGTCCACCATGAGCACCCGTTCTGCTTCACGGTACAGGTCGGCCCGCTTGGCCGCATCCGGCTCACCCGCCGCCTGCGCCACCAGTTCATCAAAGCGGCCGGGCCGCCCCCGGCTGTACCCCCCAGGCGCATTCACATAAAAGGCGTCATAGAGCCAGTTATGCTCGTCCGGGAAGTCCTCGCACCAGGCCATGCGCCAGGCGTGGGGCATCTGGTCCACCGGGGTGCGGCGGTTGATGCGCTGCAGATAGTCGGGCCACTCCAGACTATCGAGTTTCACCTGGATGTTGAGCGTCTGCTGCCACATATCGCGCAGAGCCTCGGCGACGGCCTGGTTCGCTTTGCACGCGGGCGAGTCGCATGTATTGTAGGCATAGGTTAGCGTGGGGAAGCCTCGGCCGTCAGGGAAGCCTGCCTCGGCCAGGAAGCGCCGCGCCGCGTCGGGGGCGTAGCTGAGGACGTTATCGTCCCCTGTGACGGCTTCAAAGACCCCAGCAGGAGCCAGGTGGAGAGATGGCAGGCCCATCTTTACCACACGATCCACCAGAGCCTTGCGGTCAATGGCGGCCGCCAGCGCCTTGCGAACGCCGGGCCGGTCCAGTGGCAACTTGTCGGTCGTCAGCCCCACAAACGTCGTGCAGCCGTTGGGGACCATCTGGAGCGCCAGCCCACCCGCCGCGCTTTTCTCGGCATTGGCCCGTTCGCTCTCCGCCACCTCCACGGAGTCCAGGTTGCCGTTGCTGAACAGGGTATACGCCTGCCCCAGGTCAGGCACGATGGGGAAGCGCAGGCGTTCAATCTGGACCTTATCGCGGTCGGGATGCTGAGGGTTGCGGAGCAGCGTGACTTGCTTGCCGGCCGTCCACTCCGCCAGGGCATACGGACCGTTGGTGACGATTTTGTCAGGGACCGCCCAACCCGTCCCTGAGGCTTCAACCGCCCACTGGGGCACGGGGGCCAGCAGGCTGAGCGTCAAAAGCGTCGGGAAGTAGGCGGCGGGCGAGGTCGTGACAAACTGAACCGTCTGGGTATCGAGGGCGCGTACGCCGACGCGGTCGAAAGGGGCGCCAGCCTGCTGATACTCGCGAGCGCCCTGGAGGATGTAGAGCAGGTCGGCGGTGTCCGCGCCATTCTTCGGGTCGAGGGCGCGGCGCACTGCGTAGACCACATCCGCCGCCTCGACTCGTCGTGGCTGGCCCTGGCCGTCCCGCGCCGGCTCGATCTGCCTCGCAGTAGCATTGTATCTCACCCAGGGCACGTCATCACGTAGCTTGACCGTCACTGTGACGCCGTCCATCGCCCACTCACGCGCCAACCAGGGTCGAGGCTGACCGCTGGTCGGATCCAGCCGGCTCAGGCGCATAAACAGCATGCCGACGAGGTTCTGTGAGGCTTCATCCCCTGGCTGGGCCAGCATCGGGTCGAGGGTCGGGGGGTCGCCCGGCAGGCGGTAGTCTAGCGTGACAATGCGCGACTCGGCCTCGCGGGTGCGGTCAGGCGTCGGAGTGGCAGTCGGCGGAATCGGGGTGATGGTGGCCGTAGGCAGCGGCGTGACACCCGGACGCGGAGTAGCGGTAGGTGGGACAGTGGTGGGAGCCGCCTGGCGGGTCGCGCCGGGCGCGGGCGTCGCCGTGGGGGGTGGCTCGTTCTGGCGGCAGGCAAGGCTAACAACGGTAAGCAGGCATAGGGTCAGGGACACACACAGATTACGTTTCAGCATACACAATCATCCGCTGCGAGGATAAGGGGGGGCATTCAGTAATTATAGGCAGGCTAAGGGGGGGAGGGCAAACATCCCCCACCCACACCTGTAGGGGCAGCCGGCCTGTCCGTGGGGGACAGGCCGGGGCAACCACAGGGGGTTTGCCCCTACAAAAAACCTGACAGGTTTGAGAAACCTGCCAGGTTTACGAGGCTCCTGTGTGACTGTTCTACTGCTTCATGCGCGGGTCGAGGGCGTCGCGCAGGCCGTCGCCCAGGAAGGTAAACGCCATAAACACCAACGCCACGGCGAACGCTGGCGCGGCCAGCATGGCGGGCTGGTTGCTGATGGCGCTGTTGCCCTCGTTGATCATGGACCCCCAACTGGTCGGGAAGGGGGCATCCAGGTTCACGGCGGGCCGCACGCCCAACCCCAGATAGCCCAGGATGGCCTCGGTAATGATGTAGCCGGGGACGGCGAAGGCGGCGGCGATGATGATGGGCGAGATGACGTTGGGCGTCAGGTGGGTGAACAGAATCCGCCAGGTAGGCGCGCCGATGGAGCGGGCCGCCTCGACAAATTCTTTCTCCTTGAGGCTGAGCACCTGGCCGCGCACCAGACGCGCCACGCCTGTCCAGCCTAACAACGACAGCACCAGGAACAAGAGCAGTAGTCCGTTCCAGGTGCGTCCGAGGGGCGTATCGCGCAGCGTCGCTGTCGCTAGAATAAACAGCAACAGGTCGGGGAAGGCGATCAGAATATCAATCACGCGCATGATAAGGTTGTCGGTCATACCGCCCGTGTAGCCCGCGACGAGGCCGAAGAACATGCCGACGGTTACCACGATGAACATGGGCACCAGCCCCACCGTCAACGAGACGCGCGCGCCGTAGATCAGCCGGCTAAAAACGTCGCGGCCCAGGTTATCCGTCCCAAGCGGATAGACCCAGGTGCCGGTATCCTTCCCCCCGGTCTGGACCCACGCAGCCTGGCGGAAGCTGTTGGTCGTGTCCTGGGCAAGCGGGTTGTGGGGGGCGATGAGTGGCGCGAAGATCGCGGTGAGCGCCAGGGCAATAATGAAGATCAACGAGGCCATGGAGGCCTTGTTGCGGCGCAGTCGAATCCAGGCATCGGCCCACAGACCACGCGGCGGCCGGGCCAGGATTTGTTGCGCTTCCGCGCCCAACGCGGTGGACGGTTTTGCAGTGGTGACGGCCATACAATCACTCCGTTGGTGATGCGTGATGCGTATTACGTAATGCGTATTTCGTATTTTGTAGAGGAAGTTTCCGAAATACGCATTACGAACTAGGACAGCCGGATGCGCGGGTCAATGAAGGCGTAAGTAACATCCACCGCCAGGTTGGCGATAGCCACCAGGACAGCGTAGAACAGGGTCGTCCCCATAATCATGGGGTAGTCACGCTGGCCGATGGCCTCCACAAACAGGCGGCCGATACCCGGAATGGCGAAGAGATTCTCGATAATGAACGAGCCAGTGACCAGGGCGACAAACGCGGGGCCGAGAATAGTCACTACGGGAATCAAGGCATTGCGCAACATGTGGCCCATAATCACGGCGCGGTCGCCCAGCCCCTTGGCGCGCGCGGTGCGGATGTAGTCCTGGCGGATGACTTCGAGCATCGAGCCGCGCGTCAGGCGCATGACGAAGGCCATCGTCGGGGCGCCGAGCGCGATGGACGGCAGAATGTAGGGCGTGATGCCGCCCCAGTTATCCTGGATCACGGGCACCAGTTTCAGCCAAGTGGCAAAAATGATGATGAGGTAGATGCCGAGCACGAAACTCGGCACGGAGCGTAGGAACGTCGCCAGGAAGCCGCTGATGTAGTCAATATAGGTATTCTGGTTCAGGGCAGCCATGACTCCCAGAGCCAGGCCCAGGACGGTGGACCAGGCAAAGGCGATCAACCCCAGCCGAGCCGAATAGGGCAGGCCGCGCCCGATAATTTCCTGCACGTCCTGGCCTCGTCGTCGGAACGACGCGCCGAGGTCGCCTTGCAGAGCTTTAAAGATGTAGTTGAAGAATTGGCTATCGAGATAGGTCCAGGGGCGCGAGGGGTCACCATTCGGGTTGAAATACTCCGGCTTGTCGAGGCCAAAGCGGCGATTAAGCTGCTGCTCGGTGCGTGGATCAAGCTGCTTGCGGCTGGGGTCCGTATCCCAGGGGCCGCCGGGGGCTGCGTGCATTAGAGCGAACGTGATCCAGGCAAGGATAAACAGCGTGGGAATCATCCATAGCATGCGGCGAATGATAAATTGAAGCATGGTGTTCCTCCGTCCCCGGGTCTACGGTGAAAGAATATCCTGTCGGGGCGCACATCGGTGCGCCCCGACAGTCACGTAGCCACTTAGCGCTTGATCGCCAACTTCCACGGCTCGAACCAGCCAGGGAAGTCAACATCATGCGAGGTTACCTTACCATACGCCACATATGGCTTGACCAGATAAGGCGTGATGCTCTGGTGCAGCGGCGCGTAGGCGACATCCTGCTCCAGGATGATCTTTTCCGCCTGCTGGTACATCTGGAGACGCTTGGCGTTGTCGCTCTCGACGTCGGCGCTATCCATCAGCTTGTCCAGGTCGGCGTTCTTGTAGCCGTAGCGCTTGGCGAAGGCCGTCGAGCGCCAGTAGGTCGTCAGCCAGTCCTGGGCGTCGGGATAGTCCGAGCACCAGCCGGCGATGTTGATGGCAGGCGTCGTCTTGACGTCCTTGGTCAGAGCGGTCAGCGTGGTCGTCTCCACCGGGTCGAGGACGACCTGGATGCCGAGGCTCTTTTGGATTTGCGACGCTAGGAACTCGTTGCGGATCTTGTTACGCGGCGTCGAACCGAAGGTCAGCTTGATTTCGGGCAGGCCCTTGCCGTCGGGGAAGCCGGCCTTGGCCAGCAGGGCCTTGGCCTCGGTCGGGTCGTACTTCTGGGCGGCGCCCGAGTCGGCCTTGGCGCCCGGAATACCTTCGGGCATCCAGGATATGGCTGGCTTGGCGACACCCTGGAGGACGTCGCGGGTCCACGCATCGCGGTCAATAGACTTAGCGAAGGCCAGGCGCACGTCGCGATTGTCAAAGGGCGGCCGGGTCATGTTGAAGGCAAAGCCGGTGGTGCAGGAGCCAGGCGCTTCGAGCAGTTCCTTGCTCAGCGCCGCGTCCTTCTTGACCGTCTGGTAGTCTTCAGCGCCCACACCGATGATGTCCAACTCACCGTTCTTGTAGGCCTCGAAGGCGACCTTCGAGTCGGTGATGAAGCGATACTGGATCTCATCCACGGCCGGCTTGGGGCCGCGCCAGTTCGGGTTCGGGACGAAACGGGCGATTTCCTTCTCCTTCAGCTCCTTGAGCATGAAGGGGCCGTTGCCGATGTGGTTCTCGGCCTTGGTGAACCAGGTGTCGCCGCCCTTGGTGACCACGTCCTCGCGGACCGGGGCGCCAATCCACAGGTAGGCAATGTACGGGAAGTAGGCGGCCTTCTTGGCGAGCTTGATCTGGAGGGTCGTGTCATCCACCGCCTTGACGCCCATGGCGTCGCGCAGCTTCTGCAGGTCTTCCGCCTTGGTCGCCTTCGGGTCGGCGGTGCCGTACGCCTCCGCGCCTTCGATATCAAAGGTGCTGGATTGGTACTGGCCGGCCAGGACTGGGTCGGCGGCGCGCTTGAAGGCGTACTCGAAGTTCTTGGCCGTCAGCGGCTTACCGTCGCTATACTTCAGGCCAGAGCGCAGTTTGAAGGTCCAGGTAAGACCGTCGGCCGAGACATCCCACTTCTCCGCCGCACCGCCTGTGGCCGTCAGATCCGGCGTCAGCGCCACCAGGCTTTCGTATAGCAGGCCCTCGAAGCCAATCTCAATCAAGTAGGACATCTGCTGCGGGTCTAGGTTGTCGGGATAGGTACCAGTGTTGATGCGGATGATGTTCTGGGCGGGCGCCTTCACGGCGGGAGCAGTGGTCGGCGCGGTGGTCGGCGCGGCCTTGGGCGCTTCCGTCGCCTTCGGGGCTTCCGTCGCCTTGGGCGCGGGCGCCTGGGTGGGCGCGGTGGTGGCAGCAGGCTTGGGGGCTTCCGTCGCCTTGGGCGCGGGCGCCTGGGTGGGCGCGGCTGACTGCTGTGGCGTCTGCGCGCCGCCACACGCGGCGGCGATGGCGACCAGCAGCGCCAACAGGGCCAACAAGATGGGTTTTCTCATAATGGGACCTCTCCTCCGGTGGTGTAAAAGAGTCTCAAGAGCGCCCAGTCGAGCGCTCGGAGCGCATTGGAGACTGTGGGTCTAGATTATAAGCCTGTACCTCGGCTCTTGTCAAAAACCGTGCAGTCTCCCTATTAGCCGCTATGCCGGAGGGTCCCATCTGGTTCGCACTGCATGGCGCACTTTTGTGGGGTTTTGGAAAAAGCCTCCTTCCGCCTGGTTTGCGTGTCCCCTCTCCCCTCTGGGGGAGACCCTCCATGCGGAGGGCAGGGGGCGTAGGGTGAGGGTCTTAGAGTTCCGCGAGGCCCAAAGACCCTCACCCCCCTTCCCCCTCTCCCACCTGGGGAGAGGGAGAGAAAGAGATGACCTACTTCTTAATCGCCAGCTTCCACGGTTCGAACGAGCCAGGGAACGATAGGTCGTGGGAGGTCGTCTTGGCGTACTGGACATAGGGCTTGACCAGGAAGGCGTTCTCGGTGTTGTACATCGGGGACACCACCACGTCGTCCAGGAGGGTCTTCTCGGCCTGCTGGTACATCTGATAGCGCTTGTCGGCGTTCTGCTCCACGTCGGCGGCGTCCATCAGCTTGTCCAGGTCGGCGTTCTTGTAACCATAGCGGCGGGCATAGGCGGTCGAGCGCCAGTAGGCGGTGAGCCAGTTCTGCGGGTCGGGGTAGTCGGCGCACCAGCCGCTGAGCGTGACCGGCGGGTTGGTCTCGATGTTCTTCTGAAGCGCGGTGAGCGTCGTCGGCTCGACCGGGTCGAGGACCGGCGTGAAGCCGAGGTTCTGCTGGAGTTGGCCGGCGATGAACTCGAAGCGCGTCTTGATGCGGCTGGTGGAGGCGTGGGTCAGCTTGACCTCGCCGCTGTAGCCGGCCCGCTGCCAGGCGGCCTTGCCGGCGGCCGGGTCGTATTTCAGGTTGGCCCCAGCGTCCTTGTTGTAACCGGGGATGCCGGGCGGCATCCAGGCCGTTGTGACCACGCCCAGGCCGCGCAGGATGTCGCGCACATACGCCTCGCGATCTATGCCCTTGGCGAACGCCAGCCGCACGTCCTTCTTATCGAAGGGAGCGCGCGTCATGTTGAAGAACAGCGCCTGGGTGCAGGAGCCAGGGTAGCGCACGATTTCCTTGCTCAGCACAGGATCCTTCTGCGCCGTCTCGAGTTCTTCCGCCGCCAGCAGAATGATGTCGAACTCGCCGTTCTTGTAGGCTTCGGTGTAGACCCGCGACTCGGTGATGTAGCGAAACTGAATCTCGTCCACCTGCGGCTTTTCGCCGTGCCAGTTGGGGTTCGGCACGAAGCGGGCGAGTTCCTTCTCCTTCAGCTCAGTCATGATGAACGGCCCGTTGCCAATCTGGTTCCTGGCGTCGGCCCACCACGTCTCGCCCTTGGCGACCATGTCCTCCCGTACCGGGAAGCCGAACCACTGGTAGGCGATGTAGGGGAAGTAGGCGACCGGCTTGGCGAGCCGAATTTCGAGCGTCGTATCGTCCAGCGCCTTGACGGCCATCTTGTCACGCAGTTCTTTGAGCTTCTCCGGCGCAGTGGTCTTGGGGTCCGCCGTACCGTACGCCTCCGCGCCTTCGATGTCGTAGGTGCTGGACTGGTACTGGCCGCCCAGCAGAGGGTCGGCGGCGCGCTTGAAGGCGTACTCGAAGTTCTTGGCCGACAGGGGCTGGCCGTCGCTGTACTTCAGGCCCTTGCGGAGCGTGAAGCGATACGTCTTGCCGCCGTCCAGCACGTCCCACTTCTCGGCCGCGCCAGGGATGGGCTTGAGGTTGGTGTCGAGATTGAGCAGCCCCTCGTAGATCAGCGAGGCGTGCTGAATTTCGTTGAGGAACGACATTTGCTGCGGGTCGAGGTTGTCGGGGTACGTGCCGATGTTGATGCGGATGACGCTGGCGCCACTCGACTTGGCGGCCGGCGCGGAGGACTGGGTCGGGGCCGCCGGCTGGGCCTGGGGGGCGGCGGGTTTTGGCGCTTCACTGGAAGGGGGCACGGAAGTGGCCTGGGCCGGCGCTTCCTGCTTCGCCTGGGGGTGGGTGGTTTGGGGGGCGCCGCAGCTTGCCGTCAAATAGACAAGCAAGCCCAGCGCGAAGAGCACGGTGAGTCTTCGCATTGTGTGAGTCTCCTCATAGAATTGTCCCGGCGGGG
>JAHCIP010000084.1 GCA_026129165.1 Anaerolineae bacterium
TGACACCATCCTGGCTGATCTGGATAGACTGCACCCGTCCGGCCTTGACCTCGGTGGCGAGGGTCGAGAGATCCATCCGCTGCGGCCGGCCTGTGACGCCGGTCGAGGCGCGGAAGAGAATAATCAAAAAAGCGGCGAGGAGGAGCAAGTAGATGGTGCCGCTGCGAAACCATCGGTTGCTGGATGGGTTTCCATTAGGCTGTTTCCGCTTCATCCTGTGAGTCTCCATGCAACACAGCGCCCACCGAGGGCGCGACAACGTTGGGTTGCTTCTCTAGAAGGCGCGAGTCAAGATTTTCTTTCGTCGCTGACAATCCTGTTAATTATAGACGGCTTCCCAGGGCAGGACAAGTCTACTGGCCGGCTAGAACTGGCGCGCCTCGGCGCGTTGGCGGAAGGCGCGCCGCACGAGCGCCACGCCCAACAAGCCGCCAATGAGCGCCGTCACCCCCAGCGCCAGGGGCATACTGACACGCCGCTTGCCGCCCAGCCAGCTTGGGTCGTAGGCTTCAAGGGCGCGACGGAGGCCCTCGTACACTCCGACCTGGGGCGAGTAGCCTAACTCGCGCTCGGCTTTGGAGATGTCGTAGTGAATGTCATGCCTGAGGTTCGCCAGCCGTTCGGTGTCCAGGAGGTAGGCGACACGCGGCGCGAGGGGCATGAGGGCTTCGCGTAGGGCGCCAGAGATCTGCGTCAGGCGATGGAGGTCCACACTGATAATACGCGGCCCGTGGCCCGCCAGCAAGGCATACGTCTCGATGATGTCGCGGAGTGTGGTGGGCCGACCGTCGGTGATGTTATAAGCCTGTCCGACGGCCTGGGCGCGGGTAGCGGCCAGCAGAGCGGCCTCGGCGACATCGGTCACGTAGACCAGTTCGATGAGCAGGTCGCCGCCTTCGGGCAGCGGAGCGATGGGGAGGCGCATCAACTGGAGCAGAGTCGGCAGAAAGTAGCGGTCGCCAGGGCCGTAGACGATACACGGACGCAGGATGACTGTGGGCAGCCCCTGGGCATAGGCGCGCATAACGGCCGCCTCGGCGGCCAGCTTGGTGCGGCCATAGGCGTCGTTGGGCTGCTGCGGGGTTGTCTCGTCAATGGGCGGTTCGTGCGGTCCGTAGACAGCCACCGAACTGATGTGGACGAACCGACCGACGCCAGCGGCGCGGCTGGCCGCCAACAGCCGTTCCGTCCCCCCGACATTGACATCGTCCATGATCGCCGCGCCCGCGCGAAAGCCCAGGGCCGCTGCCGCGTGGAAGACAGCATCCACGCCCTGGACGGCCTGGCGCAGGCTTTCGGCGTCGCCCAGGTCGCCCACGACCAGGTCTACACCCTTGAGAATCAGAGGGTCCACTTGGGCCGCTGCTCGCACCAGGGCGCGCACGCTATGGCCGTGCGCCAGCAGTGCGTCCACGATCGCGCCGCCAATCATCCCCGTCGCGCCGGTGACAAGAGCCTTCATTCACACTCCAAATTAGCCGCGCAGGAAGCTCCCCATGCGGAACAGGTCCACCTTGACCAAGCCGTTGTGTTCCAGGAATACCATCAGATTCTCCGTGCTTGGCTCGCTGATCATCGAGCCACGGTCGGCGTTGCGCGGCGACTGGTTGGGCGTCAGCGCGGCCGGGGGGTGGATCGGTTCATCGCTGCCCACCTCCGCGACGATGACGGTGGGGACGGACTGGTAGCCTGTCCACGCCTCCAGCCGCTGGGCCGCCGCCGGGTCGGCTTCGATGTCAATCTCCCGGAAGTCAAGTCTCTGGCTGATCAGGTCCTGGCGCGTCCGAGTCACGTCGCGGCACGGGGTGGGGCGAGTATAGACGACGAGTTGTTTTGCCATATGACCTCTGGATAGGGTGTTTGCGTTTGTCATGCTGAACGAAGTGAAGCATCTCACCCTCGAACGCGAGAGTGCGTAGCCTCCCCTTGGGGGTGCTTCGCTTCGCTCAGTATGACAATAGAAACTACTAACGGATCGCCTCAATAACGAGGACAAACGGAATGGCCGGATCGCCCTCCTGGAGGTGGCCGTCCATGGCGGCCAGTTCCGGGTGCGGGCTGCCCCCATACTGCTGGCGGGCGATGTGCTGGAAGCCGGCCGCGCGTAACTCAGCGGTCAGGCTTTCTTCATCCCACAGATGGCAGTGCCCGTTTTCATAGAAGACGGTGTTGAGAACGTCAATGGGATAGCGGCTGCGATAGCCGACCGACGCGCCTCGGGCGAGGATGGCCCGCGCCGCGTCGGAACGCGCCAGGTAGCTCCGCGCCAGGCCCTCCGGGTCTGGCGTCAGAGTGCGGATGACACCGCCGGGCGCTAACACTCGGTACGCCTCACGCAAGAAGCGGGCCACCACCGCCGGGTCCACATGCTCAATCACATGCTCGGAGAACAGGTACTGGACCGACTGGTCGGAAAAGGGAAGCCGCAGGCCCATATCCAGCCAGAAGCGAGCGCGTGGCCCAATATCCGTGTTGAGCCAGCCGGGCCGATGCACGAGGCCCGACCCCACTTGCACGCGGTAGGGCGGCTGGTGGTCGCGTAGGTACCGCTGCAAGCGGCGCGTCGCCAGCGGCTGGTTGACCCGGCTGGCGGCCTCGCGGGCGAGGGAACGGAGCATCTTTACCACGTCTCAACGCGAGCCAGGCGATGCTCCAGGTTGGCGAGATAGCGCTCGGTGGAGATGGCCGCCATGGAGCCAAAGCCCGCCGACGAGATGGCCTGGCGGTAGGTGTGGTCGTGGACCTCACCCGCCGCGAAGACGCCGGGTACGCTGGTCATCATATTTTGGTCAATGATCAGGTAGTTCTGGTCGTCCATCTGGAGTTTGCCCTGGAAGAGTTGGGTATTGGGGTAGTGGCCGACATAGACAAAGATGCCGTCCACCGGCTGCTGGCGCGTCTCGCCGGTGCGCAGGTCTTCCAGGACCACGCTCTGAACCTGGCCGTCGCCCTCGATGCGCTGGAGCACCGAGTTCCAGATATAGCCCATCTTATCGTTCTGCCGCGCCCGTTCCTGCAACACGGCGCCGGCGCGGAGTTGGTCGCGGCGGTGGACAATATCAACTTTGTTGGCGAACTTGGTCAGGAACAAGCCTTCCTGGATCGCACTGTCGCCGCCGCCGACCACCATGAGGTTCTTGCCCCGGAAGAAGAAGCCGTCGCATGTGGCGCAGTAGGACACGCCGCGCCCCAGCAGTTCCGCCTCGCCGGGAATGCCCAACTTCTTGGGCGACGCGCCCGTAGCGATGATGATAGACTTCGTCTCGTACTCGCCACTGTGCGTCTTGACGCGGTGAATCGGGTCGCCAAAGGTGACCTCAGTGACCTCGTCAATCTCGATGCGGGCGCCGAACCGTTCGGCCTGCTTCTGAAGGAGTTCATACAACTCCGGCCCCTGGAGGCCCTCGGGGAAGCCGGGAAAGTTTTCGACCTCCGTGGTCGTCGCGATCTGCCCGCCCAGTTCATTGCCCGTCAACAGCAGCGGCTCCAAGTTCGCGCGCGCCGTGTAAATCGCCGCTGTCAAACCGGCCATACCAGAACCGATGATAATCGTGTTTTCCATGTGCGTCTGTTTCCTTGTCTTACCCTATGCAGTCTTGCCCTATAAAAGTTCGTCCGAACGCCGGAACTCCGCTAAACTTGGGGCGTTCGACCGACTTGTCGAGCCAGCGCTGAGGGGCCGCTGCATCAATCTTCTATCCATTATGATGACGAGACCCGCCTTTCCATTACATGTTTATAGCGCACATGTTTATACAGGCTTCCGTCGCTGTCTCTAGACTCGGAGAGGAGTCCAACAAGGCTATGCTGGAAATTGCTGACAAGGCCGCCGAGCGCGGCATGCCGAGCCTGGTGTGGCGGTTCGGGCAGCACCGCCGGCTGGATATGATCGCCCAGTGGGCCAGGCTGGAGGGCGCGCGAGTCCTGGTGGATGGCTGCGGCGTCGGGATGTATATCCGCCGTCTCCGCCATTTTACCCCCTACGTCTACGGCATGGACATTGAATTCGACCGCGTGGCCGAAGGCGCGCACGACCTGCCAGGCCTGGCCGTCGCGCCTGCCGAAGCCCTGCCTTACCCTGACAACTCGTTTGATACCGTACTTTCCCACGAAGTCCTGGAGCACGTGGCCGACGACCGGCAGTCCGTGGCGGAGATTGCCCGCGTGCTGCGGCCCGGTGGCCGCCTCATCGTCTTTGTTCCCAATCGCCTATTCCCCTTTGAGACGCACGGGGTCTACTGGCGCGGCGCGTACCACTTCGGCAACATGCCCCTGGTCAACTGGCTGCCCGACCCCTTGCGCGACCGCCTCGCTCCCCACGTCCGCGCCTATACCGAAAGCGGCCTGCGCCGGCTGGCGGCGGGCCTGCCCCTCCGCGTGGTCCACCTGACCCAGATTTACCCAGGCTACGACAATATCACGGCCCGCCACCCGGCGCTGGGTCGCGCGGTTCGCCAGGCCACGTATGCCCTCGAAGGTACGCCCCTGCGGCGCTTCGGCCTGTCCCACTTCGCCGTCCTCGAGAAAACCGACGCGGGCGGCTTGTAAGGCTGTAGGCTGCGTGTCGGGGAAATGGGGGGCTAAAAGGGGATACGGGCGTCTGGATGTTGGTTTCCTGACGGGCAACCGTGCCGCTGCGACCTGATAAAACGGCTATACTGTCGGAGTAGCCTCCTCGGTCGAGGCTCAGGAGACAGCTATGGTCTACGCGGTGTTGTTGGTCGGGTGCTTGTTCGGGATGGGCAGTTTGTTTCTCCTGATGAACCGTGACGAACCCGTGTTTATTGAGGCGGCCGACCGCCCTGCCGACGGGTTCTCGGTCTTCATGATGGTGGTCCTGGCCGCCGCCTCACTGTGGCTCATCTGGCATCTACTGTGGTAACCCCACTCGTTCATCCTCCTCGATTTGCGGTCAGGCGAGCGACCGGCTATACTTTGGGCATAGCATGCCGCGTCTGCTTGCCCCTTTCCCCCTATGTGCCGCAATTCGCTGCCATCGGTGATCCGTCACCGGGTCATGCCAGCCTCCTCAGTCTCTGACACAGAGGCGGTCTGGCGCCTGTTTCTGGAGGACCACGATGACACCTATTCTCCAATTCATCCTGGCCGTGGCTGTCATTCTCTTGTGCGCGAAGGCGGGCGCGTGGTTAAGCGTCCGCCTCGGCCAGCCAGCCGTGCTGGGTGAACTACTCAGCGGCCTCCTCCTCGGCCCCTCTGTCCTCGACTTCCTACACTTACCCTTCTTTACTGATGCCCACCTGGGCGAGAGTATTGGACACCTCGCCGAGCTAGGCGTCATCCTGCTCATGTTCATCGCCGGCCTGGAGGTCGAACTGAGCGAGATGCGCCGCGCGGGCCGGGTGGCCTCGGCCAGCGGCGTGGCGGGGGTGGCGCTGCCCTTGGTTCTGGGCCTGGGGACCGCGTTGGCCTTCGGCTACCCCTTCCAGAAGAGCCTGTTTATGGGCATCATTCTGACGGCCACCTCGGTCAGCATCTCCGCCCAGACTTTGTTGGAATTAAACGCGCTACGCTCGCGGCTAGGAGTGGCCCTACTCGGGGCGGCGGTAGTGGACGATGTCCTCGTTATCCTGGTATTGTCGCTCTTTCTGGCTCTGGCGGCCGGAGGCGGTGGCGCGCTCGATGTGGTGGTGGTCGTGCTCCGCATGGTCCTCTACCTCGGTGGGGCGATTGTGCTGGGGGCCTGGCTGTTCCCGCGCATCGCGCGCCGCATTGAATATCTCCGCGTGAGCGAGGCGGTGATGGTCGTCGGCCTCATTGTGACCCTGCTCTACGCCTGGGCGGCCGAGGCGCTCGGCGGCGTCGCGCTCATCACCGGCGCCTTCATCGCGGGCGTCTTGTTTGGTCGTACCCCCATGCGCCACAAGCTGGACACGGGGATGCATACCCTGGCCTATGCCTTCTTTGTGCCCATCTTTTTTGTGAGTATTGGTCTGGAGGCCAACGTGCGCCTCCTGACGGGCGACCTGTTCGCCTTCACGCTGGTCTTCCTGGTGATGGCGATTATCGGTAAGATCGTCGGGTCGGGCCTGGCTGCCCGCTGGACCGGCTTCAGTAATGCCGAGGCGTTGCAGATGGGCATCGGCATGGTGTCGCGCGGCGAGGTCGGCCTGATTGTGGCGACGATTGGTGTCAATGAAGGCATTATCAGCGAGCAAGTGTTTACTGTTACTGTGATCATGGTCCTGGTCACGACGCTAATCACGCCCCTGGCCCTGCGCTGGGCCTTGGCCCGCGGCGCGACCACACCGGCGCGACCTGTACCCGTTGCTGCCCAAGACGTGGAATAAATCCTAGCGGAGAACCCTGATATGCCTCATCTCGTGATCCTGGTAGTGGATCAAATTGAACATGCGCCCAGTGTCATAGAAGCGTGGCAGGCGGCTGGCGTCGGCGGCCTCACGATCCACGAGTCGACTGGCATGGGCCGCGCCCTGCTGTATCGCGATGATTTGCCCTTGCTGCCGAGTCTACGCTCTCTTTTTGAGAGCGACGAGAACACCAACCGCACCCTGTGGGCGGTGGTAGACGACAACTTTGACCTGGACGGCCTGTTTGACGCCACTGAGGCCATTTTAGGGCCGCTGGACACGCCCCACACCGGCATCATGTTTACGGTCCCGGTCGGCAAGGTGCGAGGTTTACACCGGCCGGCGAAGTCGGCTGGACGAGGGCGGTAGATGCGACTGTTGTTACGGCATGTGGAGTAGTGATGACTGCCTTTACCTACCGCCAGGGCGATCTGGCATGTGAACAAGTTCCCCTGCGGGAGATTGTGGGCCAGCTTGGCTCGCCGGTCTATGTCTACAGTCTGGACGAGATAGAACGGCGCTATGGGGCCTATGCCGCTGCCTTTCCCGACGCCCTCATCTGCTATGCCTACAAGGCGAACTCCAGCCTGGCTCTGTGTACCTGGCTGCGGACGCTCGGCGCGGGGGCGGATGTGGTGTCGGGCGGCGAACTGCGCGTGGCCCAGGCAGCGGGTGTGCCGGGCGGTCTGACCGTCTTTAACGGCAACGGCAAGTCGGACGCCGAGATCGCGGCGGCCATCGAAGGTGGGGTGCTATCCATCAATGCCGACGCCGTCGAGGAACTGCCGCGCCTAGCGGCCGTCGCGGAACGCCTGGGACGGCGGGCGCCGGTGACGATCCGCATCAATCCGGGCGTGGACCCGCATACCCACCGCCATATTGCGACTGGGGTGACGTCCAGCCAGTTTGGCGTGGCGCTGGCGCAGGCCGAAGCGGCCTATGCCCACCTGGCCGAGTTCCCTGGCCTCGACCCTGTCGGCGTCCACAGTCACATCGGCTCGCAGATCACTGAGCTTGGGCCGTTTGTCGAGACGGTGGACCGCCTCGCCGACCTGGCGAGGCGCTTGATGCGGCAGGGCTTCCCCCTGCGGCTGCTGGACATTGGCGGCGGCCTGGGCATTGACTACCATCGCTGGGAGAATACCGACCCACCTACCACCCAGCCCTTGACGCCGACCGACCTCGCTGGCGCCTTGCTGCCTCGCGTGGCTGACCTGGGGCTGCGGCTGGCGCTGGAGCCGGGGCGGTCGCTGGTCGCGCCGGCGGGCGTCCTGGTGGGCCAGGTGCTCCACCTCAAGCACGGCGCGGACACCACGCGCGTCGTCCTGGACACCGGCATGAATGCCCTCATCCGACCCTCGCTCTACGAGGCTTACCATGCCGTGTCGCCGCTGAAGGCGGGCACACCATCCCTGACCGCCGATGTGGTGGGACCCAACTGCGAGTCGAGTGATGTCATCGGCCGGGGCCGCCGCCTGCCAGCCTTGCGCAGCGGCGACTACCTGGCCGTGATGGACGCGGGCGCGTATGGCTACCCGCTGGCGTCGAACTACAACAGCCGCCCCCGGCCAGCGGAAGTGGTCGTGCGGGGCGATCGCTGGTGGACTGTGCGCCCGGCGGAGACGTGGGAGGGGCTACTCCAGGGGCAGGTGGGGGTGATGGAAGGAATGGGGAATTAAGGAACAGGGAATAGGGCGCAGAGAAGGCGATAGAAGCAAGAGGATAGAGTGATAGCGGTCAGGCTATCCTCTATCCTCTTCTGTTGCTTGGAGAAGGTTAGCGGCGGCGGCGCAAGGCCAGGCCCGCGGCGACGGAGGCCATACCCAGCGCGGCGAACAGCGCCGTCAGCAGGCTCGGGTCGGCGCCGGTGGTGGGCAACTGGGCCGGGGCGGGCGCGGCGGCTGGAGCGGCGGCGGCTGGAGCGCCGCCAGACGCGGCGACCTGCTCGACGATGGGGCGCAGGTAGGCGGCGATAGCCTGGGCCTCGGCCTGGCTCACCTCCTGCTCGGAGAAGCGCGGCATAAACTGGCGCGGCGTGCGGAGTTGCTTCTCGACATCGGCGTCGGTCAGTGTCTTACGCCCGGAGGCCACGATGCCGGCCGCCGTGCGGGTGTAGTCACCATGGCAGGCGACGCAGCGCTTCTGGTTGAACAGCACCTTGCCCTGTGGGTCGTTGGGTTGGGCTTCGTAGCGGATGGGCTGGAAGCTCGCGGGCCGCTGCAGCGTCTTCATGTAGTCAATGATGTCAGTGATTTCCTGGTCGCTGACCTGCTGCGGGTTGAACATCGGCATCATGCTACGCGGGCTGCGTACCTGCTGGATGGCCTCCTGAGTGGTGCGGGCGGTGCCGGCCAGGGGGGCAGCGTACTTGCCCTCGCCGTTGTCGCCGTGGCAGCTCTTACAGGGCTTGGCGGCCCAGACCTTCTGGCCGTTGGCGGCATCCTGGGGCGGGGCGCTGGCTGGGTCCTGGGGCGGCGCCGCCGCTACCAGAGCGGGGAAGAGCGCCACGAGGGCCAGGATGAGCACAGCCACCGGAAGGATCATTTTGGTTGTGCGGGACATGGGGTTGCCTCCTTGCGTGAACGACGAGCAGAGATAGTGCATAACCGGCGCCCCTTGGCGGGCCGTCAGAGCGCCGGGATAGGCCGAGGGTAAGCCGGCGCGCCTAGCGCACGACGATCTTGCCGCGCATGTAGTCATGTGGGACACAGTAATAGGCGTACTCGCCAGGCTGGCTAAAGGTAAAGCTAAAGGTTCCATTCTTGCCAAACTCGCCCGAGTCGAAGAGGGGCGCGGCCGCCTCCGAGGTCACGGTGTGAACTTCATCGTCCTTGTTGAGCCAGGTGACTTTGGCGCCGACGGGAACTGTTACCGTGTCGGGAAGGTAGGCATAGTTGTCAATGGCGATGTTCACCTCGCTGGCGGCTTTGGGAACAGCGGCAACGGCAGTGGGCGGGACGGCCGTGGGTAGTGGTTGAGTGGGTGGGACAGCGGTAGGTGGTTGGGTAGCTGGCGGCAGGGTAGCCGGAACGCTGGTGGCGGCAGTTGTGGGCGCTGTCGTCGGCGCAGCGGTCGGTGGCGCTGTGGTGGCCGTCGGCGGAGCCGGGGTCGGGACAGCCGTGGGCGGGACGGCTGTCGGTGCGAGAGCGACAGCCGTCGGGGTCTCGGCCGCTTGCGGCATGCCCTGGGGTAGGGCGCGAATCAGGGTCACCAATTGCCACAGTTCCTGGTCGGACAGCAAACCCTTCCAGCCGGGCATGCCCGTATGCGGGTAGCCATTTTCTAGAATCCAGAACAGCGCGCCGTCGGACTTGCCCTGGGCACGGGCGCTGGTCAGGTCGGCGGCGCGGGGGAACATGCGCTCGCCTGTGGCGACTTTGGCCTGGCCGTCGGGGCCGTGGCACACCGAGCAGCGACTGTTGTACGTGCGCCGCGCCTGGGTAAAGATATCGGGGCTGGCGGCGACAGGATTGGCGCGGCGCTGATAGTCGGCCGGGATGAGGAAGGTCCCTTTGCCCAATTCCGCGACCTGGACTTGAAAATTGGAGGGGGTGTCGAGGGCCGTCCGCGCGCTGAGGAAGAAGCCAAACACAAAGAGCAGCGCGCCTATACCTGCCAGGAGCAGGAGGCCGAGGATGGCTAAGAGCAGAATCCGCATAACGGGGCTGTCTCCAGGGAAGCTTGGTCTTGACACACGAGCTAGAGGACGGCCGCTAGTGTTGCTCAATATACGTGGTCCAGGTCAGGGACGGATTTACGGCCTGGGGTAAATTGTTAAGAGGGTGAATTATGAGTCAGGTTGGCTCAGCGCGGCGAGCAGGGGCCGCGCCGCCTGGACCGCCTGGCCGCGATGGCTGATGCGGTTCTTGACGGCGGCGGGGAGTTGGGCCAGCGTGCAGCCGTATTCCGGCACGTAGAAGACAGGGTCGTAGCCGAAGCCGCCCTCGCCAGCCGGTTCAAAGGCAATATAGCCTTCCAGCACGCCTTCGACCGTTTGGACATCGGCCTCATCCTCAGCGAAGCGGGGCGTCGCCAGGGCGATGACGCAGCGAAAACGGGCCGTCCGCTGGTCCCACGGCACGCCGGCCAGGTTGCGGAGGAGGAGCAGGTAGCGGTCGCGGTGGGAGCGGGCGTCGGGCGCGCCGTAGCGGGCGGTCGTGACACCCGGTGCGCCGCCCAGCGCGTCCACCTCCAGGCCGGAGTCGTCGGCCAGGGTGGGCAGGTCGGCCAACCGCCCATACTCGGTCGCCTTGAGGATAGCGTTGGCGGCGAAGGTGTCGCCCGTCTCCTCGACCTCGACATCAATCCCGACGTCGCGTAGGGTGACGAGGTCCAGCGGTAAATCGGTGAGCAACTCGCGCAACTCGGCGAGCTTGCCCTGGTTGTTGGTGGCAATAAGTAAGGTCGTCATAGGGCCTGTAGAGGTTATACTGGCGGTTGTCTCGGCTCCGAGGGTCGGATAATACTCCGATAGCTCTATTTCGTCAACCTTTGGTGGTGCGCCGGTCGGGTGGACGGATATTCACCAGCCGTGATGGCCTCTCTAGCGCAACCCTACCGAGGCGGACGTAGGTATGACGGAAAGGAGTCTATAGCATGCGCCCTCTTCTGATACTCAGCCTGATAGTCTTCGTCCTGGTCCTCATCGCCGCAGGGACAGGGGTGGTCTATGCGCCGCCCGCCGCGCCGATTGAGTATGTGACGCCGCGCGGGGAGCACGCGACGTTGCAGGGCAGCGGCCTGTATCGCTACGACCCGGCCTCGGTGGCGCGGGAGGGCATCATCTGGGACGCGCTCGACCTGGGCCTGGCGCTGCCCCTGCTAGCCGTCGCCATTTTCCTGACCCAGCGCGGTTCGCTGCGCGGGCGGCTCCTACTGAGCGGCGTTCTGTTCTACTCGGTCTACAAGTACATGATGTACGCCACGATGGTGGCCTTCAATCCGCTCTTCCTGGTCTACGTAGCGATTTTTGCCCTGAGTAGCGTGGCGCTGTTCATGACCCTTGAGGGCATAGACGTGGCGCGCCTGCCGTCCCAGATTGCGGCCCGTTTCCCGCGCCGGCTGTTCATCGGTTTCACCTTCGCCATGAGCGGGGTGCTCACCCTGCTTTGGGTCGGTGGGCGGGTGCTTCCTTACCTCCAAGCGGGCCGCTTCCCGGACGAGTTTGGCGGCATGACGACGCTGGAGACGCAGGCGTTTGATCTGGGAATGGTCGTCCCATTGCTGCTGACCACGGGCATCCTGCTCTGGCGGCGGTCAGCCTGGGGCTATCTGCTGGCGGGTATCAGCCTTACGTTCGGCTTCATCATGTCTATCGTCCTGCCCGCCTGGATTATGGTCCCACTACTCCAGGACGGCAAGGTCAACTTGGTCGAGGCCAGCCCGCTACTGATCCTGTGCCTGGTCGGGTTGTACGTCGCCGGGCAGTTCTTCCTGAGCGTGCAAGAGACCCCACCGGCCCAACCCCGGCGTGGCGTCCTCCCGGCGAAATAAGCGCGACCCTCTGTATCCGCTGTGTCTCAGTGGTTCGCGCTGCCTTATTCGGCCTCCGCCGTCAGATCGTCACCACGGTGCAGGCGCATGGCGATGCGAGCGGTCTGGAGCATGGCGCGGGCCGTGGGGCAGTGGGCGGCGACGTAGCGGGCGACCGCGACGAGCACGTGGGGCGCCAGGTCGGGCCGGGTCTGAGCCAGGAGGCCATACTGGCGCACGCCGGCTTCCAGCATCTGGTAGGTGTGGAACAGGGTATCCTCCCGCAGGACCGCGTGGCCGAGCGTCGCCAGCAGCCGTTCCACCGGGTGACCCAGGCTCAGGTAGCGGTAGACAACGGCCCCGGCCGGGTTGACCTGCTGCTGGCGGTCCATCAGGCTGAGTAGCTCGCTGAGCAAGGCGTCGGCATCGGTCGGCAGGTCGCGCACGGCACGCTCGTCGGGCAGGCGAGCGGGCGGGATGTTGAGGAAGCGGTCCAGGTAGACGCTCATCGCGCCGTGGTAGACGCCGCGCAGCAGGTCGCGTGAGGGCGCGCGCCCTAAAGGACTAGCTGCGCTTCGGCGCATGGCCTGGTGGACCGCGTTGTTGTAGGTGAAGGTGTGGAGCACCGTGTCCCAGTCGCCAAACTCGTTGGCGGTGTGGAAGCGGGCGACGCGCAGAGCCGCCGCGTAGGTGACGACCTGGGCCAACTCCTCGTAGCTCGCGCCGTCGGCCAGGGCGCGGTTGAGGGCGTGGACGGTGGCTGTTGGGTCATCGTCGAGGAGCGTCTCCACCAGCGCGTCGAAGCCCTGCCAGTTCCCAGTGGCCTGCTGCTCCGGCGGCGCTTCGGCCAGGGCTGCATCCATGAGATTGATGAGGTCTACAGGATGCCGCCAGGCGTTGGACTCCTCGCTCCTCCGCGCCCGTGTCAGGCCCCCGATCAGGCTTGGCAAGACGGTCTCGGCCTGCTCCCAGCCCGTGTGCTCTAACAGCTCAAACGCCTTGTTGATGAAGTCGGCCGGGTGGCCGACGTCAATGTAGACGTGGTCGGTCACAGCAGCCATGAGCAGATCGTTGGCCTGGGCGGGCGTCGCATCCTGAGCCAGGGCCGTACGCAGGCAGCGTTCCGCGCCGTCGCTGTCGCGGACCTCCACAAAGCCGCGCAGCCACTGCTTGAGGCGGTCAAGGGCGACGGCTGAACCGTCGGCGCTGGTGGGCAGCGGGTCGAGGCTGAAGCGCGGGGGGCGGTTGGCCGAGTCGTCGGCCACATGGACCAGGCCGTGGTAGAGGGCCAGCGTGCGGTCGTCCTTGTCGAGCCAGGGCAGGAGGTTCGCCATCGCCGTCATAATCGTCAGGCCCGGCCCCCAGCCCTGCGCCCGATAGGCCGTCCCGAATTGCGCGCCGAGCGCCAGGACTTCGCCAGGGGGAACGCCTCGGTCGAGGAGGGACAGGACGGCTTTGACGATAATCAGGTTGAGGTCCTGTTCTAGCCCATCGGCCAGCCGCCCGCGCCAGTAGGCCGTCCAGTCCTTAGGCGCGCCCTGGGAGTCCACCCAGATGACGCCATCTTCAACCGTCGTGGGGAAGACGCGCACATCGTCGGCGAAGGGGTCGAAGGTGCCGCCGCTGCCCATATCGAAGCGGGCATGATGCCAGTGGCAGGTCAGGATGCCGTCCTTGACGCTGCCTTTGCTGAGCGGGAAGCCCATGTGGGGGCAGCGGTTGTCAATGGCGTAGACCTGGCCGCCCTCCTGGAACAGGGCGACGGGCTGGCCATCCATCGACACGACCACGCACCCCCTCTGACGTAGTTCCTCGACTGTCCCCGCACGTACCCGTTCTCGCGTTGCGATGGTCATAGGACCTCCTTGATCGTGGCTAGAATCGTTGCCGCGTTGTGAGACAGTATAGGCCAGAAACAGGGCGCCAGCCACCCCCCGGCGAACGGTTTGGACCTGTCCAAAAGGACAGGACGCATTCATCCCAGTCTGACGCAGCATGACTTTACATCCGAGTGGCAGTGGTTGGACCTCAATCTGATTCCCCGACCAATATGTCCAGCCCACTCAGTATCTGGTGTTGCGGAGGTATGATAATGTAGGATGGGGTCGTCCTACCCTTAGCACGACGCTTGCTTCCCTACATTGAATGAACCTCGAAGGCCCCCGAAGGTTATGTAATGTTTGGAAGGTTGAAGCCATGATCCATAGGCAACATGTATGACTACCCAACGCTATGCGGTTCTCTCCATTTTCGCCGCCCTGGTGACCATCGGCCTCAAACTAGTCGCGTATTTTGTGACAGGGTCAGTGGGGCTGTTGTCCGACGCGCTCGAGTCGGTCGTCAATCTCATCGCGGCGTTCATCGCGCTGTGGGCGCTGACGGTCGCCGACCGGCCGGCGGACGAGGAACACGCCTACGGCCACAGCAAGGTCGAGTACTTCGCCAGTGGGGCGGAGGGCGCCTTGATTCTGCTGGCGGCTGCCAGCATTGGGCTAACGGCCTGGGAACGGCTGCGCTCCCCTCAACCGCTCGAACAGGTCGGCCTCGGTCTGGTCATCTCCATCGTCGCCGCGGCGGTCAACGGCGGCGTGGCCCTCATCCTGTTGCGCGCCGGCCAACGCCTCCGTTCACCCACCCTGGAGGCCGACGCCCATCACCTGCTGACCGATGTCTGGACCACGGCCGGCGTCGTCGTGGGTGTCCTGATTGTAGGCTGGACGGGCTGGCTGATTCTCGACCCCCTCATCGCCATCATCGTCGCCCTCAACATCGTCTGGACCGGCGTCCGCCTCCTCCGCCGCACGGGCTACGGCCTGCTCGACACGGCGCTGCCCACCGCGGACCAGGAGGTCATCAACTCCGTCCTGGCCCCGTATCGCCAACAGGGAATCAGCTTCCACGCCCTCCGTACCCGCATGGCGGGCGCGCGGCGCTTTGTCTCAATGCATGTACTGGTACCGGGAGACTGGAGCGTGCGGCGCGGTCACGGCCTGGCCGAGGAGGTGGAACTGGCGCTCCACGACGCCCTGCCCGGCACGACCGTCTTTACGCATCTGGAACCGTTGGAGGACCCCATTGCCTGGGAGGACCAGGGGCTAGACCGTCTGACGCGGCGAGGGTAACCACGCGCGGGGCTAAAGCACCCGCGCTAGACACGCAAAGCCCTTCGGGCTAAGAATGTTAGCCCGAAGGGCTTTGCTCTCGTAGCCCAGGGCTTAAGTCCTGGGCGTACTTTAATCATCATCGCCGATGACTGTAAAATCCCGTGGCCCTCGCGTCGGCGCTGGCTGGCCCTGCGGTCCTGGCAGGCCAGGATAGCCCCACGGGAAGGTCTGGCCCTGCGGCATCCCCGGCGCGACGACGATGATTTGGGGCGCCTGGGGTTGGGGGTGGGCCTGGGCTGGTTTGGGCGGGGGGGCGGTGGGCGACAGAGAGGTGGGGCCAGCCTGACGCTGGCTCTGGCGTACAGCGTAGAGAACTAGCAGGCTGACCGGGATGCTGGCGGAGACGCCACACAGGACGCCCACCACGACAGCCATCGCTTCGCTGTGCATACGATAGGCGACTGTGACGCCCAGGCCGACAGCGAACGCAATCAGACAGGCGCTAGCAAGAAAACGCATCTCACCTCAACTCTATTCTCTATAAGGCAACTGTCAGGCTAAACCTAAGGCGCCCCCTCGACTGTCATCCCGAACAAAGTGAGGGACCTGCTCCGACAACACTGCCAGAGCAGATGCCTACCCTGAGTACCCTCCACCTGTGCCCCGTAATCGGGGTATACGGAGGGCAGGCAGGGCGCAGGCAGGGCACACGTCGCTGCGCTCGGCATGACGGTAGCGGTAAGGGGCAGTCACTCACCGGCAACTCGGCGTAGCTGGGCCGTCAGGAACTCCCGCATGTCGAAGCGAGGCCGGATTTGTGGTACGATGTGGGACCTGGGGGCCGGCTCGACCAACTGCCCGCTCAGCCGCGCCATCAGCAGCGCCATCTCTTCCGGGGCGATGTAAGCCGCCTGCAAGCGATGGGCGAGGCCGTGGACGACGACCAGGAAATCGCCCCGTCCGGCCAACTGCTCCGCGCCACTGCCCGCCATCCCCGACGCCACCCGCGCATCCTCCGCCGATGTTACCCGCCCCACCATCCGCACCGGAAAATTGCTCTTGACCAGACTGCCAATGACCGAGGCCGACGGTTTCTGTGTGCAGGCTACCACGTGCACGCCCGCCTCGCGGCCGCGTTGCACCAATCGCGTCAACGCCAGTTCGACTGTTCGCCCCTGAACCAGCATCAGGTCAGCCAACTCGTCAATAAAGGCCACGATGCGCGGCAGAGTAATTTGCTCCAGGTCGCGGCGTTGCATGGTCTCCACCAGCCAGGTCAGCGCATCGAGAGCCGTGTCCGGGGTGGTCGCCACGGGCAGCAGCAGATGCGGCGCGGCGGCAAAGGGCGCATAGCCTCGGCCCTTGGGATCAATCAGCACCAGCCCCAACTCGCTCACCGAGTGCGTCTCCAGCAGCGAGGCGATCATCGTTTGGGCAAGGGCCGTCTTGCCGGACCCGGTCGTACCTGAGATGAGGACATGCGCTACATCTGGGCTGGACAGGCGCATCAGCAAGGGCGCGCCGTCAGCGTCCAGCCCTAGTACGACCGTCGCGTCTCCACGCGGCCGCGCCTGCTCCAGGATGGATGCCAGCCGGACGACCCGCTTGTCCGACCTGGGGAACTCCAGGTGGACGTTCTCCCCCCGCCTCACCACCCGGCACGACACGCTCCCCAACGCCAGCGCCAACTCCTCCGAGAGGCGCGCGATCTGGGCGATCTTCACCCCCGCGCCAGGCAGCAGGCGAAAGCGCACCAGGCGCGGCGTGACCGTGCCGCCCTCGATGGTAGCGTGGATTTTGTGGCTCATCAGGACCGCTTCAAGCTGATCGGCCTGGGCTTCGAGACGTTCATAGCGGCGCATGGTGGTTACGCGCTCTTGCGGCGGAAGACGAGGATATTCGACGGCTGAACGAGAGTGGTGTTGGACGAGGCAGGAGCCAACGCGCTTCCATTGGCGGCGGGCGGCAGCGCCTCCTCGAGAATCACAGTCCGGGTAGCCAGGGCGCGCGAGACCTTCGCCTGGCGGCGGGTAGCAGTCGTGGGAGTAAGCTCCCAACTCTGGTGCAAGGGGCAAGCGGCGCAAGCCGAGGGGCCATGGACGGGCATCACCTGCTCGCCACACGCGCCGCGCGCCAGTTCGACTCGAGGCGCGTCGGCGGCGAGGACTTCCTGCTTGCCATTGCCCCAGCGGATGAGCAGCGGCGAGGGGGCGTTCTTGACAAGGCTGAAGCGGAGGTGAGCGCAGCCAATTTGAGCCGCCGGGCAGGCCGCACAGATTTCAGGTGTCACCTCACGATCTGGACCACCAATCTTGGCGCACGTCAACTGGCCGTCCAGTTGAGCCGTTCGATAGGGACAGGGTCGCAGCATCTCTCGCCTCCCAGCTCACCAACGACAGAACGCTTGTTCTAGTCTTATTCTACTAGAACAAGCGTTCCATGTCAAGGGTCAAAGCTGTGAAATTGAGGCGAATTTTCGAACTGTTACCTCGTCAGCGCGTCGCACGTGAGGGCAGTTTACACTCTGTTTGCACCCTCGTTACCCGTGTCTAACACACGCCAGGACAGGCTAGTTATAATGCAAAGCAGCATTATAACTTCCCGGCCTTCCCGCGTCTTGCCAGGTCTTCCTACGTCTGCCGAGGCGTTAGATCTGGCGGATGACGGCGACGACTTTACCCTGGACGCGGACGTTCTCAGTGGGGACGTACCACGCCTGCATCGTGGGGTTGGCCGGCTTGAGGCGGACGCGGTCGCCTTCCAGGTAGAAGTGCTTGAGCGTCGTCTCGCCCTCTTCTTCCAGCCACACGGCGGCCATCTGCCCGTTCTCGACGCTCTCCTGCCGGCGCAGGATGACCAGGTCGCCGTCGTTGACCAGGGCATCAATCATCGAGTTCCCTTTGACGCGCAGGGCATAGATGTTCTGCGTATCGGGGACCAAATCCTTGGTCAACTCGATCCAGTCGCCCGTGGCATACTGGCCGGCATCCGGCAGGTGCAGCGGCTGACCAGCCGCAATCGTACCCAGGATGGGAATCTGGATTGTGCGGCGGTGGTTGCCGTTCTGCGGGGCTTCAGCCTCGGGCTTGAGGACTTTCAAGCCGCGCGAGACGGTTTCTGACCGTTCAATCAGCCCTTCCTTCTCCAGGATTTTGAGGTTGTAGCTGACGACCGAGGTGGACGAGATGCCCAACTGGTGGCCGATGTCGCGGATGGTAGGGGGGTAGCCGTGTGCCGCGCTAAACGACGCGATGAAGTCCACCATTTTTTGCTGTCTTTCCGACAGCGGTTTCTTGTTGCCCATGACGCCTCCGATGCTTTGTCCCTTGAACATATGTACCAATCCCATTATACAGGCACACCTGTTCTATGTCAAGCCCTTAGGCGGTCAAATGTGCTAATTTCTTAACAAAAAACTCGCCCGCCTGGTTCACCTGGGCTTGTCAACTGTTCGGAGACGTATACCAAGTAGCTCCCCCATCCATAAGCGAGGTCGTATGCGAAGTTCCCGAGGGTCTGTCGTGGGTCTGGTAGGCGTAGGTCTGCTCCTGGCCGTCGCGTTCCTGGGGCTGAGTCGGTCGCTCCTGGCCGCCGCGCCCACCGAACCGGCGCGTGTGCCGGGTCCAGTCTGGCGCGAAGGTCAGCGGTTCGTGTTCGGGGTGGCGGATAGGCAGCTTATGGCGCCAGAGGCGCTAGCCGAACCCAACGGCGTCCCGATCGCCGGCCAGATGGTTGCCAACGCCGCGCCTGCCTCAGGCGTCAGTGTCTCGCTGCGCCGCTACAAAGGCACAGCCGACGTGGGCGTGCTGACGACGACGACGAGCGTGACCGGCTTCTACCAGTTCGCCAACCCGCCGGTTCCTCCGACCGGTTGGACCTACTATGTCGCTTTTGGCCCCAACATCTCCAACTCGGCCTACGTCCACGCTTGGGCCAGCCAGGACATCTTCGGCTACACCTCGACCTTCACCCTGCCCATCAACGTCGGTGTGATCAATCTGGCCGATACGCCCCTGCTCGCGCCAGCGCCCGGCGCGACGGCCAGCTTCCCCGTCACCTTCCGCTGGACCGCCCGCGCCACGACCACCGACAACTACTATGTCTACCTCCGCGAGCCAGGCGCGGCGGAAAGCATCGGCCCCGGCTACCCCGTCGGCTATACCGATAGCGTAACCATCAACGACCCGTCCTTCTTCACGGCGTTGCAACCCGGCCGCCCCTACGAGTGGTACATCGGCATCAACGACAGCCGCGCCACGAGCAGCTACGGGCGGTCGTTTGAGGCGCGGCCCATCACCTTTAGTTTTGCCCAGGTTGCTACGCCGACCGTGACGCGGACAGCCGCCCCACCTAGCGCCACGCCCACCGCGACACGGACGGCGACACGGACGGCCACAGTTCCGGCCCAGACCCGTACGCCGACCCGGACAGCCACCGCACCCGCTGCTACCCGTACACCGACGCTGACCTCAACGCCGACCTCCACCAACCCACCACCCACTGCGACGCCCACCACCACCCCGACGCGAGGGCCAACGATTGGTGATTATGCTCTCTACCTGCCGTATATCCTCCAAAACACCAAAGGCGGAGGCGATACGGGGCCGTGAAGGACGCGGAACCTAACCCCCCGTCCCCCTTCCCTGGTAGGGAAGGGGGGGACGTAGGGGCGCGGTGACCTCGCCCGCGTCTGCTCCCCCCCCTTCCTAGGGGAGGGGTCGGGGGAGAGGTTCCCGCCGGGTTGACGCGCACGCCGCGTCGGGTTATCCTTAGCACAGCATGACACCCGTTTGCCGACTGGAAACGGGTGTCTCAGTTGAGGAGATGCCCGATGGCCGAGAGCCAACCCGATGTCCAGGCCAACATCCACGCCGCCCGTTCCGTGCGCGGCATCCCGTCCAGCCAGCCCCTCGTCCCCTGTCGCTCGCTAGGTGAGTTGGTCGCCCTCCGCGCCCGTGAGACGCCCGACCAGGACTTCCTGATCTACTACAACGACGACACGGGCGAACACAGCCAGTACACCTACGCCCAGTTCGCCCGCCGCGTCGCCCAGGTCGCCCACTTCCTCAAGTCCGAACTTGGCATCGGGCGGGGCGACTGCCTGGCGACGGTGTCCATCAACCACCCCGACACCGTGTTCATCTACTTCGCCTGCTGGTCGCTGGGGGCCGTCGTCGCGCCCCAGAACGTGACCGAGGCCGACGAACGGCTCGCCTTTATCCTGGAGAATGCCGAGGCCCACGTCGCCCTGGTGCGGCCTGAGTATCATGAGCGCCTGCTCTCCCTCCAGGCCCGCGTCCCCACGCTCGAACGCCTCGTCGTGCTCGACGACGCCTACCACCAGGCTCTCGACGCCCAACCCGACATCTTCGCCACGCCCGCTGAAGATCTGCTCGCAGCCCCCTGCCTCATCGTCTACACCAGCGGCACCACCGGCGCGCCCAAGGGCGTCGAACTGGTCCAGTATAACTTGCTGGCCGACGCGCTGGGCATCGTTGAGTGGCACGGTGTCACCCCCGACCAACGCTTCATGTG
>JAHCIP010000085.1 GCA_026129165.1 Anaerolineae bacterium
TACACCTACCCGCACGCCGACCGTGACGGTGACGCCTTTTGTCTGCGACCCGCGCAACCCTCTGCAAGTCTGCAATGGCGTGGTGGTCGTGCGGGCGTTTATTGACTACGGCTGTGATAGCTACTTCAATCGGGGCGTCGACTGGCCCCTGACCGGTACAACTGTTACCGCCACCCTGCCCGATGGGGCGACGCGCGTCGCCGTGGTGGACTACAATGGCAATGCGGTGCTGTCGGGCATCAACCTCGCCGAGGGGCAGACTCTCCAGGTGGCGGCCGACGATCCGCCGCCCGCGCCTACCTGGCTGACCCAGGCCGGCTATCGCCTCGTCCCATGCGCCGGCTCGCCGCGCGTCACCCTGAGCCGCGCCAACTTCAGCGCGTTCAACGTGGTCTATGTTGACTTCCGCTACAGTATCAGCCGACCCTAAGCGACGGGGGACGAAAGACGGAGGATTAGGAAATAGGGATTGAGGATTGAGGGCGGAGGGTGTGGGTAGCCACAGGGGGGTAGCCACAGGGGGCTACCCCTACCCCACCGCCTTCTGCCTCCGTCTTCCGCCTTACTCCGCCAATGCGATGCTTACAGGCGCTTCGCGGACGACCCGCACGGGCGATGCCACCAGCCAGATCGTCGAGGCCAGGATACCCAGCGCCGCGATGAAGAGTGTCGCCTGCGCGCCGAGGGCGGTCGCCAACATGCCGCCCACCAGTGCGCCGACTGGCCCCAGCCCGCCGACCATCACCTGCATGCTCGCGTTGGCGCGACCGAGCAGGTGGTCTGGCACGAGCGTCTGCCGCAGGCTCACCTCGTTGATAAAGTAGATAATTGAGGCGAAGTCGCCCATCAATTGCGATACGGCCAGTAGCGCCACGGCCCAGGCCGGCACAGACGCGGCCAGTGGGGTGAGCAGCGTCAGGGCGACGGAGATCAGGCGGCTGCCCACCAGCGCCGGGCCGACGCCAAACCGCCGCGCGGCCCAGCCCGCCACCAGCGAGCCGCCAAATGCCCCCACACCCCCCAGGCTAATTAACACGCCCAGCGTCGCGGGCGACAGCCCCAGGTCACGTACTACATATAGACCGTACAACGCCCCGAAAAAATTGCCAAAGAAGGTCGAGATGCTCGCCGCCAGCGCCAGGCTGCGCAGCATCGGCTGGCCCCAGACAATGCGCAGCCCCTCCAGCACTTCGCGCTTGATGTTCGGCGCCGCGCCGGTCGGTGCGGGCTTAGGGTCCGGCGTGCGCATCCAACCGATGCAGACGGCCGAAATCACAAACGATAGCGCGTCGAACAGGATGGCGATGGGCGCGGTCAGCCACTGGACCAGCAGACCGGCGACGGCTGGGCCACCCATCTCGGCTACCGAGCTGCTCGATGCCAGCTTGCTGTTGGCGTCCACCAGGTCCTGCCGCCGCACCACCGAGGGCAGAAAGGACTGGTCGGCCACGTTGAAAAAGACGGTCAACGCCGCCGTCAGCGCGGCGATGAGGTACAGTTGCTCGATGCCCAGCCAACCCAGCACGGCCGCCACCGGAACCGTGACCAGCAGCGCCGCGCGCCCAAGGTCAGCCGCAATCATAATCGGCTTGCGCGGCAGGCGGTCCACCCACACCCCCGCCAGTAGCCCGATGAGCAGGATGGGCAGGGCGCCGATGGCTGTCAGGATGCCCATCTGAACCGGCGTCGCCTGGAGGACGAGCACCGCCGCCAGCGGCAAGCCCTCGCGCGTGATCCGCGACCCCAACTGCGACACCACCTGGGCGGACCACAGTTTTACAAAGTCACTATTGTTCCATAGACGCGCTCGATGCAAACGCATAACAGACTCCACCGTAGTGTGCTGCGGCCCATTGTAGCGTGGAGCAGGCGAGAAGTCATCCCCCGTGTGGGCGATATGGTCGCGACTATCGTATTATTTTATTGGCCAGGATTGGTGTACTATTCTTCCAGACAGCCGGTGCTGTCTGGTCTCCGTAAGAATGTTTATAGCCTCTGACGGTCGCCGCTATGCTGTGAAGTGAGGACCATGATGTCTCGCATTCTTCGTATTGGCGCACAAATCCTGCCGGGCGACCCTTTTTGGGTCCAGGTTCGGGAGGCGGTGTCGCAGCAGGCGTATCGTCTCGGTGTCACTCTCGTGCCGATTGAGATCACGGAACACCCTGAGACGTTTACCGAGGACAAACAGGGCAGCCTGCTCGAAGAATTGCTGGCCCTGGAACTAGATGCGCTCATTGGCATGAGCCTGTCGGAGAGCCTAATAGGGCGGCTCTTGGCGTCGGGTTTTACCGTCGTCAGCCTGGATGATTCGGCGGTCCAACACCCGCATTTCATCTGTCCCCGCGGCTTGTATGACGCCGCGCACATGGCGGGTGTATATCTGGCTGAGAAGCTGGGGCAAGGGCATGTGCTGGGCGTGGGCGGTCTGATGGAAGTGGGCCGCGAAAACGGCAGCAGCCGGGTGGCCGGAATCCAGGACGCCTTACGCGCCTACCCCCGGATTACCTTCCAACATTTGCCCAGCTACTGGCCCTACGACAAAGCCTACCAGCATCTCCTGACAGCCCTCCGTCAAGTAGACGTTCCCCAGGCTATCTTCGGCGTGTCCGACCCCATCGCGTTCGCCGCCCGTGACGCCGGGCGCGAACTGGGTCTGGTAGATGACGCGACGCTGATCGTGGGCATCAACGGGGACCCAAAGGCGCTGGCCGCGATTGCCGAGGGCAGTATGAGCGCGACGGTGGAAACTTCAGCCGCCCAATTCGGAGCCCAGGCGGTTGACCTCGCCTATCGAGCCGCCCACGGCGAGCCTCTCCCTCCTCACTTCCGCTTCAAGCTACGCCTGGTGACTTCGGCCAATGTCGCCGAGGTCGCTATGCAAAAGCTCATCAGCCTGGCGGAACTCCCCTCGCGTTTGGTGGGCATCAACCGCCAACTAGAGCAGAACCGCCTGACCCAACTGGAGACGAGCGCCGCCATCAATCGTCGGGTTGGCGCCCTGCTCAACCGCGAGCAACTGGCGCAGGAGATTGCCGACCTGATTCGCGTTAACTACGGCTATGATGAGGTCCAACTGCTCCTCTGGTCCCCCGATAACCAACTGCTCGTGCGGGACTACCCGGCCTCCCATCCCCCACACCGCGCCATCCCCCTCAGCCGCGCCGGCCTCCTCGCCGAAGCCCTGCGCCGTAACGAACCTATCTTTATCCCCGATACCCAGCACAGCCCGCGCTTCGCCCCCGACCCTGCGTGGCCCGACACGCGCTCCCGCGTTGTCCTGCCCATTCGGCTTGGCGAGGCCATCCTCGGCTTGCTCGACCTGCACAGCCAGCATCCAACCCTCCACCTGCCCCAAGAACTCATTGGCCTGCAATCCCTCGCCGACCAGCTAGGCATTGCCATGCGCAACGCCGAACTGTATAGCGAGGCCGTGCATGCCAAAGAGGTGGCCGAACAGGCCGACCGTCTCAAGACACGGCTGCTCGCCAACGTCAGCCACGAACTGCGCGCGCCACTCAATGTCATTCTCGGCTATAGCCAATCCGCCCTCGGCGACCCCAATCCCTACGGCATCACCTTACCCCCAGAACTCAGACGCGATTTACAGCATATCTATCGCAGTGGTGACCACCTCATGCGGTTGATCAACGACCTGCTTGACCTCTCCCGCGCCGAAATTGGCGCGTTGGACCTCTTCCCTGACACCATCGCCACGCGCTCCCTGCTAGAAGAAGTCTTTCGCAGCATGGCAGACCAAAGCGCCAGCGCGGCCAGCCATCCCCCCAGCGAGACTGGACCCACCTGGCGGCTGGCGCTCCCCGCCCACTTGCCCATGCTCCAGGCGGACCCCCTCCGCCTGCGTCAGATACTCTTGAACCTCCTCAGCAATGCCCGCAAGTTTACCACGCACGGCGAAATCGTCCTGGGCGCTGAGATAGAGCCGCCCTATCTCCATCTGTGGGTTCAGGATACCGGCATTGGCATCCCAGTCGACCTGCAAGAGCGTATCTTTGAGCCGTTCGTCAGCATGGAACGTCAGTCCCAGCGCGGCAGCGGCGTCGGACTTGGCCTCACCATCACCCGCCACCTTATCGCCCTCCACGCTGGCACGATGACCCTGGAGAGCCAGATCGGCCTGGGCAGCACGTTTCATGTCTACCTGCCCTTGCCCAACCTGGCCGGTGAGCCGCTGGTTGCGCCCCCCCCCGCCGCGCGACCTGTCCTCCTCCTCGTGTCCGCACACGAGCGACCCACGCCCCCCATCACGGACCTGTGCCAACGGCGCGGATTAGGTATCTACCGCGTGCGCGACGCCGCCGATTTGGCCGCCAGCCTGCGCGAGACACAACCCCTCGCCCTCGCCTGGGATGTCGCCCACGCCAGTCCTGGCGAGTGGGCGCTGATCCAACAACTACGCGGCCACCCCCAATTCAGCCGCCTCCCGTTCATCTTCTTTGGTCAAGAATCACAGGCCGCCATGGGCATTACCAGCGTCCTCATCAAACCCGTCAACAGCCAGGCCCTTGTGGATGCCATGCGCGATTTAGCCTCCGTTGAAGCAACGCGAGCCATCTTAGTCGTTGACGACGACCCAGACGCGCGAGCCTTCTACCAGCGCCTCGCCGCCGAAGCCTTGCCTGGCTACAGCGTCAGTCTGGCCGAAGACGGCGCCCAGGCGTTAGCCAGCCTGGAACAGGCGACCCCCACCCTCGTCATTCTCGATCTCATGATGCCCCATGTGGATGGTTTCACCGTCTTGGAGAAGATGCGCAGCCACCCGCGCACCCGCCACGTGCCCGTCCTCGTCCTCAGCGGTCGTATACTATCCTACGAAGACGTCCGGCGCCTGGACTACGCCCGTGTGACGTTCCACAGCAAGAATATCCTCTCCATAGACGAGGTCGTTCCCCTCTTTCAACGCATCGTCGGCGGCGACGCCAGCCTCCCCCAGCCCACCAGCACGCTCGTCAAACGGGCGCTCGCTTATCTTCATCAGCACTACAGGCATAATCTCTCCCGTCAGGACATTGCCCAGGCTGTTGGCGTCAGCGAAAACTATTTGAGCCAGATATTCCGCCACGAGCTAAGCCTTTCCCCGTGGGACTACCTCAATCGCCTCCGTATTCACAGGGCCAAAGAGCTACTCCATAGCCCCGACGCCAGCATCACCGAAGTAGCAGTCCAGGTCGGCTTTTCCGACCCCGCCTACTTTAGCCGTGTCTTCCGCAAATACGTCGGCCAATCCCCCCAGGCCTACCGGCAAGCCGTCACCTGATGGTCGCCTTACTTTCGTCCAACATCTCCATACGATTGTCCTAGACATCTTTACCAGTCTATTTTATACTGCAATTAATGCCGTTCCCTACTGCGTCGCCAGACGCGGTGTGCCGGCGTCGCGTCTGGCGACCTTAGCCGTTACTCCGCTTGATCCCGACTCGCTAGTCTCCAAACCAAAGTTGTTTTGTCCTGGACGACAGTGGAATTATCCAAGACAGGTGGGGGCGTTCGCGCTATAATCTGAGCGTGACGCCAAATTCCTCTCCCTGTTCAGGCTAACCGCCCCAGATACCGAGGCCGGGCATACCGATGTCACGTGTCCTACCCACGATTCTAATCATTGACGATGATCTGCCCACCCTGGCGCTATACGAGCGCGAGTTGAGCCGCGATTATCGGGTGTTGACCTGCACCAATGAACACGCCGCGCTGGAGCTTTTCGCCGCTGAAAACCTGAGCGCCGTTGTGGTGGAGCCGGCGGCACTAGGCGAGCGGGGGTGGAGCTTGGTGACGACCCTTAAGCGGGCCGCGACCCCGCGCGCGATCCCGATTGTTGTGTGTACCACACAGGATGCGCGGCGCCTCGGCCTGGAGCTTGGCGCGAGTGATTACCTCGTCAAGCCGGTGCTGCCGACACTCCTGCGACGGGCGTTGAATCGAGTCACCGAACCATCTTGACGATACGAGGGAGGCTGTATGAGTACTGACACTGATGTCATGCGCGGCCCCGGAGCGCGGACTCGACCGGCATGGCTCAATCAGTGGTTGAAGGGCGAGACGCTGCTCGCCTGGCTGTTCATTCTTCCCAGTCTGATTGGTTTTATCACCTTCTATGCCGTGCCGGCCATTCGTGGTCTGCTCATCAGTTTCACCAACTGGGATATGCTCCGCCCCGCCCAAAATGTCGGCCTGGCGAACTACCAGCAACTCCTGGCGGACGATCAGTTCTGGCATGCCCTCCGCGTGACATCGTACTACGTCCTCCTCAACATCCCCCTCCAAACCATTGTCGCCATTGGCCTGGCGGTGATGATGGACCGCCTCACCAAGTCTCTCGTCGTGAGAGGCATCTTGGTGCTACCCTGGCTGCTGCCACCCGTGGTCGTCGCCCTGATCTGGCTCTGGATCCTCGACCCGACCCTCGGCATTGCCAACCAGGCTCTCCGCGCTATTGGCGTGCCACGCCAGGACTTCCTCGGTGGGGTCGTCCAGGCCATGCCGTCCATTGCTCTCATCAACAACTGGCAATACACGGGCTATACGGCCTTGCTGATCTTCGCGGGCTTGCAGACCATCCCCAAGGATGTGTACGAGGCGGGGGCCATTGACGGCGCGGGCGAGACGCGCATGTTCTGGTCCATTACCCTGCCCTTGTTGCGTCCGGTCCTGGTGTTCGTCCTCGTCACCACTGTCATTGGCTCCTTCCAGATTTTCGATACTATCGCCATTACCACCAAGGGCGGCCCGATCGACGCGACGCGCGTCATCAACTGGTACATTTATGAGGTCGCCTTCGCTCGCTTCCAGATGGGCTATGCCACGGCTCTCGCGGTCGCGCTCTTCGTCATCCTGCTCATCGTCACCATCCTGCAGATGCGGTTCCTCCAAAGCGGCCAATCCGATCTGGCCTAGTCATAGGAGAAAGCTCATGGCCTCTAATACTCTGACGACGCCACCGCCGGTTGCCCTACACCGCCCTCGCCGTCCCTTCCCGTGGGGCCGCATCCTGGGCTGGGTGGTCCTGGTTCTGATCCTGTTCATCACCCTGTTCCCCTTCTGGTGGATTCTGCGCACGGCACTGTCCACCCAGCGTGAACTCATCGCCAACCCCACCTCTCTGGGGCCGGTCGGCTTTACCTGGGTCAACTTCCAGCGCGTGCTCGGTCAATTAAGCCCGGAGGAGGCGATTCGCCTGGGTGGTTCGGGCCAACGTATCAATTTCTGGCTCTATCTCCGCAACTCAGTCATCGTCTCCGTGCTGGTCGTGGTCGGCCAGATTTTCTTTAGCGCACTGGCCGCCTATGCTTTTGCTCGGATGCAGTTCCCATTACGGGAGCAGGTCTTCTTCCTGTACGTCAGCGCCTTGATGATCCCCGGCATCGTGACCCTGATACCGAACTTCATCCTGATCCGCAGCCTCCATTGGGAGAATACCTTCGCGGGGATCGTCGCGCCGACCTTCCTCATGTCACCCTTCGCCGTCTTCTTTCTGAGACAGTTCTTCTTAGGCATCAACCGTGAGTTAGAGGAGGCTGGCAGACTTGATGGGGCCAGCACCTTCGGCGTCTTCTGGCG
Organism: Anaerolineae bacterium; assembly: GCA_026129165.1. Taxonomy (GTDB): domain Bacteria; phylum Chloroflexota; class Anaerolineae; order Epilineales; family JAHCIE01; genus JAHCIE01. Next base: position 7,576 of record JAHCIP010000085.1, read on the forward strand.
CATCGTTGTGCCCTTGAGCTGGCCGCCCATCACCACCCTGGGTATCCTTACCTTTGTAAGTACCTGGAATAACTATCTGTGGCCCTTCCTGGTCGGACAGTCGGAAGACGTGCGGGTATTGACGGTCGCCCTGGCGGTCTTCCGGTCGCAGACTCCCCAAGGCGCGCCGGACTGGACGGGCCTCATGGCCGGCACGGTGGTCAGTATCATCCCCACTGTCCTCCTGTTTATGCTGCTGGGTCGCCGGGTCATCAACTCGATCCAGTTCAGCGGTATCAAGTAAGTGGCGTCTCGCGTGTCTTTCGCGTCTGCTGGCGGTTCAACCGCCCCTATCACTGTAGTTCTCTAGGAGGAGAACATGATGCAACCTCGACATCGTTTCGTTTTGACCGTGTTCGTGCTGATGCTTGCGCTGGGCGTGCTGGCGGCCTGTTCCCCCTCAGCTCCCACCCAGGCCCCTGCCCCTTCGGCTCCCGCCGGGCAACAACCCGCCGGGCAGCAACCGGCCGCGCCGGCCAAGGCGGGCGCGACCACCATTCGCTATGCCCTATGGGACTCAAACCAGCAGCCAGCCTATCAGCAGTGCGTGGACGCCTTCCAGAAGAAGAACCCGAACATCACGGTGAAGATCGAGCAGGCCGGCTGGGGCGACTATTGGAGTTCCATCCAGACAGGGATGGTGAGCGGTACGGCGCCCGACGTGTTCACCAACCACCTGGCCAAGTATCCCGAATTCGCGCAGAAGGGCCAGCTCGTTGACATCGAGCCGCTCGTCAAACGTGACAACGTCCCGACGAACATCTATGTCGGTCAATTGGCCGAGTTGTGGTCGCGCGAAGGGAAGCGCTATGGCTTGCCCAAGGACTGGGACACCGTCGCCATCGTCTACAACGCCGACATGCTGAAGAAGGCGAATATTGACCCCGCGACTATCAAAGACTGGACCTGGAACGCGCAGGATGGCGGTACGTTTGGGCAGGCCATCGCCAAGCTGAGCATTGACAGCAAGGGTAACGACGGGACCAGCCCCAACTTCGACCCGAAGAACGTGACCCAATATGGCTTTATCCACCAGGGGTCCGGCGGTTTCGCGGGGCAGACCCAGTGGAGCATGTTCGCGGTGAGCAACGGCTTCAAGTTCATTGACGCCCCCTGGTCCAAGAAGTACTACTACGACGATCCCAAGCTGGCCGAGACGATGGCCTGGTACTACAGCCTGGTCAAGAAGGGCTTCGCGCCGCCGCTGGCGGATGTCAAGAGTCTGGGGGGCGGCACGCTGTTCCAGTCGGGTAAGGGCGCGATGACGACCGACGGGTCGTGGACTATCAACGACTACCTGAACAATTCTAAGTTCCAGGTGGGCTTCGGGCTGTTGCCCAAAGGCCCCAATGGCCGCAAGAGTATGTTCAACGGCCTGGCCGACTCGATCTGGGTAGGCAGCAAGAACCAAGACGCGGCGTGGCAGTGGGTGAAGTTTGCCGCGTCGCCTGAGTGCGCCGATCTGGTCGGGGCCACCGGCGTCGTCTTCCCGGCCATCAAGTCGGGCGTGGATAAGTCCCTCGCGTTCCGCAAGTCCAAGAATGTCGACGTCAGTGCGTTTACCGAAGAGGGTCTCGACAACAACGTGACCTTCCTATTCCCCATCACCGACAACGGCGCCCAGATTTCTAATATCATGGACCCGTTGATGGATAGCATCATGCTGGGCCAGGCCGAGCCGGCGGCGGCGCTGAAAGACGCCAATGCCAAGGTCAACGCGCTGTTTAAGTAGAGTTACCCTCTCCTTCTCCTCCGTCAGCAGGCGGCGCGCCTGCCTGCTGACGGAACCCTCTCATAGGCGACCAAACGATGAGCAGCCATCTTCGCCTTTTAGCCCTGGTCAGTGGATGCCTGTGCGGGCTGTTGGTAGGCTGTAGCCAGATTGCTCCCTTGGCTGGCCGCGTGTCGCCGCCGCGTGTCGCCGCCACTGTTCCCGTGCAGGTGACAACCGCCCCCTTGGCCGCGCCGCCGACTTGTCTGAACCAGTTTGTACCACACACCTTACCCCATACGACGCGGGCGCATGGCGACGCCGTCCACCTATTTGAGAGCAATGGCGCGGGCGTCGCCATCAACGACCTCAACGGGGACGGATTACAGGATATCGTCTTAGCCAATCTCGATGGTCCCGCGACGCTTCTCTGGAACCTGGGCGATCTGAACTTTCGGAAGGAAAGCCTGCCAGACGAAGATACGCGGGCGGTGAACATTGTGGATGTGGATGGGGACGGCCGACTCGATATAGTCTTCACCCATCGCACCGCCAGTGTCAGCCTATGGCGCAATGCGGGGCCGGACGCGGCGGGGGAGTACCCGCGTTTTGTCCGCGAAACCCTCCCCACTGTCCTCGCCCCCGCCTATGTCATGGCCTGGGGCGATGTGAACGGCGCTGGCTCGCTCGACCTGGTCACCGGCTCCTACGATGCGGACCTGAGCCTGGCCCTGGGCAATACGTTTCTGTTTAGTCAGGGTGCTGGGGTCTACTACTATGCGCGGCAGGGGGATGGTTTTGTCCCGCAACGGCTGTCCGCCCAATCGCAGGCCCTCGCTGTCGCGCTCTATGATTTTAGTGGCGACGGCCGCCCCGATATTGTGATCGGCAACGATTTTGATTCACCTGACCAGACCTGGGCACATGAGGGCGACGCCTGGGTGAGCCGGGTAGCCTTTTCCCAGACCGCCCATAGTACGATGAGCCTCGACTGGGGTAATATTGACAACCAAGGCCAGGCGGCGCTGCTGGCGGCGGACATGAAACCGTATAGCCTGGATGTTAACGTGATTGCTCGTTGGCTGCCCATGATGGCGTCCATGCCGCATAGCCTGCCCAAGCACGACCCACAGGTGATGGAGAACGTGTTGCAGATTCGGGACAGCCAGGGGCGTTTTCAGAACCAGGGGGTCAATCGCGGGGTAGACGCAAGCGGCTGGAGTTGGTCCGCTAAGTTTGGCGATCTCGACAATGATGGCTTCCTGGACCTATATGTGGTCAATGGCATGATCGCCGCCGAGTTGTTCGGCTATCTTCCCAATAACGAACTGGTGGAAGAGAATCAGGCCTTTCGCAATACGGGGCAAGGCCGCTTTGTCCGCGCGCCGGCCTGGGGCCTGGGTTCAACGGCCAGCGGGCGGGGCATGAGCATGGCCGACCTGGACAATGACGGGACGCTCGACATTGTCGTCAACAATCTTCAGTCGCCCAGCCAACTGTTTGAGAACCGGTTGTGCGGCGGGTCGAGTCTGGAAGTCGAACTGGCCTGGCCCGCTAGCCGCAATACCCGCGCTCTCGGCGCACAGGTCGAGCTGCATACGAGTATGGGCACGCTGACGCGGGATGTCCGCTCAGGCAGCGGCTATCTGTCGGGTGACACAGCGCGGCTCCACTTTGGCTTTCCCGATGGCGCAACCCTGTACAGTCTCACCGTTCGCTGGCCGGATGGTCAGACTTCGCTGATCGACGGTCTGGCCGCCCACACCCGGCTGTTCATCACGCGTTAAGGTGGTAACATGAGCGTGCGAACAAGCTCTTCGCCCTCGCGCTTTCCCTTACTCACACTACTCAATCCCGGCGAATTGACGCCGGTGTTGGTCGTGGCTCTGCTGTTAGGGATTCTGGTGGGCGTTTTGCAGATGGCGTGGATGGGCTGGCCCCTCTGGGCCGCGTCGGCCACGGCCCTCGGTGTCGTCCTGGCGCCGGCGACGCTGAAATGGCGGGCCGATCGCCGGCGCTATGGCGTGCTCGTCATGGTGTTGAGCGTCCTGGTCGCGGCCCAAACCTTTCACGGCCTGGAGCATCTGGCGCAGTGGATCCAGTATCACATCCTTGACTGGCCGGGGTCGCGGTCCAGCGGGCTTATCTCGGCCGCCAACGCCGAGTGGGTCCACTTCGTCTGGAATTGGAGTGTGGTTCTGGTCGTGATTTACCTGGTGCGAGGCGGGATGCGCAATGGGTGGGCCTGGCTGCTCCTGGCCTGGTCGGTGGCGCATGCCCTTGAGCATACCTACATGATGGTACGCTATCTGCAGGTCAACTGGGAACTGGAGAAGCTGGGCTTTCAGACCGTCTCGGCCCAAGGGCTGCCGGGTATTTTCGGTCGCGATGGCTGGCTGGCGCGCAGCGCGCTCACCCAGGGCGTCTGGTACTGCCAGGTGCCAGGGCTAACGACGGCCCCGCGTCTCGACATCCACTTCTGGTGGAACGTCGGTGAGACCGCCCTGCTACTCATCGCCGCCCACACCTTCCTACGCGGTTGGTTCAACCGCCCAGCGGCCAACTCGTGAGAGCAGGCGGCAGGAGATATGCTATGGTGCTTGAGTTAAGAGGGGTTGGGACGACCCTATCTATCGAACCCGATGGCGGGTTGACTGTTACGCGGGATGGCAAGCCTGTCCTCAGCCTGAGCAATGCCTTTGTTGATGTCTATGGCGCGACGATTCGGACCACGAGCCTGGCCCAGCATCGCATCGAGGGCCAAACCCTGCATGCCACGTTTGAGACCGAAGCGAAAGCCTGGCGTATCAGCCTGGAGGCCCAGGCCGAGCACGACGGGTTTCACCTGGTCTGGAGCGCCACCGCCCAGGCGCCTAGCATCAGCCTGACCGCCCGGCTGGAAGTAGGCGGGCCGTGGTACGGCATGGGCGAACGCGTCATCCAGGGCTGGCCTCTGGAGCAGTTCAGCGTCATCAGCCAGCCCCTAGCCCCCCAAGACAACGTCCGCGATGGCACCCTCAACATCTGTACCCCCCTGTGGCTAAATGCGGCTGGCATAGGGCTGCTGGTGGACCAGGACACCGGCGCACTGGATGCCCGACTCAATGTGGATGGTGATGGCCGGCTGCGGCTCGTCCAGTGGGCGCGTCAGCCCTTGCCCGACAACCTGGACGATATTGTGCCGCCGGTTCCGCCTCGCCTCTCGTTGCGCATCCTGGTCGGCGACCACATTCCAGCCGCCCATCGTCTCGCCTTGGCCTACCTGGGCCGACCCACCACCGCCCCGCCACTGAGTCTCATGGTTCGCCCCATTTGGACCTCATGGGCGCGTTACAAGATGCACATCACCCAGGACCAAGTCCTCCAGTTTGCCGATGAGATTAGGGCGCACAACTATCCCTACTCCGTCTTTGAAATTGACGACCGCTGGCAGACCGATTACGGCGATTTGCAATTCGACCGCGTCAAGTTCCCCGATCCAACCTCTATGGTGGAACAACTCCATGCCCGAGGCTTTCGAGTCACATTGTGGGTCATGCCCTTCTTCAATACCTCCTCTGCCACCTATCGGGAGGCAACCGCGCGCGGGTTCCTGCTTCGCCATCGGGGCACCAGCGAGCCAGTCGTGACACGCTGGTGGCAAGGCTACGGGGGCCTGCTCGATGTCAGTAACGGCGAGGCGCTGGCCTGGTGGCTGCGCGGCCTCCAACGTCTCCAGAAAGAGCACGGTATTGACGGCTTCAAGTTCGACGCCGGCGAAGGTACCTTCGTCCCGCCCGATGGCGTCGGCGCTGGCGATATTACCGTGACCAACTACGCCGACCAATACGTCGCCTTTGTCGCCCAGCATTTCCAGTGGACCGAAGTACGCTCCGGCTGGCGTTCCCAGCGTCACGGCATCCTCTTTCGCGAGTGGGACAAGTGGAGCCGCTGGGGACAAGACAACGGCCTCCACGCCGTTCTCACCCAGGCCCTGGCCATGGGCCTCATCGGCTATCCCTTTGTCCTCCCCGACATGATAGGCGGCAACGCCTACGCTGGCGAAGACCCCAACGCCGAGTTGATGATTCGCTGGACCCAGTTGACGGCCTTGCTCCCCTCCATGCAATTCTCTCTCGCCCCGTGGGATTATGACGTCGAGACGACGGAGATTTGCCGGCGCTACGCGCAACTCCACGAGACGCTGACTCCTCAGTTGAGCCAGGCCATAGCCGAAACTTTGAGTGATGGCACGCCACTGGTGCGCCCGCTGTTCTGGCACGCCCCCGACGACGCACAGACGTACTCGATTGACGATCAGTTCATGCTAGGCGAACGATTACTCGTCGCCCCTGTGGTCAAAGCGGGACAGCGCGAGCGTTGCGTCTATCTCCCGTCCGGCCAATGGCGCGACTACTGGACCGGCCAGCCATACACTGGGCCGACCACCCTCGACGCGTACCCCGCTCCTCTGGACACCCTGCCGCTCTTTGAGCGTATCGAATAAAGAGGCAGCTATGGATATTCGACATCGTTTCGCTGAGGTATACCATCGCCCGCCTGATATCGTCGTGTGGGCGCCCGGCCGTGTCAACCTCATCGGCGAGCACACCGACTACAATCAAGGCTACGTCTTCCCAGCCGCCATTGACCGAGGCGTCTGGCTGGCGGCCTCAGCCCGCCCGGATCACATCGTCCAGGTCCACGCCGTAAACTTCGATAACGAGACATCGTTTGCTCTGGATGACTTGGTCCACGATGACACCCATACCTGGAGCAACTATCTACGAGGTGTCGCCGTGGCCCTCCGCCAGGCTGGCTATACCCTGCGGGGCATGGATGCCATGCTCCAGGGCAACCTGCCCATCGGCGCTAACCTGTCCTCCTCGGCCGCGGTCGAAGTAGCGACCGCGTATGCCTTCCGAACCTTGGGCGCGCTGGACCTCCCCCTCGCGCGCCTGCCGCTGCTCTGCCAGCGCGCCGAGAACGAATTCGTCGGTGTCCAATCGGGCATCATGGACCAGTTTGCCGTCACTCTCGGCCGGCGCGACCATGCTCTGTTCCTTGACTGCCGCAGCCTCGACTATCGTCCGGTGCCGATTCCCCCCCATCTGCGCATTATCGTCTGCGATACGCGCAAGGAGCGGACGCTCGCCGGCTCCGCCTACAACCAACGCCGCCGCGAGTGTGAGGAGGGCGCGCGCTGGCTGGGCGTGGCCTCACTGCGGGATGTAGACGTGGCGACGTTGGAGGCCGACCAGGCCAAGCTGCCTGAACCCATCCGCAGCCGTGTTCGGCATGTCGTGACCGAGAATCAGCGCGTGCTGGATATGGTGGCGGCGCTGGAGCAGGGCAATCTGGCGGCGGTGCGCGACCTCATGGCGGCGTCCCATCGCAGTCTCCGCGACGACTACCAGGTCAGCGTGCGCGAGTTAGACGTCATGGTCGAGGCCGCGCAGCGGCAGCCCGGCTGCTGGGGAGCGCGCATGACCGGTGGCGGCTTTGGCGGCGCGACAGTCAACCTGGTGGAAGCCGACGCCGTGGCGGATTTCATGGCCCAGGTGGCAGCGGACTATCAACGCGCGACGGGTATCGAGCCGCGCCTGCTGGCGACCCGCGCCGAGAATGGCGTGCGCCTGATCGCTAGCGAGGAGGCCATCCCATGACGTTCAACCCCACTGAACAGCCTCACCGCCGCTATAACCCCCTGACCGATGAGTGGGTTCTCGTCTCGCCCCACCGCACCCAGCGGCCCTGGCTCGGTCAGGTCGAGAAGCCAGCCGTGGCGGCGCGCCCTGAGTATGACCCAGCGTGCTACCTATGTCCGGGTAATGTCCGCGCCAACGGCGAGCGCAACCCTGACTACGCCAGCACCTACGTCTTCACTAATGACTTCGCCGCCCTCCTCCCCGACGCGCCCACGCAGACGGTCGCCAGCCATCCCTTACTGCGGGCCGAGGGCGAGGCCGGGACGTGCCGCGTGCTGTGTTTCTCCCCCCGCCACGATCTGTCTCTGTCGCGCATGACGGTTGAGCAGATTCGTCCCGTCATAGATATGTGGGCCGCCCAAATCGAAGACCTGGGCCAACGTTATCGCTGGGTCCAGGTGTTTGAGAACCGGGGCGAGGCGATGGGCGCGTCTAACCCGCATCCCCACGGCCAGGTGTGGGCCGGCACGGCGCTCCCGAACGAGCCGGCCAAGGAGGAGCGCAGCCAGCGCGCCTACTACGCCGCGCATGGCGCACCCCTCCTGGTGGACTATGTCGCGCTCGAAGTGGACCGCGAGGAGCGCCTGGTGGTCGCCAACGAGCACTGGCTGGCCGTTGTCCCGTACTGGGCCATCTGGCCGTTCGAGACGCTGGTTCTGCCGCGCCGCCATGTCCTGCGCCTGCCCGACCTGATGCCAGACGAGCGCGACAGCCTGGCGGACATCCTCCGGCGGCTGCTCGCGCGCTACGACCTGCTGTTTGACGCGCCATTTCCCTACTCGATGGGCTGGCATGGCGCGCCGACCGACGGCGCCGACTATCCCCACTGGCAGTTGCACGCCCACTTCTACCCGCCGCTGCTGCGGTCGGCCACGGTGCGGAAGTTTATTGTCGGCTATGAGATGCTGGGCGAGGTCCAACGCGACCTGACCGCCGAGCAAGCCGCCGCCCGCCTCCGCGCTCTCCCTGCCTTACCTTAATCCATCACCCAATTGCAAACGCATAGCCCCGCTCCACCGTATTGTGCCGCAGCATAATACGGTGGAGCGGGCTGGAACTCAGCCTTCTTCGGTCTCTTCGGTTGTTCAGAATTGCGTCCCAATCCACTCAATCGCACGCGCATGGCGAAACTCCCGTGTCCACGATTAGTCTGCCAGCCATTGTACTGGCAAGTGAAAGGGAATGCATCCGACTGGTGGGTGATATACACGGAGATGATTGGGGGACAGCCCCGACCTTCAGGGAGAGCGGTCTGATCAAGAGCACACAGCGTCAACGATAATCCGTCTCTGGGAGGTCCGTAGGGAACTCTACTGACCTGACGGTGTGTTTTGACCTTCCGAACACGAGAGCCTAGAATAGTAACTGGGGTAAAGAAAAGGTTGTAGGTGTGGCACGACAGCGAGATAAATCTGTGACGGTGAAGCTAATGTCGGTGAGAGATGGCACTATGGCGGATAAAACGACTTCGTCAGAGTTGAGGTCGGAGCGTGGCGGCGACGGCTTGAAAGGAACTACCGCCGATCACGCGGCGAATGAGGCGGAGTCGCCCGGGCCCGATAGGGGGACGCGGGCGAGCCAGGTCCAGGGGGCCCAGGCGAGCCCGGGCTGGCTGTCGGCGGCTGAGGTGGGCTATTGGCAGCAGACACTGGGCAACCAGGCGGTGGGGCGGCTGCTGCGCCAGGCGCGAGAGCGGCAGGCGGCCGCGCCGAGTAGCCAGCTCAGGGTGCAGCGGCAGGGACTGGCTGTGCAACGCTCCTGGATTGGCGACCGAACGGACTGGGTGCGCACGGCGACGCGGGCCGGGAATTGGGTGGGGGACGACCCGCCGGGGGCGTACTCCGTCCTGAATGGCATGTCCATGGAAGACATGGTGCGCATCCTGCAAGCGCTCACAGGGGCTGAGCGCAAGAAGCTGTCTGATAACCTGGACGAGCATGGGGTGGGCCTCGACCAGGCACGCATGCATCAGGGGCTGATGCGGGCGTCGGCCGCGGCGGGCGAGAGCTTCTTTCAGGACCTCAGTGACAAGGTTCACGCGGCGATTCGGGCTAACAAGTTCGGGGAGTACCCGGACGGAGCCTTTTGGATCATCAACCCGCTCAACGCGCAGGACAGGGCTAAGATTATGCGCTTTCTAGCGCGCGACCACCTGGACGAACTCATTGCCCACCGAGGGGTGGCAGTGGCGGCGGGCGTACCCAACGCCAACCTCATTGTGGGTGAGGCGACCACCGTGCGCGAGGGGCAGGGGGCGACGGCGAAGGAGAAGTCCATCGCTAACCTCATCCCGGGGGCGCAGAAGGCTGGGGCGCGCGAAGTGCAGACCGGAGTGACTGACTGCGGCCCGGCCTTCAAGGCGTTGGCGGCGCTCAATGATTTCGACCTGCGGCGAGCGATTCGGGCGCTGTCGAGGGACAAGCGCTCCACCCTGGAGATAAATATTGACCAGGTAGACGGGCTGGGGATTGATGGTAACCGGCTGCGCCACTTCATCCGGCTGGCTGACACTACCTCAGACGAGTTGCGAGCGAGTCTCATCACTGATGGGATATGGCAGCCCAACTACAAGCAGCCGCCGGGCGACTATTCGCATACTCTGAAGGTGAACCTGCCAGGCAGCGTGACCGCGACGTTTGACCTGGTGATTGACGAGGTCGGCGACGAGGAGATGTCCGCGGAGGAGGTGGACCGTCTGTGGGGTGAAGCGAAGATTGGGCGCGGCGGGCTGCTGTGGCCGGCCAAGCTCAACAAGAGCACGGTGCCGAATCTGTGGGGCATGAAGCAGTCGGTGCGCCAGCAGATCGCCAACTGGCACGGCCAGGATATCCTGTTCATTATCCAGGCGTTCCTCGCTGTCGAGTTCGTGCTACACTTAGGGGTGGGAATTACGATGCCCCAGATGACGTCACGTCCGCGCGGGAGCGGCCCACCAAAGCCAGGGGCGCCAGGGGGCGAGGAGCCCGCGACGCCGCCCGGGACGCCTCCACCAGCGAAGGCCACCAAACCCTCAGCCCCGCCCGGTTACAAGGGACCCCAACATAAATTCGGGGATGAGATTGGCTGGCCCAAGGAGCATAAGGGTAGCGCCACTGAGGTTCCACCGGAAAAGGCTGATCTTGGAAAACTCAGGCAATATGGCGGTGACGAGAACTGGGCCAGCGAGCAAGCCCAACTCTACCGCGACATTGCCAAGAAGAATCCGAAGAATCCGACCGCCGCCCGGCGTGCCGACTGGCTCGATCAAGTGGCGAACCGATTGAAGAACGAGCCGCCCTCAGGCGGACCTAAAGCGGAATGATGATGGCCTGGGGTGTGGTGTATGCCAGCCCCAGGCCTATCGCTAGCCTACGCGGGCACGGGAATCGCGCCGAGTTGTTGCATGAGGCCAAACACGTCCATCTGGATCCAGTGTTCCACGATTTGGCCGTCGGCGATGCGGTAGATGATGATCAAGGGCATGGTCACTTCCTTGCCCGTGGCCGGCACGCCGAAAAACTCCCCCAGGTGAGTCGCGCGCATGGTCGCCCGAACCACCACCTTGTCACCCTCGGCAATGATATCGTCAGGCGGCAGTTCGTAGCGGGGGAAGCCCGCCTCCGCCACGGCGATGTGCTGGCGCAGGTCTTCATCCGACTCGGCCACATACTGGTTCACCAGCGCTGGCGGCTTCTCCTTGCCACCTAGGGCATCCAGGTAGCGGCGGACGAGAGCCTAGTTCTCTTCGGTTGTCATGCGATGGCTCCTTATCTTGAGAGATCGCTGCTACACCGTGACGAGACGTATCAGCCAAAACACGCTCTGCTCGTTACGTGGGCGAAAAGAGAAACGTCTCACTGTCCATCATCAGGGCGACTGGGGCGCCATCAGGGTTTTAACCTTGATAGCGACCGCGTAGATGTTGTTCGCTGTATTCTGTTCGCTGTAACCACAGCCCGTGTGGAGGATGAGGTATTGAACCGCCGGGAAGTAAGGCGGGGTGATCACAGGCGGGTCACTCTTACTTAACGGGAATGAGGTGCTTGGTAGGGAGACTTGGATGGATGGACTATAGCTGGCTCCCTCTCCCAGCTCGTCATGGGTATGAGTAGCAAGCAGACTATCACTCGCGTCGAGAATCGGGTCCGTTGACAGATATAACTCGTCCGCCCAGCCTTGCCAGGCTCGTTGGGTCCCCTTGTTGGTGACCGTCCAGGCGACGGTGAAACTTTGCCCCGGCACGACGACATAGGGCGCCTTCAAGCTCACCACCGCGAGATCAGCCCCGGGTGATTTTCCATCATCAGCGGCTACGGGTTGTGTAACCCCCAGGCTCAGGAGAGCAATTGCCAGCGCCAGGAGGAGAACCAGGAACGTTTTCATGGTTGGACTACCTTTCTCAGCGTGATCGACTGACCCAATAGGCGCGCATCACGAGACGAGATGGATGAGCTGCGCCCGCATGGCGCGCAGGGCATGTCCAAACCACCCCCGTTGCTTCGGCCGCCCCGGCTGCCCGTCGTCGCCTCTCGCCCGGCGAACTTCGGTATAGATATCCTGGATCCGCTGCCACACGCTGAGATCGCGATCGCTGAGGGAGCGCGCCAGGTCGGCCGCCTCCGCCACCACCCGTTCCCGCCGCCACGCGCTATAGTCCTCGACGGCCCAATTGCTGCCCATCATGTCATCCTCCTGACTGCTTTTGCTCGCGCCGTTTTGATTAGGATGGAGCCATTAAACCACAGATTGGGCTTGCTTGTAATATGAGTCAGTGATACAATCACCGACACAAAAACCGCTATAACGGTACCCGACATCCATCTTCGTAGCGCTGAGGAGGGACAATGACGGAGGACGTCACCTTCGGTCGTTGGCTGCGCCAGCGTCGGCGGCGGCGGGACTTGACCCAGGAGAGCCTCGCCACGCGCGTCGGTTATGCCCTGGCTGCGGTCCGCCGCGTTGAGGCCGACGACCTACGTCCCTCCCGCGAACTCGCCGAGAAGCTGGCCGACGCTCTGGGCCTCGCCACGGACGAGCGCCCTGCCTTCGTGCGCTTCGCCCGTGGCGAACGCGACGCCTATCTGCCGCTCCCCGCCGCCCCCGCCACTCCTGTTCCTGCCCCCACCAGCTTGCCTCGCCACAACCTGCCCGCTCAACCGACGCCCCTCATTGGGCGCGAGACCGAAATCCAGGCCGTCTGCAACCGGCTCAGCCGGCCCGACGTGCGCCTGCTGACG
>JAHCIP010000086.1 GCA_026129165.1 Anaerolineae bacterium
AACAGGTCAGGAATTCGAGTCACCTGCGCCAGGAACTCGAGGTGGTCCACGCGAATACTGAGCAAGCGCCACTGTAAGTCTTGCGGCTCAGGTTTGTGGCCTAGCAGAGCGCCCGCAACGGACGCCTTGTACAGGGCTGCCACCATGCTCGACCAGTCCCACAATGTGACTTCATTGATAGGTCGCCGCGTGTCTCCCAGAGCCTTACTGAACGCAGCACGTAGGACTGGTTTCAGTGCGAGACGTGAAACCAGCGGGTTCAACGGCAGCGTATCAAGGGTAACCGTTAGCTCCCTAACTGCGTTATCCTCACGCCCGAAGGCTGTGCTGGGTCGAGTATCGGTACTGGCCTGCTTGCCTTCCCCCCTCGGCGGCTCTTCTTTCTCGACATGCGCGGCACCATGGCAGCGGCCCAGTGTTCGAACCAGCCAGGGCTTGGTATTGTCTCTCATGCCAGGCCTGGCTTCTCGTATTAAGTCCTGAAGCAAGACCACCTCACCCAGAAGGGACAACTGCGCGGATGGATCAACCAGATGCAGATAAGCCTCTTTAAGCTTGTAAGAGAAACCCTCAGGCTTATCACTCGCAGCGGAGATGATCTGCTCATCCGTGCACTTGCCCATGTCGTGCAGCCAGGCCGCCACCTCCGCCAGGAGGAGGGCGTCGCGGTGCTGGGCCAGGATAGTGAGGTCGTTAGGCATGCTGCGCTCCCGTGAGCTTGACGGCCACTTTTTCGACTTGAGCCGCAAGCTCCTCGAACGAGGCGAACTTCTCGCTCAACAGGGTCGGTGGGGGCAATGGCGGTGGTACGGGCGATGCGACAGGCGCTGGCGACGGCGGCTGGCTGGCAAGCGACTTCCCCTCGCGCTCCCACCACTTCCTGGCCTTGTCATATTCCTGGCGGCTGGCCTTGTTCATGGCTTTCAGCTCCGCCTCCGTGCGCTCCCTGAAGGTACCCTTCGGCGTGAGATATTCCGGCTGGAGCTGGCCCGGTGCCGCCAGGTAGCGCGGCAGCGATGGGTCTCGAGAGGGGACGACGGGGGCAACTGGCTGGCTCGCCGGAGCGGTCGCCTCCGCTCGCACCGTCAGCGTCCCGTTGACCGTCTCCTGCGCCACGCCAAAGCCACTGCTCGTCTTGGCGCCGAAGCCGTAATCGCAGAACATCGCCGCCACCGCCTCGGCGACGAGCCGCAGGTCAGCCGCTGCCTCGGCGCGGGTCTGCGCCTCGTCCTGGCCGATGCGGTCGAAGGGGACGTAGAGCAGGCTGAACGTCCCGGTCGCGCCGGCGGGGACACATTCGAACAAGATAGGATTCTTGCCCACCTTGCGTACCCGGTCATGGGGATTGATGATCTCTAGAGCAGTCTTCTCGAAGAAGGTAGGAAAGAAGATCAGTCGCCCGGCCTGGCCGCGCTCGTCGTCCCGGATGTCGCCGAATAGCCGCTTGATCTGGGCGTCGTCTTCCCGCCGGTGACCCAACTGCCAGAGCGCGGCGTAGAGGCTGCCCTTCCAACTCGACGGGCGCACCAGGGGCAGGCGGAAGACCTTGTCGCGGACGATGGGGTTGTCAATGATGTAGAAGGGGTTGTCGTCCTTCGACAGGTATGGCTTCGCCAGGGTGAAGGTGAACTGCACGCTGAAGGAGTAGGGCGGCAGCAGCGCGAGGTCGAGGGTGGGGGTAGCTATCCATTCCCACAAGATGCCATCTGGCCGCGTCAACTCCTCCGAACGCTTACTCCAATCGGAGCGCAACGTGTCTGCGTCCGGCTTCTTTTCATTTGAGACGAGACCATGGTAGCGCAGACTATAGAGCGGGTCGCTCCTGTCGTCACGTTGCCTATCTCGCGCAGCGTCCAGCCAAACGTAGTAATCTGTTGTCATTGCTCCCCCCCTCGCACCTGGGCAATGAGGTCCGTACCAAGTATGGTCGTCCTTGGTTTGACGTTCAAGGCACTTTCGACATACTCCGCGCATAGAGCCTGCAACTCGTTGGCCGTCAACAGAGCAGGCGGCGCGAAGCCAAACACCCGTAGTCGATACGATCCCCCATTCATCTGGTACGGCATCCCGAAGCACACGCGGCTGCCCTGCCGATCCTCATCCTTCATCTTGCTCCGTTTCGTTTCCCTGACTCCCATCAATAGATTGATGTCTGCCTCATTCCACTGGCGGTTTTCCTCCAGCCAGCGACGCATTCCCAGTCCCTCGGCGCCTTTGTACCGCAAATCGAATGCGCACGGTATGTATCTGCTCTCGTTGCGCTTCTGATTGTTACCCACGTGAGCCCTGACACTCATGAATCTCGATAGCTGAGAAATGGGAACATCGAAGGTCAGGCTGGCAAACTGCCGCAGATCGTAAGGGGTATTCACCGATGGACCATCGGTCCGCAGCCCACCGGGACCAAGTTTCACAACTAACTCAGTCAGACCCGCTGCCATCGATGTGTCCAGGCCAGCCTGAGAAGGCTTGAGTTGAACCTGCCCAAAGCCGTGTTGGAGGCGCGCGCCGAGACCGCCGTACTCCTCCACGAAACGGAACAGCATCGTCAACTGGTGTTGGGCATACTCCGCATCGGCGCCACGAAAGACGACCTGAAGCTTCAAGTCACCGTAGGGTACAACGAGTTTGTCGATGTTCTGGGGCGTCGCCACTGAAACCCGCCGCAGCCAGCCCGCATTCATCTGCAGCGAAGTCCGAAAGTGCAATGGCACCGTGGGTACATCCGCCGCTCGCAGACGAAACAGCCGTGCCCAGCCTGTTGCGCCAAACAGATAGCAAACCGACAGATCGTTTTTAGCCGAAGATGCCCCCTGCTGGAGCGCCTCTCGTAGGCTTTCGTGTCGAACCCGCAGCGCGCTTGTGGTTCTCGTAGCACTTGGCTCGCCACGGCATAGCCGCCGAGGCCGCGGACGACGGCTTCGTACCACCAGCGCAGCGAGCCGAGGAGGCCGCTTTCGTGCAGGCGGTCGCTCGTGCCCTCGACGCCCCCGGTCCAGATGGGGGTCAAGGTGCGTAGCTGAATCTCCATCCATCCTCCTTCAGGGTCACGCCCTCACCAGCGGGCCAGGAACGGCTCGTAGGCTGGCCGCTCCCCCCGCACAAACGTGGCGATATGACCGGCTTGCGACGCCAGGATCGCCTTGAGCGTGTGCTTCTTCCCCTCGTAGCGTTCCGTCCCCTCCTGCCGCGCCAGCACCTTCTCGGCCAGGGTCTTGCGCGTCGCCAGGGTCAGCCGCCCCTCCTCATCCACCTCGATAGCGACGCACCCTTGTTGAGCAGCCCAAATACCGTGCGGTCTACTACCGGCTGCCGAAACTCCTCGATGGCATCCAGCACCAGGCTCGGCTTGCCCGGCCGGTCCACATGCACGAACCCGCCATACGGGTCCAGGCCGGCCAGCAGCAGCGCGTGCTCCACCTGGGCGTACAGGATACCGTAGCCATAGTTCAGCGCGCTATTCACCGGGTCCTGCGCCCCACGATGCTCCCGCCCCGTCCAGGTCACGTCATCGCGCAGCAGCTTGCCAATGGCATCCCAATAGGCTTGCGCCGCCCGCCCCTCCCGGTTCAGCAGCGAGGGCCGCACGTCGTCCACGCGCTCACCCGCCAGCCGCATCACCTCGTCGGCCAGCGTCTCAATCTCGATGACCGCGTCGCGCACCTCCTGGTAGACAGCATCCCCCTTGGCCTTGCGATACTTCGCCATGTACTTCAGGAGGCTGGCCTGGTTGAGGCACTTGCCCCGCGCGAACGCCTTGGCCAGCGCCACGCCCCGCCCGTCGGCATAGGCCAGCAGTTGCTCGCGGCGCGTCCGCACTGTCCCGGCCAGCCCCGCCGACACCAGCATCGCCGTCGGCCGGCCCAGGCTGGTCAGCACATGGATGGGGATGCCGTGCTCCGCGCACGCCTCTACCAGGTCCGTCGAGAGCGAGATGCCCGACCCCATGACGACGACCTGATCCAGGTCGAACAGTGGCGTCTCCTCCACCACCGCCTTCCCCTTGCGCACCTGCGCCCGCTCACTCTTCAACCCCACGTATAGCCCAAAGTCATGCACCACGAGTGGCATAGCCCCCTCCTTTCAGCCGTCAGCCGTCAGCCTGACGCATTACGCATCACGCGCTCATCGTTCATCGCTCCTCGCTCAGCACTCGTATCATCCCCTCCCCCTTGACCGTGTTCTTGCCCACGTGCGTCAACTCACCCCATTTGAGCCACGGCCAGAACGGCGCCCAATCCGCCGCATCGTAGACCGCATAGCCCACTAGTCCGCTGATGGACGTGACACTCCCCAGCCGCGACGACGGACTCTCTAGGTGGACCAGCCGCGTGCCGTCCGCCACCAGCCGGACGCCGTCGCTCAGTCCCACGGCCTCGTACTTGAGGGCGCCATCGAGGGGCGACTCGCTGAAGGCGGTGGACAGGGCCAGCAGCCGTTCCATGAGCCGCTGGAATAGGACACGGAAAGGCGGCGCGTGCGTGACCAGCCTCTTCCCGTCCTTCAAGTGCGTCGGCGTCAGAAACTCCACCCGCACCCGCGCCCCAGGCGGTGGGACGGGCAGGTCAGCACCTGCTCGTGCGTCACCGGCACATCGGGTAGCGTCACCACGTTGTCCCCCGCCGTTAGGACCGCCTGCCGCTCCCCCGTCACCGGGTTCTCCGCCACTACCTCGCGCACCCAGAACGCCCCGCGCCGGCCTCGGTTCGCCGCCACGCGCTGCCCCAGCCCCTGCTGGCCCATCCGTTCCAGCGATAGCACAACATAGGGAAACAGGCTCAAGGCCCGCGCGAACATCGTCAGCCCAAACTCGAAGACGGACGGAGGACGGAGGACGGACGACCACCGCTCGACCACCCTGACTTCTGACCGAACGTGTGTCTGCTGCTCGCCGCCTCTCCATTCGTGTTCCTTCATGTAGCTTGGTGGATTCACCTCCTTCTCTCCGTCCTCCGTCCTCCGTCCTCCGTCCTCCGTCAGCCACAGCGGCGGCTCAATCGTCACCGGGCGCGGCACATTCTCGCCCCGGTCGGCGTCCGGGTTCAGCGTCGCCACCAGGTACGCCACCGGGCAACTCACCTCAGCGCGCACTCCCCTGCAGCGCCGCTGTGGTGGAGGGCCGTCGGGTTCATGCAAAACTGCCCGTCAGGGTGTTGAAGAACGCCGCCCGCAACCCCGTCCCAGATACGGGTCCAGGCTCATCGGCGTCTCCACCTGGGCCACAAACCGCAGCCGATGCGCCGTAAACTTCGTGCATAGCAACGCTCTCCTTAATCCACCCGTTCGTAGAGCGAGAAACTCTTGCTGGACCGTGTAAGACGGTAGGGCAACACCACATGGCGAATAATCCGCTCCTTCCTACCGTTATCCGCTCCCTGCTGTAGACATTCGCTCGATTGAATCAACAACGCCGGCCCACAGTCGTCCAACATCTGGACAATGCCATTCAATGAAAAGTGAGCCGGGGGAGCGTTCACAATCAGGTAGTCGTCGGGCAGCTCATCCACTTGTCTGGGCATTGTGTGAAGCTGAACGAAACCGCCGCGCTTGCCCAGGTAATTCACTTGCAGCAGTAAGGTCGTGAAAACGTCCTGACTGGCGTGCGTTACCTCAAACGCTATACCCAGCGGTCCAGCATGCTGCACATATTCCCGAAAGGCTATCGTCGCCTGAAAAGGATACTTTCCTTCAGAGCGCGCCTCTGCTACCGCAGCAAGTTTATCCTCCGCCTTACCCTTAAACTCCCACGGCCTCCAAAACTTCGCAAAGAGGTTCGTGACCACAATGGACGGCGACGGATTGAACGCTACCTGGGCATCCCGTATCGCAGGCCACATGGTCTCGGCCCGTGCGCTCCCTAGCGTTCGACAGGCGGCGTCGAGCAGGGCCATCTTGATGGCATAGGGTGTCGGCACCAAGAGGGACTTGGCGCCTGACCCGGTTGCCGCACTGACCTTCAATGAGAAAAGAGAAACGATCTGATACTGCGCCAGAACCCACATAGAGCCTTCCTCCCCTATGCGGTCAGTCGAAGGGTATAGGGTTCCGTCGAGCGGATAATCTCAGTCATGATCTCCGCAAACTCACCCATCGACGCGAAGCGCCGCACCTCCACCGCGTCAGGACGGAGAGTGTTTAAGGCGGTGGCGACTCGCTCCAACTCGTTAGCGAAATCGCGGTTCAAGGCGCTCAACGCGGGCGCGGGGACAACGTCGTAGCTCAACGTGATGGCCCCCTGAAAGTCCACAATATGCGGAGTCTGCGTAGAGCGCATTGCGCCGGCGGGTTCGACGAAGGTGTACATCAGGCTTTCCAGGAGCGCCCTATAACGCTCGCCGCGCCCCGTCTCGTTGACGGCATAGACATGGGCGATGTCATTGAAGCCGATACGCGCCGCCTCCACCTGGGCGACCATAGCATATTTACCACTCGACGCTGGGCGATAGAAGATGGCCTGTCCTACATTGGCTTTACGCGCTTCGTCAGTGGCTGACGCCGCTCGCGCTTCTTTGCTCCGCTCCGACGCATACTTGACGTGGAAATAACTATCCGTCTCGACGCTACCGGGTACGCCGACCGTCCAGCCATACTCCACCACACTCTTGCGCGGCACAGACCGATTGCCAGCCGTTATCAACAACCCCATCATATCCGTTACCGCGCACCGCTCTAGCAGCCAGTCGAGCATCGCGGCATCGGTCTTGTTGGCCGTCTCGTTCTTTACACTATCGTCAGCGAGGTCGTAGTTGGCGCGGTTGGCGTTGAACAGGCGCGCCCCCTGCGAGAGGGGGAGGCCCGCCGTCACGGCGATCCGGTGCAGATGCTCAGCGTGGATATGCTTGAACATATCGCCGCTGATGGCATTGACATTGTACATCCTACCATCTTCGCCCACGATGTTAACCATACGTGTCGTGATCTGGTTGCCCTCTCCCCCTTCGTTATTTAAGCTGTGCAGGTCCAGAGTTGCCAGGCCGCTGACGGCCAGCGCGTACAGTTGGCGCGTTGCCATGATTCTTGTTCCTCCTTGGAAGGTCTAAAGTGTAATGTCCAGGCGGCTATTCTTCGTCGCCACTTTCGGTGTAGTTATCGGCGTCGTTCTCCATCCCGTTCTGATCTGACACGCCTGTCTTCTTGGCGCCACTGGCATAGCCAAAGGCGACGAGCATGTTGCAGACGACCTGGGAGCCAAACTTATCCACCAGCCGCACAATCTCTGTGATGTCGTCCTCGCGGACTATGCGACGGTAGTATCTACCGTGTCGTTCATATTGTTGTCCATTCTCAACACTATACTCCTGTAGGAAAGCACTCAACTCAGCTAAAAAGTCCTTCTCATATTGTGCCTTGCGGGACAGACGTTGACCAAGCCCATAGCGCACATCATAGATCGGCTCTGGTCCCTTACCCCGTTTGGCATCCTCTTTCTGACGCTGCGGCACCACTGTACTCTGTCGAATGGCATACGCGATATTGCGAAAGCCCTCCGACTGCACAATCTCACTCAATGACTGGCCTTCGGTTGTGTTCATCAGTAGCACCTCCAGGTTGGTTGTTGTGAATGACGGGTACGAGCGTCCCCCTTCGCGGGTCCGCATCAGGACGGCGCTGTAGCCCGTGGTAAACATGAAGAAAGGACTCAGGCTATCACCTGACAGAAAATCGCGGTAACCGGCGAGCAAGTCGTGGATTTCGCTGCGTGTCTCGTCCAGGGCGCGGATAATGATCATGTGCTCGCGAAGCACGTCTTGAAATGCCTGCATCTCCTCGGGGATCCCCACCCGCACCCAGGTAGGGAGGTTGATAAAGGCAATGTTCATCGTGGCCGCGGACTGTCCCAGGTTCTTGTAGAACGCCATCTGCAGACCAGTCACCAGGTCGTTGGGCCGTTGCCCCAGCTCGATCTCCAATGCGCCAGCCGCCCGACTTTCGGCTGCGTACTGCAGAAACGCCTGGGTATAGCGTAGCGCCGCTAGTACATCGAGTTTGACAGCCGTATCGCTGCCGGCCATCGCCTGCCGGAACCGCTCCATGATCGCGCTGTGCACACCAAACGAGATGTCGCGGGGGGCCAGGACATAGGTTTTGCGGTCTTTGGCGTTTCGGGGGTCGCTCGGATTAGCGACGATGCGGGTGAGGCCGGCCTGGTACAAGCCGACCACTTTCAGGTACTCGGGTAGCCAAAAATTGCCGACATTTTCCATCCTGGCCCCGTCGGGCTTGGGGCGGTTCTGCCCCTTGCCTTGCGTAGGATTGAAGAGTTGGGCGGCCGTGACCTCCTTAGGCTTCTCTAGCCCGCGCGCCTTGCACACTTTGGCCCACTGCTCCGCTGCGCCAGCGCTCTCGTTCACCGGCTCCGACAGCAGATAGAGGAGCACACGTAGCAAGTCGGGAAACGCGGGCAGAGCCAGCCACCATTGCGTGACCACATTGTTGTAGGTGTCGAGCGCGCTTGGGTTAAGGGCGCGGTAGATTTCCCAGTGTTGGGGAATACCTTTGCCCACGAGCGCGTCCAACGCCCGGTGTTCTGTACCGCGCATCCTCGCCTGTTTCGCTTCGGCTGGTAAACTATTCCACACGGCCCAGTAATCGTCCTTCTTCTGGCGCTCCTCCTCGTAGCGCACCTGGCCACCCAAGCGGTTCAGCGCATCAGGCGGCAACTTCTTCGCATTCTTCTGCGTCGCCAGGAATGAAGCAGGGGTGAAAGGCTTGCATTGGTCGAGCCACTCGTCCCGCAACGGGGTGGATAGCTCAAGCGCGTAGGCTGGCCCTACATCAACCAACCGCACCTCGGCCTCCTCGCCGACCGCCTCCTTGAGTACAGCCTGTAGGACGAAGGCGGCTCCGAAAGCCATTAAGGCGTCGGCAAACGTGCCGGCACTCTTCTCGGCATAATAGGTTGTTTGTGTCACTGAACCCTCCTATCGCATTCCCAACCCCTGCTGGGTACCAGATTGGTCGGCACGGCGTAGCGCGCGCGCCAGCAGCGTGTAAGCCCACCACTCGGCGCAGCGTTCGGGGCGCGCCAGGGCATCAAAAGGCAGACGTTTAGGGTCGCCGGTGGTGCGGAGATGGCTCAGGTCTACACCGTCACGAACGCCCGCTGGCGCCTGTTGCAGCGTCGCCTCGATCTCGTCCCTGGCCGTGGGGACAAGACTGAACGTTTGGTAGCCTTGGGCGAAGGGTGAGTGATGACGGGCGATCGCGCTTAATGCAGCGCGTACTAACCCCTCCGTCTTGTAGAGTCGGGGCTGGAGTAAATTGGTCAGGATGGATAATACAGCCAGGGCGCTCTCGCCGGAGTGGGGGGGGCGCGCCCGGCCTACGGCTTTCTGGACGGCGGCATGGGCAGGGTTGCGCCAGTCATAGTGAGTGTGCGCCGCCATGAAACGGTCGGGCATCGGTTCGCCTAGTTTGGCTTGGTAGGCCCGTGCCCAGGTTTGCCAGCCCTGCGATAATTTACCGACATCGTGAAACAGGCACACCAGCCACGCAACCTGAATCACGCTGCCCGCCGGCCAACCCGCGTGTCGCTCTAGTACGCTCGCCGGCCGAGTCAACTCCGTCAGCGCCACGCGCCTGAACTCTTCCCTCACCAGTCCAATATGAGTCAGATAGGACTCCAGCACATAGAACGTACTGGGGCCACTGGGGTTATCCCGTTCGAGGGGCTGGGGTAGTTGGGAACGAAAGTCGGACCCTTCACGCATTAGCAAGCCCCGCTCGGGGGAGTAGCCAGCCAGGGAGGGGGGGGCGACGACGACTATCGCCCTGCGTAATTGTTTGTCGTCGCGCACCTCCTCCCACCGGCTGCGTGACACGCCGCTCTCGTCCTTGTCTTCCTCCTCGACCAGCCGCTTCAACAGCCAGGGCGCTTCTGCCGCTCGCTTCTGCCAGCGCCGGAAGGCACCGCCCAGGACAGATGGATGGAGCGCAAAGCCACTGGCGGCATAAGGGTCCGTCAGCAAGACATCCGGGTTGTCATGGATGAGGAGGCGGCGGCTATCGGCGTCCCGGATCAGGACCATACTATCCCGCGCGCTAGGTATGCCTTGCAGCGCCTGGTCTACCTGTTGAGTGCGTGTCGCCCGGCTTAAAGACAGGTCTTGCAGGATTTTTTGGTCACGCGCCGTACTCACCGCATCAACCAAAGCCTGCTCCTCGGTAAAGCCTAGGACACAGCCTGTGTGGTCACGTAGCCAGTCCATCGCAGCCCGCATCTCAATCGCCAGGGCGTCCTCTTCCTTACGGGCGTAGGGCATGGTACTCTCGATAGGGTAAACATACACGCGCCCTGTTTCGCCCGGATAGCGCGCGCACCGGCCCGCGCGTTGGATCATCGCGGAGGCGGGAGCGAGTTCGGTGTGCAGCGTATCAGCGGAGATGTCAAGCCCGACTTCAGCGACCTGGGTCGTAACGGCAATCACGTCGCGATCACTACCCTTCGCAAACTGCGCCCGTAGTTCATCCTCCCACCGTTTGCGATCCTCTGGCAGGAAGCGGCTATGCAGCAGCAGGACATTGGGGTGGCGTGCGCGTAGGTCATCATACAGGGCCTGGGCGCGTTCGACTTGATTACAGATGACCAGACTGCGCTGTTGGTGCTTCGCCATGACCACTTCCGCGTCAAGCCCGGTGTTGGCCGTGTGCCAAGTCCGCTGTCGCCTCTCTTCCTTCCCCCAGCGCGTCAAGATAATGTCGACTTCCTCCGGCGGCGTGGTGACCACCTCAGCTTTCAGGAGGCGCGCCAGATCATCGAGCATTGTTTGGCTAAAGGTAGCCGTCATGAGCAAGCACGGTCCTAGCCCCTGCAGACGCATCAGGACATCCAGTGTGGTAGGCAGAGTGCTTTCTGGGTCGAACAGGTGGAACTCGTCGAATACCAGATAAGCACCGCTGACGGCACCGGCATTGAGATTGGCCTGTCGTTGCGATAGGCTATAGGGCATCATCAGAGCGCTGCTGAGCAATTGGTCTATGGTCAGGAAGATGAGGTCACCGGCCAATTCACGGTCATCTGGCGCGTCGCCGGTTTGCCGCTTCACCTTTACCCCGCTCAACCGCAAGTCGTCCTTGAGCTTTTCGGCGTATTCGGTGAAGAATTGCGCGGCCAGGACACGCATGGGAACGGCGTATAAGCACTTCTCTGGCATGTTCGGCCACCTCAGCGCCTCCTTACGCGCCAATAAGAATGGCGTCAACGCGGCTCGTGTCTTGCCCGCGCCTGTCGGCGCCTGGAGAATCACGTTTTTACCTTGCAGAATTAGCTCACTCACCCGTTCTTGATAGGGATAACTCTTGCTCATTCGTCCCTCCACAAATCGGCAATCGCTTCCGACAGACTAGAGGATGAGGCGGTCACGCCATATACCTGGGCCAGCCGTCGTGTCTCATCAGTTAGCGCAGCGCGTAACTTGGCGGGCGCCACAACCTCCACGTCTGCACCCCAGCCGCGAATCCAGGGCAGCATCTCACGTGGCTCGTCAATCATCGCCTGCCAGATAACACTTCCATCGGATTGCACTTCCAGTCGCTCCGAACGATGCCACCTCGTTTCCCGTACCCGGTTGGCGGCGCGCGGCGTAAACTTCAGCACCACCTCCACAGGTTCCTCCTCCGTATACCAGATCCCCCATGCACCGGCTAACGCCTGGCGCACGTCGAAGTCCGCCGCAATCTCGTAAGGCTCGTCTAAACGCTCGATGCGCCGAATGCGTTCTAGTTTCAGTGTCCTCATGGCATCTGGCGGCTGCCGCCAGCCGATGACGTGCGTTGTTTGCCCAACTGCATACGACTCGATGAAGTAGGGTGCAAAGACATACGTATGGACCTGGCGGGTTTCCTCATGTTGATGCCAGACTTTCACCTTCCGTCGCTCCGACCAGGCCCGCGTTAGCCCTTCCAGGACTTCCAGATATACAGGGTCATGACGCTGCGCCTGGTCGTCCATACTATCTGCCGAGGCAGCCACATGCTGGCTCATCAGAGGGGCAAGTCTTTCCAACGCTACGCCCACTTTCCGCAACGCTGAGGCCGCATGGGGGTTGTGCTTGTCTGTCCGCGTCGCCATCAGCCGCGCTGCCAGGTGCATCGCCATTGCTTCGTGCAGGGTAAATCGGACATTGGTCAGATACGTGTCGCGGTTGATGACGAGCCGCCCGTTGTCCTCATAGATGGCGAACTGGTCGGTAAGGTCGGGGAGATAGCGGTGGATAGTGGAGCGGTTGACTCCAATACGGCGGGCCACTTCCGCCTGTGTTAGCCCTTCAGGGTGGGTTAGCAAGAGGGCTTCGATCTGCAGCATACGTGCAGTTTTGTTTGTGGCTTCATCGTACATAAGTTGCCTCCGCTAGGATGTTGTTCTGCATCCCATTGTATCATGCGCCTGTGTCCCATAACGCAACACTTTTAGGGCAATTCAGGACCAAACGCACACTCTGAGGCTAGAACAGTCGCAGTTGACGCGGACCTCGTTCTGTAGTACTATCATGAACCATGACCCCTGTAACTCCGAAGACTTTTTTCGAGAAATGTAAGATATGGCCCTTACGAGAGATAAGCCGAACCCAAGTCTTGCCCACATGATCCCAGCGCGCTTCAGGAAAGTGCGTCAGAAACAGACGGCGTACCGCTTGGAAACGTTCGCAGTTGCCAATCTGTTCAAACCAAACACGGATGTAAACTTCATCATGAATGATTTGTGCTCGGCCCTTCATAGTCTATCACCTCCTAGATTATTTCACCCAAATGAAGCGCCCTTGAATACACTATGGCCAGTATACTTCTCATCGCCTACTTTGTCAAGAGGTAGAGGGGCTTGTCTTCGAATTCGTCTATAACTTCGATGATGAGCCTGAGAGATTGCGTTTTTCCTGTCATGTTTCTGAGTCATGGACCCGATCTAGGGTACTGAAACAAATGGAGCGCGCTTGACAGCCTCGTTTTTACGATTTGACCCATTCTAGGGTATCATAAGCGCGCAGTTCAGGAAGTTAGACCCTCCACCATAACCCGTGGAGGGTCTAACTTTGCCTATCCCATGACCCTCACTACCACCATCGGAACAGGCTTAACTTTCCGCGTTCGTCTTCCTCAAGCAGAATCCCCTGGTCTTCGAGCGCCGGCAGTATCCGCGTCACTGCCGACCGGTCCAGGCCCAATGCCTCAGCGATCCCTGCCGGCGTCAGCCCAGGTTGCTCCTTAATGAGATCGGCAATCACCGCCACTCGATCCCCATCTGTTCGTCGTGCCATTGGTGCCTCCTGTAGTCTGGTTTGACCCCAGAGTACGGGAGGCGTGTTGCGCCTACAGCAACAAGACCCCTGGCAACGGTGACATTTTCAGGCCATTTTGAGCGACAGGGGACTTACTCCACCATCCGCAGCTTGACCGGGGTCGGGTCAACGGCGACCAGCAGGGGTCGAGACAGGTGCATGAAGGAGACAATCGCCTGGCCGGGCGCCAGGTTGGGCAGGCGCTGCCACAGCCCCTCATCCACCCCGCCAATGGAACGGCTGAGGGCGCTAACCACCCGTTCGCCCTTGATCTTGTGCAGCACAAAGTTGTTGATCAGGCTCAATAGCTCCTGGGGCAGGTGTTCGGGCGCCTGCGTCACAAACACGAGGCCCAACCAGCGCTTGCGGCCGCGCCGCGCGATGCGCTCCACCTGCTGGAACAGGTTCTGCATCTTCTCGATGCGCTTGGCCGACAGGAACTCGTGCGCCTCCTCGATGATGATGAGCGTCGGCACGACGGGCTGCCCGGCCGCTTTGGCCTGGGTGTAGTTGTCCTCTTGCTGGCGGGCGATGCCTCGCAAGACATCGGCAATCACCAGGTTGTTGAGGACCGGCGCGCCCGTGTCCGACAGGTCAATAATCGTCACCTGGCCCGCCTGGAGCATGGCGGCGCAGTCGAGCGGCCCGGCGGCCCGGTTGTCCAGGACGCGCAGCCGGTTGAGGCGGCCCAGCTTGCCCCCCAGCGCCCGCCAACTCACCGGACTATCCGGCTTGCCCGCGTGGACCTTCTGGAGCAGACTCTCGCGCTTCTCGCGCAACGCCGGATGAGCCACCTGAATCTCGTCCCCCTTCGCCTTCTCAGCGACTTGTGAGCAAGCCCACACCACACTGATGAGCAAGCCGAGCGTCAGACGCGGGTAGCCCTCCTCGAACTCATCGTGTTCGAGCGCGGCCTGCTCCTCGGACGCGTCGCCGCGCCGGGGATAGATGTCCAGCTCGCGCAACATCTGTTTGGCGATGTCATACGCCTTGAGGAAGCGCTGCTGCTGCGCCTCGGTCAGGTCCAGGATGTCCATCGTCGTATACGGCGAGAGGTGGGCGAACTCCAGCGAGAACGGCTTGAGGTCGGGATGGTCGGGGTTGGCCGTGTCGCGGCCCACCAGGTAGCGCAGCGCCGTCTGCGGCACACCCTGCGCCGTGAGGCCGCGCCGCTGGAGCGCCCCCAGCATCTGAGGGTCGTCCGTCGGCTCGTGGAGATACGTGTACTCGCCCTCGACATCAATGACCACCACGGCCAGGCCGGCGCGCTGGGCCTCGGCGATGAGCCGCGAGACGGTGGTTGACTTGCCGCCGCCCGTCGTCCCCAGGACGGCGGTATGACGGGGCAGCACGCTCTTGCGGTGGGAGGGGATGTGGACCACCAGGTCTTCCTGCCCGACGACGACGCCAAGCTGCATGTCGCCGCCGACCTGGAGCACCTCGGCCGTCTCCTGCGGGTCCAGGGTGAAGACGGCGCTGTTGGGGAGCGGGCGGAAGCGGGGCGGCATGACCACGCCGTCGCGCTCCTCCCCCGTAATCTCGACCTGCACGCGCCCGTGATACTTGGGCAGCAGAATCCCGCCCCGCGTCACGCTGACCACCAGCATATTCGAGTCGGCGCGCAACCCGTCCGCCTCGGCAAACGGCCCATTGACCACGACGCCCTGGTAGACCCGGCCATCGTCGCTCTTGATGCGGACAAGGGACTGAGAGGGCAGCTTGCCGATGTTCTCCGAAGGCAACAGGATCGTGACGGTGTTGTCTTCGCTAGCGGACGAGTCGAACATGGTGAAGCCCACCGCGCCCACCTTATCAGGCGGGGTCTGCCACTCGCCGCCG
The DNA here is from genome assembly GCA_026129165.1 of Anaerolineae bacterium. GTDB lineage: Bacteria > Chloroflexota > Anaerolineae > Epilineales > JAHCIE01 > JAHCIE01. Next base: position 15,114 of record JAHCIP010000086.1, read on the forward strand.
GCTGCCTGAACCGACTGATCGAGCCGGGTAAAGAAGTCGGTGGGCAGGCTCTTGGTCACGCCTGGAGCGCCATCTTGAGTCTTCGCATCGGCCTGGTTCATCGTACCTCCTGTTACACGCGCCGCGTGGCGCGTTCACTGAGAAACTGAAACGGCGCGTTGACGTCGGCATACGCCGTCTGCACCGACCCATCCAGGATGCCGCCAAAGGTGGCGCGGCACACCGAGTCGGCCAGGTCAATGAGCATGGGGAAGCCGCGCACCTCCTGGAGGACACTGTCGGCCATCGCCACCAGGGCGGCCTCGTAGGCGTGGTCCTTGTGGGCATAGAACACCTGGGGCGGCGACAGCGGCCGGGCGCGGTACACACCAATCACCACCTCCGGCCCGACCGCCTGCCAGAAGCGGCGGATCCACTGGTCGGGCGTCAGCCCGCCCGTGTCGACGGTTAGCCGCCAGCGATAGTGGCCGTGCTCAATCATGCGGCGCATACGCTCGGTCATGCTATCCACAATGGCGAACTCCAACGGGTTGAGGGCATAACCAATGGTCAGCAGCAGCCGTTCACTCGGCTCGCTGGGTACGAACACAAACTTCTGGTGATCCAGGAGCAATTGGTACAGCACCTTCGTCGCTTCCACCATCAGATCGAGGTTACCAGACCCGGTCAGCAACTCATAGGGCATCGGATTGCCATGCCCCATGCGCCACACCGCGTTCGACTTCTGGAGCAGGATGGCCCGCTCGGCGTAGGCCATAATCCCCCGCCGCGCCAACTCGCTCCGCGCGTCCCGCTGCGACTCCTGGTTGAGGCCGCCGCGCTGCTCGCGCCGCTCCAGCAGGGTGAGCGCCTCCTCGATGGGGTCGCTGCCCGCCATGCGCAGGTCGCGGCGGAACAGGCGATGCATCCACGCGCCCTGGCTGCCGCTGTACGACACAAGCGAGACGCCCACCTGGAAGATGGTCAAGGGCAGGGTGTCATGCACCTGCTGCGTCCCGTCGCACGCCTCGACGCCGCCGTTGAACAGCAGCCCGCGATGGACGCGCTCCAGGGCGGCTTCGGTCGCCTGGTAGACGCCAGCACACGCCGGCGCCCCCTCCCAGGCCCCTAGGCGCGGGAATACCTGGGCGCGGATGGCCTCGCGCACCTGGCTCTCCTGGCGTAGCGCGGCGTCAACTTCCGACGCCAGGCGCGTGTACAGCCCGGCCAGGTTCTCGCCGCTGGTCCAGGTCTCCAGGTTGAGCGTGGTCAGCAGCGGCTCCCCAAACGCCTCCTGAAAACTGACCGCGTCTACCTCGACCGGCGCGGCTGGCTCCTCCATCGTCATGGGCATCTGTGGCCCTGTGAGTGTGTCGTTCATCGCTTGCCTTACCTTTGGCTGGTTGCCTGTTCTACTCTCTATTCCACCGCCCGGCGGCCAAGTTCGACACGTTTTCGGCTATTTGGCGCCGATGCGGCGGACAAATGACAACGGGGGACGGGAAGGACCAACGAGACGACGGGCGTAGCCCTCCGCCACCGCCTGGGGCAGGCCCATGTCCCCCGTCAGTAGGGCCACGGCGCGCTCGACCGAGAGGGCTTCCCCGCTGGCTGTTAGTCGGCGTAGCGCCTCATCAGCGGGCGCGAGGAGCTCGAGCGCCAGGTCGTCGGCGCGGCGCTCGGCCTCCTCCACCCGGCCCTCGGCGTACCCCCACGCCCCGCGCTCCAACAGGTGCAGATGCAGGCCGAGCGGCGTGTGGCTGAGAACGGCATCAATCCGCTCCACCTGGGTCGGCGGCCGCAGGCCATCCAGGACAGGGCGAATCCCGCCGCCCAGGCGCGCCAGGACCGCCTGGCGGGGGAGATGGTAGTCGAGGAGGAAGTGAGCGATCTCGTGGGCCAGGCTAAAGCGGCGCTCGTCGTCCGGGTCGGTACCATCCAGAAAGACCAGCCCTGAGCCGCCATACGCGACCAGGCAGCCGCGCAGCCGGCGGTCCCCCTGGTGGAGACCGACCGCGATACTATGTTGAGCCAGCCAGGTATCAACGGTCTGGAGACGCAGGCGGGGGAGCGCGATGATGGTCAGGGGCAGCGCAAACGCGACACTGCGTTCCAGGCGGCGGGGAAAGCCCTCCCGCTCGCCGGCCCAGGTCCAGAACTGGTCGGCCGCCTCGGTCAACCACAGGGGGGTCATAGTTCGTCCCCGCCCTCATCCGGGCTGTCCGCCTCGTGGTCGCGCGCGGCGGCGAGTAGCCCGCTGTCAAGAACGCCGGCCTGGCTGCCCGCCTGAAGCGCCTCGATGGCGTCTACCAGGCGGACGAGCGCCGCGAGGCGGGCAGGGTCCAACGCGAAACGTTGGCTGATGGCGTGGATGTCGTCGCGGAAGTGGGCCGGCTCCGGGCGGGGACGGCGGCAGAGACCTAACAAGGGGAGGGTGGCGGGCGGGCAGCCGAGATAGTCCGCCAGTTGCGTCTCGTCCCAGCCCTCATGAGTACGGTACACCAGCAGGCTATGCGCTAGAAAGTGGGGGCGGGCCGCGGCGCGGGCCGCGGCGCGGTGCAGAAGATCAGACATGGTAGCCTCGTCGTTGCCATTCGCGTTGAAGACGCTTGATGAGTCGGTCCTTGTACTGCTTGACCCGACGGCGTTGCTCCACCACCGTAAGGTGCTGCAGTCCCAACGCCTCGGCAAAGGCCGCGGTGTCGCGCTCGCCATCCAGCATCAAGTCGAGGATGTGTTGATCAGCGTCACTGCGGCTGACCGCCTGTAACAGGTCATTGACCTGGGTGGACGTTGCGGCGGCCACCGCCAGGTCTTCCAGTGTCTTCACTCCACTATTCCGCAGCCGACGCTCAACTTCGACATCGTCTTCGCCATCCTCTAGAGGGACAAGCCGTTGACTGTGGCGTGTCTCGCGCCGTAGCAGGTTCAAGACATCCCCGCGCGCCGACAGGGTCAGGTAATGGGCCAGACTCCCGCGCGCCGGGTCGTAGCGTTGGGGGTGTTCGATGTAGTTGAGCAGCGCATCCACAACAGCATCGTGGACCTGGTCAGCATCAACAGTGGGGAATTGACGGCGCAGTCGGCCCGCCAGGAGAGGGAGGAAGGTTTCGCACAGATCGGCGGAAGCGGTGGGGTCTTCAGCGAGCAGTCGAGCGTGGATCGAGTGGAGGACAGCGTCCTCGGCGTCTGGAGACATGAACAACCTCATCACCCTGGTCATCATTGACTGGTGTGCCACTCGCAACAGTATACTATTGGTAACCGCCAATGTCAAACTGATGAGGAAGCAGAGTGAGGTCTAACTTGCCATTAGGCCGCGCAGTGGGGAGCGCGTCAAGGACGGCAGCGACCTCGTCTACGAGAAGGACTTCCAGGTGAGCACGATCAGGAGGATCTGGGGGAGTCCCACCACTGGACCAAAGGGAAGTGCGAAGCCATACCAGAAGATAGCGCTGATGGCGAGAAGAATGAGCTCGAGGATGGGACCATCAAGCCTGAGGTTCCAGGTCCAATAGGCGGCGAGGAGCTTGAGCAGGCTGATCGCCACATAGACGAGGCCCGCAACGATGAGCGCGTTAAGCCCGAGAGCTTCGAAGGGACCGCTGAGGGCCCTGAATCCGAAAGTCATGGGCAGTTCGCCTCGACGAAGGGCGTATCGCAGGATGGGGAGAACCCCCAGTGTCCAGCCGAGGGCATCCAGGACAATCAAGACCGTCAGAGCCACAACGAAGGGATTGTGCATCTAGAACCTCCGGCTTAGGGGCGGCCTCATGGGTGGCGCTCAGGGGCATCGGCCAGGGTTTGCCCGACTTGCGTGATGCGGTTCACATAGCCGGTGACGAGCATACGTAACTCGTCACGTAACTCGTCGGGGCTTATGCTCTTGTCAAGCAGCGCCGCGCAGATGGATCGTCGCAGCGCTCGTCCCCACTGATGTAGCTCCTGCTCGCCCACCTCCGGAAACAGCCACCGCAATTTTTCCTCGAACTCGAGCGCTGTGGACGTCAGCAGGGTCTCGATCACTTCCCAGAATGACCCGACGCCAAGTTCCAACGCGGCATGAATGGCGGGCCGGCAGAAGGCAACCTCCTTGACTACGACGTTGATACCCTCGTCCATGTATCGCCGCGGGTCCAGATAGGCGAGTTGACCAAACTGAGTATGGAAGTCCTGGCAGTGGCGGAGCAGAGCGTCGGGGCGTAGTCCGTGCAGCACGAGGTCACGTTTGGTCGGGAAATAGTGATAGAGACCGCCAATACTCAGGCAGGCCACCTGCGCCGCCTCGCGCATGGACAGGCGGCGCGCGCCAACTTGCAGGATCAAAGGCGCGACGGCGTTATAGATTTCTCGCTGGCGTACCAGCGGTCCTCCGGAGGCCGCCCCTTTTTACCGAACGCCATAGCCATTTTCTCTCCTTAAATCACCGAGCTATTGCCAAACTACCCGCCGATGTGATACTATGCCACTGGCGAGCACACGCTATCGCCGGGCATCTCGCAGCACAACCGGCTGGTGGACTTACCGAACAGTCCGGCGCTCTGATTGGGTGGCTTCCGCCGAATCCCGCCAAGGAGGCACGGTCATGGTCAAATCAGGTGACGTAATCGAACATCCCATTACGCGAGAGAGGATCATCTTTCGCAAGACCGCCCACGATACGAACGGCGAGCTTTTGCAGGCGGACTTCTACTTGCCGCCGGGCGGTTTTGTCGCCGCCGAGCATATCCACCCGCTGCAGGAGGAGCGCTTTGAGGTGCTCGCCGGGACGCTTCGTGGCCGCATTGCGGGTAAAGAAGTGACCGGCGGACCAGGCGAGACAGTTGTGGTTCCCGCAGGTACGCCCCACGTCTGGTGGAACTCCGGGGACTCAGAGATGCACGTACTGGTGGAGGTGCGCCCCGCACTCAGAATAGAGGTCTTCTTCGAGACCTTCTTCGGTCTTGCCCAGGACACCAAGGTAAACCCAAAGACGGGGTTGCCGAATCCATTGCAATTAGCGGTGACGCTACAAGGGTTCCGCCATGAGATAATCTTGGCGCGACCACCGCGGCTGGCGCAGAGGCTGCTTTTTGGATCGCTCGCGCCGATTGGAAGCCTGTTGGGATACCGGGCCGAGTACCCTAAGCC